>JBNMMB010000029.1:0-36346 GCA_050875105.1 Prevotella sp. | reverse complement strand
GTCTCGATTCGATATCTATCGCAACTCGATTAGGCCACTTTCGCGGAACAATTTCATACAAATTAACCACCGTTAAGACTTTTAACGAAATTTAATCGGACAAAACCTGCGAATTTTTCTCTAGATGGTCAAGTTCAGAAGTACCTGTTTTTTCAGAATTTCCAAGACAAATCGGAATGGTAGACAAAAACCAGGTTAAACCCCTGTCGGTTTTCTGAGCCTTCGGCTTGTTGCCTTGCTTGGGCTAGGCCTTACGTGAGCGAGCTCACGACAGCTTAGCCCAAGCAAGACAACAGAGGCGTTCACGCCTCTCAGAAAATCAACAGGCGATAAACCTTATTAAACCGCTCACGCAACCATGAAACTCATTCAATCGCCGTTCTGAACCAACAACTGAGTAAAACCGCTTACACAATCTGCCTCATGAAGACAGCGAGAAAAACGCTCACATAGAAAAAATGCCTTAAAAGTTTGCGCTACCACTATTTTTTAGTTACATTTGCAACATGAAATCTTAATGGAATGGTAACTTGGGGGCGTGTACTAAGCTCCTCCAGCACCATCCATGTTAAACCATAAAAAATAATCAAGAAACAGACAGACAGAACATATTGACATATTGAAGTAATCATAATTACGCGTTTACTATTTATTCGGAACATCCTTGAATTTTGGAATGGTACGAAAATACGCTACCGGAATTGGCAAAAGAGATGAGTGTGTATGAAAGTGAGGTAAACGGCTACCTTGTCGAAATGGGTTTTACACTTTAACGAGGAAAGAGTATGCTTAGTGAAAGTCAAAATATAGAATACAAGGAATCTTGGCGAGACGAATACCTGAAATGGGTATGTGGCTTTGCAAATGCCTATGGTGGACGCATATTCATCGGTGTGAACGACAAGAAAGAAGTGATTGGTTTGCCAGAAGCCAAAAAAACTGATGGAGGATATTCCAAACAAGATTGTCAACTACCTTGGTATTGTGGAGGATGTGAACCTGCTGACAGAGGACGGAAAAGAATACATAGAGATTGTTGTGACACCAAGCAGTATGCCAGTAGCTTACCGTGGCGTTTATCACTATCGTAGCGGTTCCACCAAGCAAGAACTAAAAGGATTGGCATTACAGAACTTTATCTTGAAAAAGATGGGGTGGTCATGGGATGATATGCCAGTCTCCGGCGCCACGCTAAACGATATTGACCGTCAAGCTATCGACTACTTCTTGCGCAAAGGCATTGAGGTCGGACGAATTTCGGGCGACGCCTACACTTCATCTACTGAATCTGTGCTGCAAAGTCTGAACTTGATAACTGAGGAAGGACAGCTCAAACAAGCTGCCCTATTGCTCTTTGGCAAGAACCCGAAGAGATTCTTTGTGTCTTGTGATTTCCGTATCGGTCGTTTCCGTAATGACGAGAGCGACTTGGTCACACAGGACGTTGTAGAAGGAAATATCTTGCAAATGGTAAACCGCATCATTGAATTGTTGCGTTCTAAGTATCTCTTATCCCCCATTCACTACGAAGGAATAACACGTATAGAGCAATTGGAAATACCCGAGGATGTGTTGCGTGAGGCCATTTGCAATGCAATTGTACATCGTGACTATATGGGAGTACATACACAAATGAAAGTGTATGATGACTGCATTATGCTTTGGAACGACGGTAAGCTGCCCGAAGGTATCGATCAAGAGAAGTTGTTCGCCGAACATGCTTCACAACCTCGCAACCGCAACATAGCCAATGCCTTCTACAAGGCAGGCTTTATCGAGACATGGGGTCGCGGCATCAACAAGATACGTCAAGGCTTGAAAAGAATGGGACTTCCTGAGCCTAAAATCGAAAATCATGTCAGCGGAACGCTGATTACCATTTACCGCAATGTCGGTGTAAATGTCGGTGTAAATGTCGGTGTAAATGTCACTAATGACACCAATAATGTCGGAAACATGTCGGAAACAAATGTCGGAAACGAAACTTACAGAGCGTCAGCGGTTTATCTTATCTGCCATCAAAGCCAATCCATTAGTCACCGGAAAAGAAATGTCGGAAACTTTGGCGGTGACACAACGCACAATAGAACGCGACTTGTCGGTGATGCAGAAAGCCCATATCATTAGGCATGAGGGAAGTGACAAAACAGGTGTGTGGGTAGTGCTTGAAAAGTCAAATTGTAAAGATTGATAGGTTTGAAAGAAACGAAATTTAAAGATACGGAAATAGGCATGATCCCAGAGGATAGGGAGACTCTTTATATTTATCAAATTACCGATATTTCAACAGGAGCAACTCCATCAACTAACATCAAGGAATATTGGGAAAATGGAACAATTAGATGGATGAGTTCTGGAGAGTTGAATAATAAATCATATATGATGTCAAAGGTTGTCAGTGGAGGCTATCGACCGGCAGCTCTACAAGAAGTATTCGCTCAGTTCGGAGGAGGTCGCTTTCATTGAGAAGACCATCAAGCCGATGTAGCGTGTGCGGAGATTATCTGCCTTATTCTCCGCAAAAATGCGGAGAATAGTATGGCTTGATGGTGTGATTGTTGTGAAAATAAAGGCTCGTAAGATCCTGTACTTGTTCACTCAGATGGCTTGTCGGCATGCAACGCTTCTGTCAATTGATAGTTGGTGCTTCGTCCACCTTCGTCTGTCTGTCTCAAGATGCCTTTGGCTATCAAGTCTTTGATGTCTCGATTGGCTGTGTCTTGTGAGCAGTGGTTGATCTTGTACCATTTTGAAGAATTGAGTTTGCCCTCAAAACCATCGAAGAGCATGTTGATTACCTTGCGTTGACGATCATTGAAGACTACATTGCGGTGGGCGTCCCAAAACTGGGCCTTGCGAATGACACCTTCTGTCTTGAGCAAGGCGTTGGCTAAGGCCGTTTTTAAGGTTTGCAAGAACCAATCCACCCAAGGCGTAATGTCAAGCCCGCCTTTCTGAGCTTCTTCCAAGTGATCGTAATAAGCCCTGCGGTGGTTGAGTATTTCTGATGACAGACTGTAAAAGCGTTGTGATGTCTTGTCGGCACGCGAGAGTAGCAGTTCTGTCAACGTTCGGCACAGTCGTCCGTTGCCATCATCAAAGGGGTGTATAGTGACAAACCATAAGTGTGCCACAGCTGCCTTGACCAGTGGATCGAGGTCTTGGGAGTTGTTTATCCAGTTGATGAATTCTGCCATCATGATGGGCACCTCGCTGCTTGCGGGCGCTTCGTAGTGTACCTTTTCATGCCCCATGGCTCCCGAAACCACTTGCATTGGCTCGTCGCCTTCGCGCCATTGGGCTACAGCTATCTTGTGAATGCCACTGTGACCAGTTGGAAACAAGGCGGCGTGCCAGGAGAACAATCGCTCGGCATCCAATGGTGTGGAAGAATGCTGCACGGCGTCCATCATCACCTGAACAACTCCCTCTGTGTAGTGGTCGGGCACAGGCAACCCTTCGTGAGCCAGACCCAACTGGCGAGCTACGGAAGACCGCACGCTGTCTCGGTTCAGTTCTTCTCCCTCGATTTTGGCAGAGTGCACGATCTCTTGCGTTAAGGAATAGAGTAGGGTGTCGTTTTGCTCTTCAAAACCAAACATGGAAATCCTGCCCAATAGCTTTCCGCGCAGCATATTCACCTCAGCCAAGGTGTTACAAAGACTGGCGTTGTTCCAAGTCATGTGTGGCCAATCCTTATGTTGCCATATGTATGTCACTTTCCTCATGATCGTTCCTTTAGGTTGCAAATATAGTTTTTTTTACCATATAGTGCAAGTTTTGCGGAGATTATCTGCCTTATTCTCCGCATTTTTGCGGAGAATAAAGTGAATTCAAAGCCCTGTTGTCCCCCTATGGATTACTTCAAGCCCAGTTTTTGGTTTATTTCGTCATAGATCTCTCGGCATCTGCTTTCTTTCATTCTGTTTTTTGTGCCTACCACAATCATGTCTTCCAAGGTTGGGTTGCCAGTTCCGTTGACCGATGTGGCGTGTTCGCCATTGTATCCCTCAGTGCAATAGGTTAAGTCATAGGCGGGAGCGAGATGCCAACGCCAAAGGCCGTCATTGGCTTGCTCCACCATGAAACTAAAGTTCTTGCAGTGGTCATCCTTGTTATCCATCAAATAGTTGAACACCATTCTGCGAAACATCTCTTCCACATCTTCTTGGCTCTGTGTGAGAAAGCCAGTGAGTGCTAAGAGGTTGAGATAGTCGAGTGTGGGACTGGACAAAGGTACGGAAAGCAAACCTCCAGCCGTGGCCACATGGATGCGTTCTCCTGTAGGTGATATGTCGAAACGACGGCAAGCAAAGTATTTCCCGTTGATCAACTTGAAATCCGGCACTTGTATGCCACATTGTCTGGCCATTTCATTGTAGTGGAACTCTTGGGTGCCCATGTCTTGGGGATCATAGGTGTGACGAAATTTCACAAGCCAATGGCCTTCTGCATCAGAAAATACAGCCTTGGGACGGCAACCTCCGCTGTTCCCGCTATTGTAAAGCAACGATCCTGCATCGCGGTCTTGTTGCTCTCTTAATACCTCCAAGGCTTTAGCCTGCAAATGGTCAAAATCAATCAACTCATGTCCAGTTTGAATAGAGGTCGCAGGCTCATAGGTCAGGGCACCCATGCCTCCTTCTCCCACAAGACTCAACCTGTCGAGAGTAGATAAATCAAAGTCGTTGACTCCTTCTTTCAGCAAAGCCTTATGCAGCAAATATCTTCCGTATCCGTCAGGGAGACTGTCTTCGAAGATTCCGAAATTGCCATGGAAGGGCGTGGCCTGTGCGATGAACAATCCTGGCTTGAGTGGTAATTCCAGGGGAGAAAGGCTGAACCCCTGGGCAAGCCATTGGCTGGAATATTCGAAAGTGCACACCTTGCCGTCGACGCCCAAGGACAGCGTCCCGACCGTTTGGCGATGGTACTTCACCGTAAGAGATTGGATGTCTTTCATGGCCTGTATGCTTTTTTCTTGTTGGCGTTACGTTTGATTTGTTGCAGTTCCTCCATGGTGGCGTACTTGGGTTGCGAGAAGACGTTTTTGATTTCGGAGGTGTATCCCAAAGCCAAGGCAATGCCGATCAGGTTTTTCAATGAGATTAATCCTTTTTGTTCAAATCGGGTGATGTTGCTGATGGCCACGCCTGAGCGGTCGGCTATCTGTGCACGTGTTAGGTTTTTCTCTATTCTTCGCCTTCGGAAGTCGTGTGCGATATCCATGGCAATCTCATCGGGATTGTTGTGAAGATAGTTGTCTAATATGGCTAATATATTGTTTGTTTGTTGCATAATCGTGCAGATACTAATAAAATATTATCTGTTGCAAAGATAGCGAAAATGAGTGGAAAACAAAACAAATTTTAGAAAAAAAACAGCCATTTGCAGCGCACAAAAAAGGCTGAGGCCCGCGATGGGGGCTTCAGCCTTGATGAGATGTTTGGGTCGTGTCGTGTGGCCTGTCCTCACTTCACCTCCGACCACTTAGGCGGATTGACGTGGAGCAGGTTTTTCACGAAGAAGTCGTAGCGCTTGTGCTCGCCAAACTGCTCGCCGAGGGTGTGATGGACACCAGGCAGCACCACGAGGTCGAAGTCCTTGCCAGCCTTCTCCAGGGCGTTGACCACCTGGTAGGTGCTCGAGGGATCGACATTGTCGTCGAGCTCGCCCACGACGAGCATCAGCGGACGCTCCAACTTGGGGGCGTTGTAGACGTTGCTGCACGCCACATAGCTGGAGTCGATAGGCCAGCCCATCCACTGCTCGTTCCACCAGATCTTGTCCATGCGGTTGTCGTGGCATCCGCAGGAGCTGTAGGCAGCCTTGTAGAAGTCGCCATGCAGGAGGACAGCCGTAGTGGACTCCTGTCCGCCGGCCGAGGCGCCAAAGATTCCCACGTTGTCGGCATCCATGTAGGGATACTTGGCCGCAGCGGCCTTGATCCACAGCTCACGGTCGGGGAAGCCTGCGTCCTTGAGGTTCTTGTAGCAGACCTCCTCAAACTTCTTGCCGCGGTAGCTGGTGCCCATGGCGTCGAGCTGCACGACGATGAAGCCCAGTTCGGCCAGGGCCGTCATGTTCCAGTTGTAGCTGATGAAGCTCTTCGGCGTGTAGGCGTCGCCAGGGCCCGCATAGATGTACTCGATGACGGGATACTTCTTCGACGGGTCGAAGTTGGTGGGTCGCTGGATGATGCCCCACATGTCGGTCTGGCCGTCGCGGCCCTTGGCCTTGAACACCTCGGGAGCCACCCAGCCGTTGGCCTTCAGTTTGGAGATGTCGGCCGTCTCCAGTGTCTTGATGAGATGGCCGTCGTCGGCGCTGCGCAACTCGGTGACGGGCGGAGTGTCGACCTTGCTGTAGGTGTCGACCACATACTTGTAGTCGGGCGAGAACACCACCGAGTGGTTGCCCTCGGCGGGGGTGAGGCAGGTCATGCCCTTGCCGTCGAAGCCAATCTTGTAATAATGGATGAGGTAGGGGTCTTCGTCCTTGTTGACGCCCGATGCGGCGAAGTAGATGACGCGGTTCTGCTCGTCGACATTCTCCACGCGGCGCACAAACCAGTCGCCCTTGGTCACCTGGCGGGGCTTGGCGAGGCGTCCTTTCTTGTCGGGCTGCACATCGTAGAGATAGATGTGGTTCCAGTTGTCGCGCTCAGAGGTCCAGAGCAGTTGCTTGCCGTCGTTGATGAACTGTCGCCAGAGACGCGAGTAGTTGACGAACGTGTTGGAACGCTCCTCCACCACGGTGCGGAGGTTGCCCGTCGTGGCGCTCATGGCCAGCATCTGATAGAGCTGGTGGCCACGGCGGTTGTATTCCATGGTCACCTCGCGGCTGTCGGGTGTCCACTGGAACCAGTCGAGGCTGTACTGGTTTTCCACGGCGTGTGGATCAGCCTCCACCTTCTTCACGACCATGCCGTCGAGCAAGCTCTTAGACTTGTTGGCGGCCGCTGTGGCCGAGTCGGGCAGGGTGAGGGAGATGATCACGGGCCAATGCTGGGGCAGCTCGTCGCCAGGCTTGGCATATTCCTGCTTGTGGAGGATGGGTTGCTCCTGGTCGGCGGGCGACGACTCCACATAGTAGACGTAGCGCTTCTCGACGCTGTTGCGCTTGCAGACGAAGAGCTTGCGCGAGTCAGGGCTCCAGTAGATGTTGGAACTGTAGTAGCGTCCGATGGTGCCGTCTTGCGTCAGGGCGTGCTTCTCCGAGTAAGGCTTGCCCACCTCATGGATGTAGATGTTGTTGCTCTCGATCCAAGCGTCGAGCTTGCCATCGGGCGAGGCCACCACGCGCTGGTCTTGCTCGTCGTCGGTCTCCATCCAGTGGCGTTGCGGATGGCGGAAGGGGTCAGCGTTGCGGCGCTGTCCCCAGGGGTTGCGGCGCTCGCGCATGCCCAGCGCATCACGCATCTCCTTCAAGGAGTTGTAGGTCTTGCTGACGCCAGACGTCACATCGTATGTTATATAACGTGTTCCATCTTGTGTCTCGATGTAATAGTGCAACACGTTGGACGAGTCCTGCCATCCGATGTCGTGTGCCCAGTGGGTGACATTCTTCTGTTGGAACTTGTCGTAGAGTCCGTAGGCTCGTTTGTAGTCGGCTGCCGTGCCTTGGGCGCGGGCCGCTGTGGAGGCGAACGCCAAGGCCGCCAGTCCAATCGTTCTTAAGTTCATGGTTGTCAGTTATGTCTTGTTTCTTTTGTTAGGTCCATACCTGTGTCCGGTGTGCCCTCGTGCGGCATGGGGGAGAGGGCGCCTCTGGTGTTTAGTGCTCCGCCTTGTAGCTCAGGGCCGCGCCGATGGCTGTGCAATACTCCGAACAGGTGGGGATGATGAAACGCACGTTGTAGAGTTTCTCCATGGCGGGGAACACCCTTTGGCACTGAGGCAAGAGCGTCAGATTGCCGATGAGCACATACTCGCGGATGCCCGAGTTGAGCGAGGCGAGGATGCAACTCGACCCGATGGTCTGCAACACGGTGGTGATGATGCCCAGCGCCGTGTCCTCGCGCGTGGCGTTGCTCTTGGCGTTGCCGAAGAGCGAGGCCGTGACGTCCTTGGGCAGTCCGGGCAAGGGGTTGGGACTGATGTCGCCAATCTGCACGTCGATGTTGGCCAGGTTGCCCTCGTTGGCCAGGGCGATGACCTGCTTGATGTCGTCGGTTTGCAGCATGATGCGGCTCAGGCCCATGAGTGTGCCGCCACCCAGGCCGATGCCGCCGATGTGGCGGATGTCGTCGCCGTCGCACTGCACGAGACTGGTGCCCGTGCCCATCGACACCACGAGCATGCGGTTGAGGCCCGTCTCATAGCGGGCGCCGAGGCCGTCGGCAATGAACTCCTCGGCCTTGTCGGTGGGCAGGCCGTAGATGGGAGCGTTGATGTAGGCCGAGCCCACGCCCGTGATCATCACGTGCTCAACGTCCTGCAACTTGATGTGGTTGTCGTAGAGATACTTGCCAAAGGCCCCATAGAGCGAGGTAACGGGGTCGGTGGCCTTGATGCGGATGGGTGAGACGACCTCGCCGGCCGTGTCGATGCCCACAATCTTTGTGGTGCTGATGCCCACGTCTATTCCTATGATCATATGTAAGTGTTTGTTTTATAGGGGAAATGAATGGGGTGGGGTGGTCGCTTAGCGGAACAAGTGGTAAGAGCCACCGTCGCTTTGGGCATACTTGCGGAGCAGCTCCTGGATGTACTCGGCGTTCTTCCGCACATGCTCCTCATCGCCGTCGTAGCCATTGATGACCACCACGAGGTGGGTGGTGTCCATGGTGATCTTAGTGCGCTCGTTGTCGGAGGTGGGCGTTCCCACACCACCTTTCTCGTCGCGGTAGACGGGCAGACCGGCAATGTTGATGGTGCCTCGGCCGATGCCCAGGTTCAGGGTGTCGCCCACAAACTTGTCGGCGTCGAAGCCGCCGATGCTGTAACCATAGGCGATGCTGCCGAGGTTGATGAGGTCCACGAGCGTGTTGATCTGATAGAGGTCCTTGCCCTGCAACTGGCGGCGGATGAGCGCCTCCGAGGCGGGGCGATAGCGCGAGGGATCCTTGCCACAGGCGCGATAGACGCGGCGTGTGGCGGCAATGCCGGGAAGCTCTTTCACCGTGTCGGTGGTCAGGAACGAGCGATAGTGCTCGCCCAGCGACTTGATCTCATCCCACAGGGGCTCGCTGTAAGGCGAGTTGTTGACCGAGGCTTCCACCCAAGCGCCCACAAAAGATGGGCAGGCTTGCTCGATTTCTGGACTAACTATGATGTTCATGTTGAAGCGTTATTGTATTTTTACCGCAAAGTTAAGCAAAAAGGCAAGAGTGAGAAAGGAAAATGAGTGGAAATGTTACACAATTAAGAGAAATGTGATAAAATTGTTTTTGACTGAACATTCTGCCCATCTTTGTCGCCTATTCCGAAGAATTTTTGTAAGTTTGTGGCTCCATTAGGTGCCGTCAGGGCCCATGTGTCATCAATCAAGTAAGAAAATGGACATTACAGAACAGATGAAGCAACTCGTCGGAGAGCTGAACCGTGCCTCCGACGCCTATTATAACGGTCGTGGCGAGGTCATGACCGACTACGAGTGGGATGCGAAGTTCGACCAGCTGAAGCGCTTGGAGGAGCAGTCGGGCGTCGTCTTGCCCGACTCGCCCACCCATCAGGTGTCGGCCGACACGATGGCGGGCAAGAAGGAGGAACACGAGTTTCCGGCCCTCTCACTGGCGAAGACCAAGCAACCCGCCGACCTGGTGAAATGGGCCGAAGGCCGGCCTATCTGGCTCTCGTGGAAGTTGGACGGGTTGACGCTGGTCGTGACCTACGACAATGGCAGGCTGACCAAGGTGGTGACACGTGGCGATGGACACATCGGCACCAACATCACCCACCTGGCGTCAGCCATTGATGGCATACCGGCGAAGATCGAGGCCGAGGGCCATGTCGTGGTGCGCGGCGAGGCCGTCATCTCCTACGAAGACTTTGAGCGGTTCAACCTCGAGAGCGATGAGGAATATGCCAACCCCCGCAACCTGGCTTCGGGGTCGCTGACGCTGAAGGATCCGCGCGAGGTGGCGCAGCGCCACATCCACTGGATTCCCTTCACCCTCGTCCACACCGATGAGGAGATCGACACCTGGGGCGCCCGCATGGACTGGCTCAGGAAGGTGGGACTGGGGTGCGTGGAGCATGAACGCATCGACGAACCCACGCTCGACAATATAAATAAGGTGATCGACCGGTGGACCGAGAAGGTCACCAAGCGCGAAAACCCCTATCCCGTCGACGGTCTGGTCATCGCCTATGATGACGTGGCCTATGCCGCCACAGGTTCTGTCACGGGCCACCACGCCACCCGTGCCGGCTACGCCTTCAAGTGGGCCGACGAGAGCGCATGCACGGAGCTCGACCACATAGAGTGGAGTTGTGCGGCGTCCACCATCTCGCCCGTGGCCGTGTTTCGCCCCGTGGAGCTCGAGGGCACCACGGTGAAGCGCGCCTCACTGTGCAACATCAGTGAGTGCGAACGACTGGGCGTCGGCGACAGGGGCTCGGAACTGGAGGTCATCAAGGCCAACAAGATCATACCGAAGGTCATCAAGGTGCGCCAGGCCGTGGGCCTGTTTCATGTCCCTGGCCAGTGTCCTGTGTGCGGAGCGCCCACCCAAGTGGCCGTGAGTCCGGCCAGCGGCACGAAGACCCTCCACTGCACCAATGGCGCCTGTCCTGCCAAGCAGCTCAAGAAGTTTGCGCGGTTTGTGTCGAAGCAGGGTGTCAATGTGGACGGCATCTCGGAGCAGACCTTGCAGAGGTTTATCAACCTGGGGTGGATCCGCGACTATGCCGACATCTTCAGTCTGCCACAGCACGCCGTGGAAATCGCTGGGCTGGAAGGCTTTGGCGACAAGTCGGCTGCCAACATCCGCCAGTCGGTGGAGCGCGCACGACGTGTGGAGGCCCGTCGGTTGCTCTACGCCCTGTCGATACCGCTGTGTGGCCAAGACGTTTGCAACCGCCTGTTGTCGGCCTATCCGTTGCAAGACCTGATTGCCCTGGCGGAAGGCAAGACGCGACCCACAGACCTCTTTGCCCCCAGGGCGGAGGAGACCTTGGCCATGATACCGGGCATCGGGCCGGAGAAGGCAAAGTCGTTTGTGGCGTGGTTTGCCCAGGAGGACCATCAGGCGGTGGTCGACCGGTTGCTCGAAGAGCTCACGGTGGAACAGACGTCGACGGCGGCGACGGGCGACAAGTGCAAAGGACTCACCTTCGTTGTCACGGGCGACGTGCACCACTACAAGAACCGCAACGAACTCAAGGCCTACATCGAGGCGCAAGGCGGCAAGGTGACAGGGTCGGTGAGCAAGTCGACATCCTTCCTGATCAACAATGACGTCACCTCCACCAGCAGCAAGAACCAGAAGGCCCACCAGCTCAACATCCCCATCCTCTCAGAGGATGACTTTGTGGAGCGGTTCGGGTAGTTGTCCGCCCGATGCGCCGTTGGGCTGAATGCTCCATGAGCGCTGATGCCCCGGACGATAGCCTTTTGTGACCAAATCGGGGGCGAATACACTATTTTTTTGTAACTTTGCAACCAATATGAGAATCGACATTATAACCGTATTGCCCGAGATGCTCGAGGGCTTTGTCCACGAGAGCATCCTGGCCCGTGCCCAGAAGAAGGGCTTGGCCGAAATCCATTTGCACAACTTGCGCGACTATACCCGCGACAAGTGGCGTCGTGTGGACGATTATCCCTATGGCGGCTTTGCCGGCATGGTGATGCAATGTGAACCCATCGACAGGGCCATCAGTGCCCTGAAGGCTGAGCGCGACTACGATGACGTGATCTATGTGACGCCCGACGGCGAGCGGTTTGACCAGAAGATAGCCAATGGCATGAGCCTGCAGAAGAACCTCATCATTCTCTGCGGACACTACAAGGGCATTGACCAGCGCATCCGCGAGCACCTCATCACACGTGAGATCAGCGTGGGCGACTATGTGCTGACGGGAGGCGAACTGGCTGCGGCCTGCATCGCCGACGCTGTGGTGCGACTGGTGCCCGGCGTGATCAGTGACGACCAGAGCGCCCTGTCCGACTGTTTCCAAGACGACCTGCTGGCTGCTCCCATCTACACGCGTCCGGCCGAATACAAGGGTTGGCGTGTGCCCGACGTCTTGCTGTCGGGCAATGAGGCCAAGATCAAACAGTGGGAGATGGACCAGGCCATGGAGCGCACCAAGCGACTGCGCCCCGACTTGCTCTAAGAAGAAACGCAAACGATATGGGCAGTGGTCCGTATCATTCATGACAATGGAAAAAGATAAAGCCCAAGGGGCGCAACTCCGAGTTGCGCCCCTTGGGCTTTATGATAGGGTTTGTCGAGTGATCAATAAGCGCTCTGGAACTCCTCGAGGAAGCGAGTGTCGTTCTCCGAGAAGAGGCGAAGGTCGTTGACACCATACTTCAGGTTGGCAATGCGCTCCACGCCCATGCCAAAGGCATAGCCGGTGTAGACCTCGGGATCGATGTTGCAGGCGGCCAGGTCGTGTGGGTCGACCATGCCGCAACCCAGGATCTCCACCCATCCGGTGTGCTTGCAGAAGTTGCAACCCTTGCCACCGCAGATGGTGCATGAGATGTCCATCTCTGCGCTGGGCTCGGTGAACGGGAAGAAACTGGGGCGAAGACGGATCTTCGTGTCGGGACCAAACATCTCGCGAGCGAAGGTGAGCAACACCCGCTTCAAGTCGGTGAAGCTGACGCCCTTGTCGACATACAAACCTTCCACCTGATGGAAGAAGCAGTGGGCGCGTGCCGAGATGGCCTCGTTGCGGTAGACACGACCCGGGCAGAGCACGCGGATGGGCGGCTCATGGTTCTCCATGTAGTGGGCCTCGTCGCCTGAGGTGTGTGAACGGAGCAACACATTCTTGGTCACGTCGTTGGGGTTCTGGGAGATGAAGAACGTGTCTTGCATGTCGCGTGCCGGATGGTCGGCAGCGAAGTTGAGCATGGTGAACACGTGCTTGTCGTCATCGATCTCCGGTCCCTGGAAGAGCGTGAAGCCCATGCGCTGGAAGATGTCGATGATCTCGTTGCGGACAAGTGTCAGCGGATGGCGCGTTCCCAGTGAGACGGGATAAGCGGTGCGTGTCAGGTCGAGGCTCTCCGAACCAGTCTCGGTGGTCTCCACCTGCTCGCGCAGGGCGTTGATCTTTGCTGTGGCGGCTGTCTTCAGCTCATTGATCTTGATGCCCAGTTCGCGTTTCTGCTCCTTGGCCACGTTGCGGAAGTCAGCCATGATGGCGTTGATTTCACCTTTCTTACTCAGGTATTTCAGTCTGAGTTGCTCTACGTCCTCGGCGTTTTTAGCCGAGAGCGTGGACACTTCTTTGAGAAGTTGGTCTATCTTGTCTGTTAACATCATCTTTTCATTAACCTTTTTCAGTTTGCAAAGTTACAAACTTTTATTTGAAAAAGCAGAGCTATATAAAAAAATATATGTAATTTTGCCCCGGTTTATGAATGATTTTATGAGAAAGAGAATTGTATTTGTTGTTTTCTTTTTGCTCTTGCTGATGATGGTGGTGCCCTATGGTTGCACCGACCGGAAACCGACATCTGCTGACACCGTGAATTCCGACACGTTGGCTGCCGACACGTCAAGCCTCGATTCCACTGAGAGCCTGATAGCGGAGACGCCCATGCCCAAGGCGGCTGATGAGCTTTTCGACGACTTCGTGTTCAATTTCGCCGCCAACAGGAAGTTACAACTGAAGCGTATCGTCTTCCCGTTGCCTGTCTATCGCAACGGAAAGCTTGAGAAAAAGGTTGCTAAGGAGCAATGGAAGATAGAACATTTCTTTATGCGCCAGGGCTATTACACGCTCATCTTCGACAACGACCGGCAGAAGACATTGCTCAAGGACACGTCAATCAACCACGTCACCATCGAGAAGATCTTCTTCAGTCGCAAGACGGTCCAACAGTTCCTGTTCGACCGTCTGCAGGGCGAGTGGATGCTGACCTCGATGAACTATAAGCCTCTCTACCAGAACAAGAACGCCTCGTTCCTGAAGTTCTACCATCACTTTGCCGCCGATTCCGCCTTCCAGGTGAGAAGCATGGCCAGCGAGGTGGAATTCACGGCACCCGACCCCGATGATGACTTCTCACAGATCTCGGGTGTCATCATGCCCCAGCAGTGGCCCGACTTCAAGCCGGCGCTGATCCCCCGTGGGGTCATCTACAACATCATCTATGGTCAGACCTATACCGAGACCAACCGAAAGACCTTCCTCATCCGAGGCATCGCCAACGGACTGGAGATAGAACTGTCGTTCCGCAAGGTGCGGGGCGAGTGGAAACTTGTGAAATTCAACAGCTAAGACATGCAGACATTTACCAACGCTTCACTACTCAGACGCAACACGTTTGGCATCGACCAACGGTGTGACGAGTTGATGGTCTACCAAAACGAGGCCGACGCCCAGGCTATTGCGCTCGATGCCCGCCTGCGGACCACACCCTATTTGCTGCTTGGCGGCGGCAGTAACCTGCTCCTGACGCGCGACTTCCCTGGACTGGTGATCACGCCAGAGAAACGTTTCGACGTGCGCGTGGAGCATGAGGATGATGCCGGGGTGGTGGTGCGTTGTTGGGCTGGAACGACGTTCGACGATGTGGTGGCCTATGCCGTTGACCACGGTTGGCATGGCATGGAGAACCTGAGCCTGATCCCAGGAGAATGTGGCGCTTCGGCGGTACAGAACATCGGGGCCTATGGCGCCGAGGCCAAGGATGTCATCGTCGACGTGGAGGCCGTGGAGCTTGGCACAGGAAAGACAGTCGTGATCCGGGCTGCCGACTGTGACTACAGTTATCGACAGAGCCGATTCAAGCATGAGTGGAAAGACAGGTTTGTCATCTTGTCGGTCAGCTACAGACTCTCCAAGACCTTTGCGCCCGATCTTGACTATGGCAACATCCGTGTGGAACTGGAGCGGCAAGGCATCGCTGCCGATAAACTGACGGCCCAGCAGTTGCGCGACGTGATCATCGACATCCGCCGCGCCAAGTTGCCCGATCCCGAGGTGACGGGCAACGCGGGCTCGTTCTTCATGAACCCCATCGTGGATGAGGCGACGTTTGACCGACTGAAAGCTGCCCATCCAGACTTGCGTTACTTTGAGATGGGTGAGGGGCATTATAAGATACCCGCCGGATGGATGATCGACCAGTGTGGCTGGAAAGGCAAAAGCCTGGGACCAGCTGGCGTACATGACAAGCAAGCCCTGGTGCTCGTCAACCATGGTGGCGCCAAGGGTGCCGACATCGTGGCGTTGATGCACGCTGTGCAGGCGGCTGTCAAGGAGCGTTTCGGTCTTGAGTTGCACCCAGAGGTAAATGTGATCTGACCATGAGGCGGCTGACTTTCCTCGGAACGGGCACTTCTACGGGTGTGCCTGTCAACGGTTGTGAGTGTGAGGTCTGCCAAAGTCATGATCCACACGACAAGCGCTATCGCACCGCGGCACTGCTCGAGACTGAACAGACGCGCATCCTCATCGATTGTGGCCCTGACATCCGCATGCAACTCATGCCGTTGCCCTTCCGACGCATCGACGGGGTACTTCTGACCCATGCCCACTACGATCATGTGGGCGGGCTCGACGACTTGCGCCCTTTCTGCAAGTTTGGCGACATCGACATCTATGGCAACGACATCACGGTGAAGGCCGTGAAGCATAATTTCCCGTATTGTTTCGTGCAACATCTCTATCCCGGTGTGCCGAAACTCAACCTCCACACCATCCATCGCCACCAGGCATTGCGCATCGGCGATGTGGATGTGGTGCCCATCGGCGTGATGCACGACAAGTTGCCCATCCTCGGTTATCGATTTGGTGACCTGGCTTATATCACGGACATGAAGACGATGGACGATGAGGAGTATGACTATCTGAAAGGGGTGAAGACGCTGGTGGTCAATGCCCTGCGCTGGGACAAGGAACACCATAGCCACATGCTTGTCGATGAGGCCATCGCATTTTCGCGTAGGGTGGGGGCCGAGCGCACCTTCTTCATCCACATGACCCATGAGATTGGGCTCCATGATGCAGCCAACGCCTGTCTGCCCGAAGGCTTCAGGTTTGCTTACGATGGTGAGACGATTGATGTTTGAGAGGGTGATGCCCAATGGTCGGGCTCTTTAGGTGGCATTAGAAAAAGGCATAAAAAAAGGAGTACCGCTGTACTCCAACCTTGTTAACCTTAAATCTAATACTATGAAAAACACGCTACAAAATTACAAACTTTATGTAAATTTGCAGCCATGGCGATGAAAGTATTCTTATATATATAACTTTCGTTAACTGTTGGAGGTTGTATTTTATTATTTGTTAATAAACAAAAGCTTCAATCCTTTGAGTTGTGTGTCTCTATTTTGACTATTGTCGATAGGGGTGAGTCAAGAAGGTTTCTTGTCGAAAAAGAAATGTCCATAAACAATGGCCGAGGTGAACATCTCCATCTTGCTGACACAACACAACAGTGGATGAAGATGGCGCTAGGCGATTTTCAAGAGGTGCCGTTTCGTTATCTTGGGTCACTTCTTGAATTTTCTGTATAGTTTCCAGCCCAGGATGGCGGCGTCGAGCATGCCTGCTCCTGTGCTCAGCAAACTGTTGAACCGCTTGGAAGGTGTGGCCTTTCGGTTGAGGGCGTCGGGCTTTTGGAACAGTGATTTCCACTCGTTGCCCAACTTGTTGCTGTCCTTTTGTATCTCGGCCAGCAACATGGCCTTGCGCAATTGTATTTCTTCGATGGTGGTGTAGGACATATGTGTCATGAATAAGTGTTGTGCGGGGCGAGTGGTTGGTTAACTGAGCAGAATGGAGGCGAGAAACTTGACCAGGGGCTTTTCGATCCACTGCTTGCGGAAGATGAGAAAGAGAAAGAGCAAGACGAGATAAGCTCCCGCCACGATGAGATAGCCACAGGTCTGGCCCACAAGGGGTGCCAATGCGCTTGCGGCGGCAAAGCTCAGGTAGATCATCATGAGGATGATGAGCAACGACACAATGACGGTCATGGTGATGACTGTCAGCAGGCGTACCGTCTTCTCCACCACATCGAGCCTCACATACTCGCTTTGCAATTTAGCATAGTGCTTCAGCGTCTCCACCAGCTGGCCGATGGTCTCAATGTTCTTGTCGTTGGAAAACATGTCTTGTCTTGTGAAAATAGTGAATGATCATTGCCGGACATCCCTACGGAAGCGCCAGGCGCCCTTGCTAGGGTCTGTAAGCGTTTCCACGCACAGAAAAAGGCAAAGCCTCTTGGCGTCTCCGTCGGGCGTGTGAGGCTATTACTCGGCTGCGGTGTCCACAGCGTCCTTGATGTCGTCCACGAGATCTTCTGTCTGCTTGCGGTTGAGCTTGATGTCGTGCTTCTTGCAGAAGTCGTCTACAGCATCAGAAATCTTTGTACGTGTGTCAGAACCCTTCTCAGGGGCCAGGAGCAAACCTAAGGCTGCACCTGCGATGGCGCCACCCAGAAAAGCGCCAATGTAACCGATTGTCTTCATAAGCGTATCGTTTAATGGTAAATAGTTGTCTGTTACGAATGGTCCTCATTCGTTGTTGCAAATATAAGCAATCCCACTCGAAAAACGCATCAATGAAAGGATATTTTTTGTTAAATTGTCCCTATTTTGCTGATTTAACAAACTTTATGTGGCTTGGGGCTCCTTGTCTTTGGAATATTTTGTAATTTCGCAACTTAAAGGAATAAAGGCTCTCGTGGCCATGTTACAACAATCGTTAAGCATCATGACAAGATATTGGACATTGCTATTGGCTCTCTGCTTGGCCTTCACATTGGTGAGCTGCAAACTGAGCACTTATTGCAACTGATGGACCAAGGGCTTCCTGACAGACATTACTAACATTTATAATATTATAAAGTATGAAGAAATATTTGGTTTTGGGCGCTGCTTTCTGCGTGGCCTTTGCTTTCACAAGTTGTAAATCACAGGAGAGTGCTTACAAGAAAGTGTGGGAAAAGGCCCAGGCACAAGAGGAGCAGAACCGTGAGCAGGCTCCCGCCCAAGAGACGGCTCCTGTCGTCACACCGCTCGTGGAGAAGTCTGCTGACCAGACCACTGTCACCAACGTCGACAATGCTACCGTGCGCACAGAGGATGTGACCGTGGTGAGCGGCCCCGGCTTGAAGGCTTACAGCGTAGTCGTCGGCTCGTTCTCACTCAAGGCCAACGCCGAGGGCATGCAGAACACGCTCAAGCAGGGCGGCTATGACGCACAGATCGCTTACAACTCAAGCATCAACATGTATCGTGTGGTCGCCTCTACCTATGCCGACAAGGCAAGCGCTGTGCAGAGCCGCGACGCCATCCGTGGCAGTAAGTTCAATCCCAAGAGCGACGCTTGGCTGCTCTTTAAAAAGTAAAAATTGATGGAGCGCTCGTCTCGTATGGGACGAGCGACTGAGACGTATCCATGTCGCGCATTCTCTCCATAGACTATGGCAAGAAACGCACGGGGTTGGCCGTAACCGACCCCCTGCAGATCATTGCCAATGGACTGACAACGGTGGAGACCAAGAATCTGTTCGACTTCCTCTCGCAATATGTGAAAAAGGAGGAGGTCGAACGGATTGTCATCGGCAAGCCCACGCAACCCAATGGCCAACCATCTGAGAACTTGGCCAGAGTGGAGAACTTCGTCAACCGCTGGCGAAAGGCGTGCCCGGCCATCCCCATCGAATATTATGATGAGCGTTTCACTTCCGTGCTTGCCCACCGTGCCATGATCGACGGGGGCGTGAAGAAGAAGGAACGACGCGAGAACAAAGGGCTTGTCGATGAGATTTCGGCAACGATCATACTTCAGGATTACATGAATTCCAAGAGATGATATTACCTATTTACACTTATGGACAACCTGTCTTGAGAAAGGTTGCCCAAGATGTCGCAGTGGACGATCCCACGCTGAAGACGTTTATTGCTGACATGTTTGAGACCCTCGACGCCTCTGAGGGTGTGGGGCTTGCTGCTCCGCAGGTGGGCAAGGCCTTGCGCGTGGTGGTCATCGACCTCGACGTGCTCAAGGACGACATGCCTGAATATGCAGACTTCCGTCATGCTTATGTCAACGCCCACATCGTCGAGTACGACGAGAAGTCGAAAAAGGAGTCGATGGATGAGGGGTGCCTGTCCATCCCAGGCCTTCACGAGAGCGTCACACGTCCCACACGCATCCATGTGACCTATCTCGATGAGAACCTCGCACCCCACGACGAGTGGGTGGATGGCTATCTGGCACGTGTCATGCAACACGAGTTCGACCATCTCGAGGGTGTCATGTATGTCGATCGCCTGTCCGCATTCCGCAAGCAGATGATCAACAGCAAGTTGCGCGCTATTGCCCAAGGCAAGTTCCGCTGCGCTTATCGTGTGAAGGCCCCGCGGCGCTAATGCTCCGCTGGCCTGTCTGTTAAGAAAATGCTGTCATGAAGCGCGTGATAGTTCCCATGATCTTGGCTTTGTTCCTCGGGGGCAAGGCCAGGGCGCAATACAATGTGGATCGCCTGATCACCAGCGGTGAGGTGGCGTTGCACTATGAGGACTATGTGCTCTCCATACAGTATTTTAATAAGGTGTTGGCTCTCAAGCCTTACCTATGGCTGCCATGGTATGACCGTGCCACGGCCAAATTTTATCTGGAGGACTTTGTGGGCGCCGAACAGGATGCCTCCAAAGCCATCTCCCTCAATCCCTACATCGAACAATTGTTCGACCTGCGCGCCATCTCCCGCATCCGCCAGGAGAAGTATGAAGAGGCCATCGCAGACTACGGACGCGCCATCAAGCTTAACCCAAACGTGTCGAGTTTTTGGCTCAACCGCGCCATTTGTCGCTATAACGCCAAGGACTACGACCAAGCCCTGCTCGATGCCGACACCATCATCACACGGTGGTCGAAGACGGCCACAGCCTACTCGTTGAAGGCTGAGATCTACCTGGAAAAGAAAGACACCACAGAGGCCGACCGTTGGCTCAGTCGCAGTCTGCAACAGGACCCATATAATGCCGACGCATGGGCCACACGTTCGTTTATCGCGCTGAACCGCCACCAGTGGCGCGCCGCCGACTCTTGCCTCTCTGAGGTGATCCACCTCAGGCCCAAGGTGGCGGGCAACTATGTGAACCGTGCATTGGCGCGTCTCAATGTGAACAACCTCAGGGGGGCCATGGCTGACTATGACATGGCCATCGACCTTGATCCCAACAACTTCCTGGCTCATTACAACCGTGGATTGCTCCGTGTGCAACTGGGTGATGACAACCGTGCCATCAGCGATTTTGACTTTGTCATCAAGATGGAGCCGCAGAACTTCATGGCCATCTACAACCGAGCCTTGCTCAATGACAAGGTGGGCAACTTGCGGGCTGCTATCCGCGACTACACGCGCGTCATCGAACAGTTCCCCAATTTCTGGACGGGACTCAGCCTGCGTGCCCGTGCCTACCGCAAGTTGGGCATGACGGCAAAGGCCGAGCTCGACGAGTTTCGTATCTTCAAGGCGCAGATGGACAAGCACATTGGCATACAGCAACGCTGGAGCCGCTCGAAATTGCGCAATGTGCGTAAGCGGTCGGAGGTGGACCTGAGCAAATACAACGACATCGTGGTGGAGGACAAGCCGCGCGTGGAGCATGAGTACAACAGCGACTATCGCGGTGCCATCCAGAATCGCGAGGTGGAGATTGCCTTCCTGCCGATGTTCCAATTGTCTTACTTCACCTATGGCAATGGTGTGCGTGATTATCAGGCTTATGATGCCAGCGTCGATCAGTTCAACCGTACCCAGGAGCCGCTGCGCAAGTTGCATGTGACCTGCAACCAGGGCCGCGAGAAGTTGACCGACGCCCAGTCGCGCGAGACCTTCCAGCTCATCGATGCGCTCACAGCGGGCATCGGCGAGGAGACCGACCGCTCGGCGCGTGCCGCCCTGCTCTTGCAACGTGCGGTGGCCTTTGCTGAGGCACAGAACTATTCCGACGCCATTGCCGACCTTGACGATTACCTCGCTGTGGACACCACATCGGCTGTCGGACGGTGGGAGCGTGCGGTCTGCCAATCTCTGCTCAATAGTTACGACGCCTCGCGTGGACAGAATGTCAGTATGAAGGCTGCTCAGGTGGAAGGCGATTTTGCAGAGGCCATCAAGGTGGCGCCTACAAATGCTTACCTTTTCTATAATAGGGGCACGCTCTTCGCCGCTGCCAAAAACTATGCCCGTGCCATCGATGACTACACACGTGCCATCGAACTCGATCCACGTTTTGCAGAGGCTTACTACAACCGAGGATTGGCTCGCTGCTATTCGGGCGATACCAAGGAGGGACTGCGCGACCTCAGCAAGGCCGGTGAGTTGGGCATCTACAATGCTTACTCTGTCGGCAAGCAGCTCTCTCGCAAGAAGTGACCTCTTTTCCTTGCAAGAAGCGCCTCACCTATTCCCGCAAGAAGCGCCTCCTGTTTTCTTTTTTCCAGGGACTCCCACAGGCAAGAAGTGAAGTTCTGATAAAGACACGAAAATAAAATGCGAATTGTTGTCGTGTTAGGAAAATAAGTGTTACTTTTGCGGTGATTTAAATAAAACTAATTTGTATCATGGTTAAAATCACATTCCCGGATGGTTCTGTGCGTGAATACGAGCAGGGCGTAACCGGACTTCAAATCGCTGAGAGCATCTCGCCGGCTCTCGCCCGTGACGTTGTATGTTGTGGGATCAATGGCGAGACGACCGAGTTGAACCGCCCCATCAATGAGGACAGCACCATCCAACTTTATAAGTTTGATGATGACGAAGGCAAGCAAACCTTCTGGCATACCTCTGCCCACCTCTTGGCTGAGGCACTGCAGGAACTCTATCCCGGCATTCAGTTTGGCTTCGGACCCGCTGTGGAGAACGGCTTCTTCTATGACGTGATGCCTGCCGAGGGACAGACCATCTCGGAAAACGACTTCCCGAAGATTGAGGCCAAGATGAAGGAGCTGGCCAAGAAAAACGAGCCTGTTGTGCGCCGTGAGGTGTCGAAGGCAGAAGCGCTTAAGGAGTTTGAGGCCGCTGGCCAACAGTACAAGGTGGAGCACATCGCACAAGATCTCGAGGACGGCACCATCACCACATACACCCAAGGCAATTTCACAGACCTCTGCCGTGGTCCGCACCTGTTGTCTACGGGTGCCATCAAGGCTATCAAGATCACAAGCGTGGCTGGCGCCTTCTGGCGTGGCGACGCCAAGCGTGAGCAGATGACGCGTATCTATGGCATCACCTTCCCGAAGAAGAAGATGCTCGACGAGTATCTCGTGATGCTCGAGGAGGCCAAGAAGCGCGACCACCGTAAGATCGGCAAGGAGATGGAACTCTTCATGTTCTCTGACCGTGTCGGCAAGGGCCTGCCTATCTGGCTCCCCAAGGGCACACAGTTGCGCCTGCGCTTGCAGGAGCTGTTGCGCCGTGTGCTGAAGCCTTACAACTATCAGGAGGTCATCACTCCTGGCATCGGCTCTAAGAACCTCTATATCACCAGTGGCCACTGGGCTCACTATGGCAAGGACGCCTTCCAGCCCATCGAAACGCCGGAGGAGGACGAGATCTACATGCTGAAGCCGATGAACTGCCCCCACCACTGTGAGGTCTATGCTCGCAAGCCGCGTTCTTACAAGGATCTGCCGCTCCGCATCGCTGAGTTTGGCACGGTCTTCCGCTATGAGAAGAGTGGCGAGCTGCACGGACTGACACGTGTGCGCACGTTCACCCAAGACGACGCTCACATCTTCGTACGTCCCGACCAGGTGAAGGCCGAGTTTGAGTCGGTCATCGACATCATCCAGACGGTCTTCCGCACGTTTGGTTTCGACAACTACGAGGCTCAGATCTCGTTGCGCGATCCCAAGGACACGGAGAAGTACATTGGCTCTGACGAGATCTGGGAGGAGAGCCAGAATGCCATTCGCGAGGCTTGTAAGGAGAAAGGCCTTCAGGCTCGTGAGGTGGAGGGCGAGGCCGCTTTCTATGGCCCGAAGCTCGACTTCATGGTGAAGGACGCCATTGGCCGCCGTTGGCAGTTGGGCACCATCCAAGTGGACTACAACCTGCCACAGCGTTTCCACCTGGAGTATACCGCTGAGGACAACTCCAAGAAGACGCCGGTCATGATCCACCGCGCACCGTTCGGGTCGCTCGAGCGATTCACGGCTGTGCTCATCGAGCACACCGCAGGTCACTTCCCTTTGTGGCTCACGCCCGACCAGGTGGCCATCCTGCCTATCTCGGAGAAGTACAACGACTACGCCAAGAAGGTCAAGGCTTATTTCGACGAGCACGACGTCCGCGCTTACATTGATGACCGCAATGAGAAGATCGGCCGTAAGATTCGCGACAACGAGCTCAAGCGTGTGCCTTACATGTTGATCGTTGGTGAGAAGGAGGCTGCTGAGGGCCTCGTCTCCATGCGTGTGCAGGGCGGTGGCGAACAGGCTACCATGAAGATGGAAGACTTCGCTCAGCGCATCAAGGACGAGGTGGCAGAGCAACTGAAAAACATCTAACGGCGAGTGAAGAGCTTGTCTTATCCTTTGTTCTCCTAACGACGATTGCCAAAAGGAAAGTGGGGGGGAGCGAGAAAGATAAGAACACACGTCAACACATAATGAAAAGGTGGGAGATCGCACAACATTGCTGTGCGTCTCCCACCTTTTCTTTTTTTTATTTCTTTTGATGTTTTTTTTGTCTCGCTCGATGTCTTTCTTATCTCGTTCGACACTTTTTCTTTTCCCTACAATACCATTGTAGCTTCTGGTCAGGTAGCTTCGCTCATGCTCTTTGAGGCCATCTGTTGGCCTGGTAGATGCGTGGGCCTTTTCCTTCCGGATTCTTTTGCGTTTCAATCATATTTTCTTTTGAATTTTATTGCAAAAAGTTTTGGAAGTATCGATAGTTTTTAGTAATTTTGCACGCTGAATTGGGGAACTTATGCCCTTTTCTGTACAGAATTTAATATAGTTGAATGAAGAAAGACAACAACAAGATGAAGAATCAGTACCGCATCAATGGTCAGATCCGTGTGCGGGAAGTTCGTGTGGTTAGCGACGGTGGCTCAGAAGTGATGCCCACTCGTCAAGCTTTGGACCTGGCTCGCCAGCAGGGTGTTGACCTGGTGGAGATCTCTCCCAATGCGCAGCCCCCTGTTTGCCGTATCATCGACTATAGCAAATTCCTGTATCAGCAGAAGAAGCGGCAGAAGGAAATGAAGCAAAAGCAGGTGAAGGTGGAAGTCAAGGAGATCCGTTTCGGACCACAGACCGACGACCACGACTACCAGTTCAAGCTGAAGCATGCCCAAGAATTCTTGGAGGAAGGCAACAAGGTGAGAGCCTATGTGTTTTTCCGTGGACGTTCCATCCTCTTTAAGGAGCAAGGTGAGGTGTTGCTGTTGCGTTTTGCCAACGACCTTGAGGAATACGCCAAGGTGGAACAGCTGCCTCGTTTGGAGGGCAAGAAAATGTTCCTTTTCCTAGCCCCGAAGAAGGCTGGCGTAGCCAAGCAGAGCCAACAGAAGCGTGATCGCCTGGCCGCAGAGGCTGCAGCCAAAGAGGAAAGTGCGCAGAAGGCTGCCGAGCAGGCTGAGAAGAATGGCCTCTTGGCCAATGCCAAGGGCGGTGAAGCCCTGAAGAAACTCGTAGAGAACGACAGCGCAAAAGAGTGATAAAACTGAGTGGTACCGCCTGGTATATGCGTTGCCACCTTTATAATAATCATTTAATAACAACAAAAAATGCCAAAAGTTAAGACTAACTCCGGTGCGAAGAAGAGATTCACTTTCACCGCTACCGGTAAGATCAAGCGTCATCACGCTTACCACAGTCACATTCTGACTAAGAAGACAAAGAAGCAGAAGAGAAACCTCGATCACCAGACACTGGTCGACCGCAACAACATGAAGCAGGTACGTGATCTGCTCAATCTGCGTTAATCACTCATTTCACTTTTTAGTCGAACGTTTAAAGAAGAAAAATTATGCCAAGATCAGTAAATCACGTTGCTTCTAAAGCAAAGAGAACACGTATTCTGAAGCTCACGAAGGGCTATTTCGGTGCCCGTAAGAATGTTTGGACGGTTGCCAAGAACACATGGGAGAAGGGTTTGACCTATGCCTATCGTGATCGCCGCAACAAGAAGCGCAACTTCCGCGCTCTGTGGATCCAGCGTATCAACGCTGCCGCTCGTCTGCAGGATATGAGCTACAGCCAGCTCATGGGTGCTCTTCACAAGGCTGGCATCGAGATCAACCGCAAGGTGCTCGCTGACCTCGCCGTCAACAATCCTGAGGCTTTCAAGGCCATCGTGGACAAGGTGAAGTAAATAGATATTTGCATCAATCCATAAAAGGGGTGCACGAAGCTCAGCTTTGTGCACCCCTTTCATGTATGCTCAGCACGAGCTTTGTCTGATGGGTGAAAGTTCCGAGTAAGCCCTAATAACGGGAATTACATAGCCAATAGCTATTGATTATTTGACAACCATCACGAAGCCGCCACGGGGTTGAGCGAAGATATGATCTTTTAAATCTTTCACCCTTCGGCGTGATATACCAGCCACATATCAAACATTCCCCTTACGTCGTGCCAAGACAATGCTCTCGCCAGGATATCCACTCAACAATCGAGTTAACAGGTGATGGTGTGGACATGGAGCCAAAATAGTCCAGCAATGGGCCCAAATGTCGATTCCGTAATGAAAAAGGTAGGGAAAATAAGAATTTTTCAAAGATTTTTCACGAAATGCTTTGCTATTTGTTGAAAAATTGGTAAATTTGGAGCGAAATGCAGAGTTCCAATCTGTTAGCAACCCTTAGGGGGGGGGATGGTTGGACTAGATTAGACATTCTGGATTTCCTTTCGGCAACATCGGAAAGTAGCAAGAAAGCGGACGTATGAATTGAATACACATTTAGGTCACTGCAAGAATCCTAAGTGCTGCGCTTGTCGCTTGGTGCCGTGAGCATCCAGTATTGAGAACTGTTAGTTCTATTTATACGTGACGGCGAATGTCGAGATGACATTCGCCGTTTTATTTTGTCTTCATGGCCAAACACCATGAAGTCTGTTGTTTTTATTGCACGTATTGGAGGATGAAGTGCTCGGCCACGGGCAGGAACCTGTCGTGTCCTTTGCTGTTCAGGTGAGCGTGGTCGCGTTTTCCACCCTGGAAGAAGATTTGGCGGAAGGCGTCGCTCCTCGCAAAGATGTTGCTGTCATGGTAAGCGTCGAAGACGGGAATGCCCATGGATCCGCAGATTTCCTTGGTGGCGTTCACGATGACTTCAAAATTAGGATTGTCGTTGGTCCATGGTGTAAACCAAAAGATGTAGGCCTTGGGATACTTCTCGATCAGTCCTTGGCAGAGCTTGGTGCATTGCTCACGGTAGTTGGCCAGGGTGGTCGTTGAGTCGGTGACGGCGTCCGCCAGGCGTCCCGCATCGTTGTGCCCAGCGATGACCACCACGATGTCGAGCGAGTCGTTCATCTCCTTGTAGCGGTTGACAACAGCAGGCCCCCACACCTTCATGTTGATGGACACGCAACTGCCGTTGCGTCCATAGTTGTAATACTTCATGCCGTGTTTCTTGGCCAGTTTGTAGTGCCAGCTGTTTTCGACCGGTTCGCGGTGGTTTTTGACATAACTGTCTCCGATGACGCCGATGCGCATGCCTTGCAATGGGTCGGTCTGTGCCGATGCGCCCAGGCAAGCAGTGATGGCGAATGCCAATAGTAAAAGTGCTTTTTTCATGGTTGATATGATTTGTGTTAGGATAGGGTGGGCGAGTGCCGTGAAATATTGCTAGTTGCTAGCAAAATGCAATCAGCCCGCTGCAAAGTTAATAAAATGAAGACATTATCCGTTAGCTTTAGACTATTTTTTGTAACTTTGCACGACAAATTGTAGTTGGGAAAATGATTTCAGTAGAAAACTTAAAAGTAGAGTTTGGTGTTCGTCCACTCTTCCATGATGTCAGTTTTGTGGTCAACGACCATGACCGCATAGCCCTTGTCGGCAAGAACGGTGCTGGTAAGTCGACCATGCTTAAGATACTTTGTGGTCTCCAGCAGCCCACTTCGGGTGTGGTGGCCATACCAAACGACACCACCATTGGCTATCTGCCACAGGTGATGAAGATCTCTGACGACACCACGGTGCGCGAGGAGACACGCAAGGCGTTTGCCGATCACGTGAAGATGAAGAGCCGTCTCGACCGCATGCAGCAGGAGATGGCCGACCGAACCGACTACGACAGTCCCGATTACATGGCGTTGGTGGATCGTTTCACCCTCGAGCACGACCGTTTCATGATGATGGGCGGCGAGAATTATGAGGCCGAGATGGAGCGCACCCTGGTGGGCCTGGGCTTTGAGCACAGCGATTTTGAGCGCCCCACACGCGAGTTCTCCGGTGGTTGGCGCATGCGTATCGAACTGGCGAAGATCCTGTTGCGCCACCCCGACGTGTTGCTCCTCGATGAGCCCACCAACCACCTTGACATTGAGAGCATCCGCTGGTTGGAGACGTTTCTCTCCCAGAGCAGTAGCGCCGTGATGCTTGTGAGCCATGACCGCGCGTTCATCAACAATGTCACCAACCGTACCATCGAGATCACCTGTGGCCATATCGAGGACTATCGGGTGAAATACGACCAATACCTTGTCTTGCGAAAGGAGCGCCGCGAACAGCAGTTGCGTGCCTACGAGAACCAGCAGAAGGAGATAGCCGACATCAAGGCCTTCATCGACCGCTTCCGTTATCAGGCCACCAAGGCCGTCCAGGTGCAGCAACGCATCAAGCAGTTGGAAAAGATTGTGCCCATCGAGGTGGACGAGGTCGACCAGAAGGTGATGCACCTCAAGTTTCCGCCATGCTTGCGTTCGGGCGACTATCCGGTCATCTGCGACAATGTGCGCAAGGACTATGGCGACCATACGGTCTTCGACCATGTCGACATGACCATCAAGCGAGGTGAGAAAGTGGCCTTTGTTGGAAAGAACGGCGAAGGAAAGTCCACCCTCGTGAAATGCATCATGGGCGAGATACCTTATACAGGAAAGCTGAAGATCGGCCACAATGTGCAGATTGGTTATTTCGCCCAGAACCAAGCTCAGTTGCTGGACGAGAACCTCACCATCTACGACACGATCGACCAAGTGGCCACGGGCGAGATGCGCCTGAAGATCAACGACCTGCTCGGCGCATTCATGTTTGGTGGTGAGATATCAGAGAAGAAGGTGCGGGTGCTCTCGGGAGGAGAACGCTCGCGGCTCGCCATGATCCGCCTCTTGCTCGAACCCGTCAACCTGCTCATCCTCGACGAGCCCACCAACCACCTCGACATGCCCTCGAAAGACGTGCTCAAGGAGGCCATCAAAGCCTTCGACGGCACAGCGATCATCGTCTCACACGATCGCGAGTTTCTTGATGGCTTAGTGACCAAGGTCTATGAGTTTGGCGGTGGCAAGGTCGTTGAGCACATTGGCGGCATCTACGACTACCTCCGTGTGCACAATGCCGAGACCATCCATGAGGCACTCGACGCTCAGCCAGTGAGCGCGGCTGCGTCCACCCCAGAGCCTGCGGCAGACAAGGCTGGTGGCAAACAAAGCTACTTGGACCACAAGGAACAGCAAAAGAAAATTCGCAAGGCCAGCCGCGATGTGGAGGAGTCGGAGAAGAAAATTGCCAAGATGGAGGCTCGTATCAAGGAGCTCGACCAGCTCTTCATGGCACCCGAGAACGCCTCCAACATGGAACTTGTGACCGAGTACACATCGACCAAGGAAGCCCTCGACAAGGAGAACGACCACTGGTTGGAACTGTCTGAGAAGTTGGAACAGTTGCAGAGTGGCGAGTGAAGCGCGAGGCTTTTCCATAAAAACAGATAATCATCCAAATACAAACAACTATGAAAGTGAAACAACTTTTGCCTGTGCTCCTGTTTGCCACAGCCCCCGTTTGTGGCGTTCAGGCACAGAACAAGTCGGGTCTCGTCTTGTCTGACCTGGATAAGACGGTGAGCCCAGCGACTGATTTCTATCAGTTTGCCACCGGTGGCTGGCAGAAAGCCCATCCCCTGCCCGCAGCCTACAGCCGCTATGGTAGCTTCGACATGCTCCAGGAGAATGTCAACAAGCAGATCAACACCATCCTGACCGACCTCTCGAAGAAGAAGTATCAGGCAGGCACCAATGAGCGCAAGATCAGCGACTTCTACAAGTTGGCGATGGACTCAGTGCGCCGCAACCAGGAGGGCATCGCCCCTGTCAAGCCCCTGCTCGACGAGATGGAGGGCGCCAAGACGCTCGACGCCCTGCGCCAGGTGCAGTTGAAGTATGCCAAGCTGGGCTATGGTGTTCCCTTCGGTGCCTTCTTCGGCGCTGACGACAAGAACGTCACCCAGAACATCCTGAGCTTGAGCCAGGGAGGCTTGACACTCGGCCAGAAGGATTGGTATGTCAACACCGACAAGGCCACACAAGACATCCGTGAGGCTTTCAAGAAGCACATCGTCCGCATGTTTGAGCTCTATGGCTTCAGCGCTGCCGACGCACAGCGCAAGATGCAGTCTGTGTTCCGTTTCGAGACCGAGCTGGCCTTGATCTCCAAGAGCAATGTGGAACTGCGTGATCCGCAGGCCAACTACAACAAGATGACCCTCGCCCAGTTTGAGGAGAACTATCCCAACATCCCCTTGAAGGCCTTCACCCAGGCCGAGGGCGTCGCCTCCCAGTATGTCCAGGAGATGAACGTGGGCCAGCCCTCGTTCTTCACCGGTCTCGACAAGCTGTTGCCCCTGCTCAGCGCTGATGACCTGCGTGCCATCATGGAGTGGGATGTCATCCAGGGCAGTGCCTCTTATCTGAGCGACAACATCCGCGAGGCCAACTTCGACTTCTTCGGCAAGACGATGAGCGGCCGCAAGGAGGACTATCCCCTGTGGAAGCGCGCCACCAACCAGGTGCAAGGCGCCATGGGTGAGGCCCTCGGCAAGATGTATTGCGAGCGCTACTTCCCCGCCCAGTCGAAGAAGATGATGGAGGAGCTGGTGCGCAACCTGCAGGTCAGCCTCGGCCAGCGCATCGATGCCCAGACGTGGATGAGCGACTCCACCAAGGCCAACGCCCACAAGAAACTTGATAAGTTCTATGTCAAGATTGGCTATCCCAACAAGTGGACCGACTATAGCAAGCTCACGATCGATCCCAGCAAGAGCTTCTACGAGAACGTGGTCGCCACACGCCTCTTCGCTCACGACAAGCAGATTGCCGACAAGGCCGGCAAGCCTGTTGACCGTGACGAGTGGTACATGACTCCGCAGACCGTCAACGCCTACTACAACCCCACCACCAACGAGATTTGCTTCCCCGCGGGCATCCTGCAGCGTCCTTTCTTCGATCCTAAGGCCGATGCCGCCTTCAACTATGGTGCCATCGGTGTGGTGATCGGTCACGAGATGACCCACGGATTCGACGACCAGGGCCGTCAGTATGACGCCGACGGCAACCTCCACGACTGGTGGACGGCAGCCGACGCCAAGGGCTTCGAGCAGCGTGCCAAGCTCTATTCCGACTTCTTTGATGCCATCGAGGTGTTGCCCGGCCTCCATTCCAACGGCAAGTTCACGCTGGGTGAGAACCTGGCCGACCACGGAGGCCTGCAGGTGGCCTTCAACGCCTTCAAGAACGTCATGGCCAAGCATCCGCTGAAGAACAAGGACGGCTTCACGCCCGAGCAGCGCTTCTTCCTCGCTTATGCTGGCGTTTGGGGTCAGAACATCACCGACCAGGAGATCCGCAACCGTGTGAAGCGCGATCCCCACGCCCTCGGTGAGTGGCGTGTCAATGGTGCCCTGCCACACATCGACGCTTGGTATGAGGCCTTCGGTGTGAAGAAGGGCGACAAGATGTATATTCCCGAGAGCGAGCGTTTGCAGCTCTGGTAAAAAATGATAGGATTGGGGGAGTGGCGCTCGCCGCCATCCCCCGATGGCCAGGCCCCGAGGTCAATGGCTGTTTTCTGGTGCTTGTCACCAGCGGCAGTCCATTGGCGTCGGGGCCTTTTTTGTTTGGCCGCCACTGCTTGACCACATGCCAGGTTGGTTGTAGAGCGTTGGGCGATGTCAAAAAGAATGAAATGTGAGGGCCTGTTGGGATTATTTTTCAGACAGTTACGTGTTTTCTCCTATATTATTGTTAACTTTGCGCAGTTAAGAGAGAAAGGAATTCCACATGCCACTTAGACTACCCGATAGGCTTCCCGCCATCGAACTGCTGAAGAAAGAGAACATCTTTGTCATGGATGAGAGTCGCGCCCATTCCCAGATGGTGCGCCCGCTCAAGATTGTCGTTCTCAACCTGATGCCCTTGAAGATCACCACCGAGACCGACCTGATCCGTCTGCTCTCCAACACCCCCTTGCAGATAGAGATCAACTTCATGAAGCTCAAGAACCACACCCCCAAGAACACGCCCATCGAGCACATGATGATGTTCTACAAGGACTTTGACATCCTGAAGCAGCAGAAGTGGGACGGCATGATCGTCACAGGCGCCCCCATCGAGCTGTTGGACTTTGAGGACGTGGAGTATTGGGATGAGATCCAGGGTATCTTCGATTGGGCCCGCACCCATGTCACCTCCACGCTCTACATCTGCTGGGCCGCCCAGGCAGGCCTTTATCATTTCTACAACATTCCCAAGCATCCGCTGCCCAAGAAGATGTTTGGCATTTTCCACCAGCGTGTGCTCGTCGACCACCTGCCCATCTTCCGTGGCTTCGACGATGAGTTCATGATGCCCCACAGCCGCCACACCGAGGTGCGCCGCGAGGAGATCGAGCGTGTGCCCGACCTGACGGTTCTGGCCGAGTCGCCCGAGAGTGGCGTGAGCATCGTCATGGCCCGTGGCGGCCGCGAGTTCTTCATCACAGGCCATCTGGAGTATGCCCCCGACACGCTCGACAAGGAGTATAAGCGCGACTTTGGCAAGCGCGACGACGTGGAGATGCCCAAGAATTATTACCGCGACGACGACCCCGCCAAGGGACCTGTGGTGACCTGGCGCGCCCATGCCAACCTGCTCTTCAGCAACTGGATCAACTATTACGTTTATCAGGAGACCCCCTACAACATCGACGAAATCCGTTGATGCGCCCCCGATGCATGGACAGACGGTTGCCGTCAGCGACCCATCTCCTCAACCCTTAACAAGCAGAACATGAGAACATTGGAACTGTTGGCTCCAGCCAAAGACCTTGCATGCGGCCTCGCCGCCATTGATCATGGTGCCGATGCAGTATATATTGGCGCAGAGAAGTTCGGCGCCCGTGCCGCCGCAGGCAATTCGTTGGCTGACATCCAGCGCCTCACCGACCATGCCCACCAGTTTGGTGCCAAGGTCTATGTCACCGTCAACACGATTGTCTATGAGCGCGAGTTGTCGGCCTCACAGCAGATGATCATCGACCTGGCGCGCATCGGTGTCGACGCCCTGCTCGTGCAAGACATGGCCACCCTGGCCATGCACAAGGTGGCCCTCGACGAGGTGGGCCATGCTCCGCAGCTCCATGCCTCCACCCAGTGTGACACCCGTACGGCCGAGAAGGCCCGTTGGTTGCGCGACCTCGGCTTCACCCGTGTGGTGCTGGCCCGCGAACTGTCACTCGATGAGATCCAGGCCATCCATCGCGAGGTGCCCGACGTGGAGCTGGAGGTCTTTGTCCATGGTGCCCTGTGTGTCAGCTATTCAGGCGTGTGCTACGCTTCCCAATATTGTTTTCAGCGCTCGGCCAATCGTGGCGAGTGTGCGCAGTTCTGCCGCATGAAGTTCGACTTGCTCGATGCCGACGGCAAGGTCGTCGAGCACGACCGCCATCTGCTCTCGCTGAAAGACCTCTGCCAGATCGACCATCTCGAGGAACTGGCCGATGCCGGTGCCTCCTCGTTCAAGATCGAGGGCCGCTTGAAGGATGTCGACTATGTGAAAAATGTGGTCTCTGCCTACAGCCGTCGACTCGACGAACTGGTGAGGCGCCGTCCCGATGACTATCGGCGTGCGTCGTTTGGCACCGTCACCTATCATTTTGAGCCATCCTTGCGCAAGACGTTCAACCGTGGTTTCACCACTTATTTCCTCAAGGGGCGCCAGCCCGACATCGCCTCCTTCGACACGCCGAAAGCCTTGGGCGAGTATGTGGGCAAGGTGAAGGAGCTCCGCCGCGACTCGTTCAATGTGGCTGGCACCGCCGCCTTTGCCAATGGCGATGGCCTCTGCTATCTGACCCGTGACCGCGAGCTTGAAGGCTTCCGCGTGAACCGCGCCGTGGGCAACCGCCTCTATCCCTTCAAGATGCCACAGGGCCTGAAGCCCGGCATGGGTCTCTACCGCAACAATGATGTGGCCTTCGAGAAGCTCCTTGCGGGCCCGACCGCCGAGCGCAAGATCTCCATCGCCATGACCTTTGGCCTGACGGCGGATGGCTTCTCGCTGACGCTCCGCACTCCGTTCCTTGCAGAGGAGGCCCAGGCTCAGGTGGCGTTCGACCACCAGCCCGCCAAGAAGCCCCAGGGCGACAACATCATCAGGCAACTCTCGAAGTTGGGCGCCACGCCCTATGCCTGTGCCGACGTGGCCATCGCCGACCAGGCCGACCACTATTTCATCCCCTCAAGCCTGCTCTCCGACCTGCGTCGCGAGGGTGTCGAGGCTCTTACGGCCCTCATCAGCAAGACCGTGTCACAGCCAGGTCCTGTCACTGCGCCTTCTGTCGCAGTCCCGGCCATGGCCCATGCGTGGCAGTCCGCCTATGAGCGTCATCCCTATCTCTTCAACATCTCCAACTCCCAGGCCCGCGCTTTCTATGAGGCTCACGGCCTGAGCGTTGTCCGTCCAGCCTTTGAGGTAGACGGGGGAGGGGAGCCTGCCCCGTTGCTCATGCAGTGTCGCCACTGCATCCGCTATGCCCTCGGCCACTGCGTGCGTCGTGGTGGCAGTCGGCCCCTGTGGCGTGAGCCCTTGACGCTGCGCCTCGGCGACGGTCGCCGCTTCCAGTTGGAGTTTGATTGCAAAGCCTGCCAAATGAACATCTATGGTGAGAAATAAGCCTATGAGAAGATACCTCCTCAGACAAGGTCTCCTTGTCGCGCTTGTGACAATGGTGCTGACACAACTGTTGACATCATGCTATGTGTCACACTACCGCACGCATGCCGCTTTCCAGTATAGTGAGCGGCAGATCGACTCCTTGTCGTTCTTTTCCTCCCACCATTACACCAACAACTATAATTTTATCGTCAAGGCCGACAGTTTCTCGTTGCTCCGCCAGATGCCCGAGGAGTATCTGGAGGGCATGCAGACTGACTCGTTCACGGTGCGCAAGGGCGACCACCTCGTGGTGGCCGACATCCGCATGGTGCCCACCGACAAGGTCGACTCTGTGTGGGTGCAGTTGGCCAACGACAGTTCCGAGTTTGGTTGGACACGCGAGTCGCGCATGCTGCCCCGCGTGATGCCCGACGACCCCATCTCGCAGTTCATCTCGGCCTTCTCCGACGCCCATGTCATCATCTTCCTGGTGATCATCGTCATCATCGCCGCGTCCTATCTCCTTTGGAGCATCCGCAAGCACAAGGCCCATCTGGTGCATGTCAACGACATCGAGTCGTTCTATCCCACGCTCTTGTGTCTCATCGTGGCATCGTCGGCCACGTTCTACGCCAGTCTCCAGACCTTTGCCCCGCAGATGTGGGTCCACTTCTATTATCACCCGACGCTCAATCCCTTCTCCGTTCCTTTTGCGCTGAGCATCTTCCTGGTGTCGGTGTGGGCCATGCTCATTGTGGGCATCGCCGCTGTCGATGATGTGCGCCACCAGTTGCCGTTCGACGAGGCGTTGCTCTATCTGGGCGGCCTGGCAGCCGTCTGTGCGGTCGATTACATTGTCTTCAGCGTCACGTCACTCTATTTTGTGGGCTATTTCCTGTTGGCGGTCTACGTCTTCGCCGCCCTTTGGCAGTATTTCCACAAGGGACGTGCCCGTTACATCTGCGGCAATTGTGGCGCCAAGTTGCGTCGTAAAGGCCGTTGCCCCTATTGTGGCGCGCTCAATGAGTAGGCGCCGTGTCAGGGGGCGTTTCACATTTCCCAGAATTTCTTCTTCAGGAGATCTTTTGTCTCTTTGGCCACGTCATAAGGCAGAGGTGGCAGGCAGTCGGGTAGGGTGAAGTCGGCCGTCTCCGTCTTGTCTTTCAGTTCTGTCTTGGCCTGTTCGCCCGAGAGCGAGACCACGTCGGTCACCACGAAGTCGCGCATCTCCTCTGCGACAATGGGCTTCTTGCCCGGCAGTGGCGAGTAGTCATAATTGAAGATCGAGCGAAACGACACGAGTGAGCTCCACGTCTCCTCCTTGCTCGTGTAGGTCCAGTCGCAAAGGTTGGTGTGCACCTTCAGCATCGGGTTGGCCGACTTGTGATATTTGCTGTTGTCGATGACGTGTCGGTAGACGCCGTCGCGGTGCGTGTCGATATACATGATGGCGTCGTCGGCTGTCTTGCCCTTGAAGGTTGACTTATAAAACGTGGTGTCTCCGCTTGTGCCGCTCAGCGAGTCGCGCTTGATGTATTTGATGCGCGCGAGATCGGTGGATTGTGCTTGTCCCAAGAGGGCGATGTTGAAGTTGACGATGCTCCTCAGCTTGGGCCGCTCATACTGCCGGCAGGCGCGCACCCGTCGTTGTATCTTGTGCGTCTTCATGTCGATGTAGAAGTTCATGATGCCCTCTCGATAGAGAATGGTCTTGCCGTCGTTACGGCAGATGTCGCGAAACGCCCCGACCAGTTTCACATAGTCGGCACCCCTCACCACCACCTCGGGCAGGGCGTATGGTTTCTGCCTCAGGCTGACAGTTCCTTTCGTCGTCGACGCATCAATTGTCTTGGGCTCATACGACAAGACGCTGATGGTGACCATCCCCTCCAGGGGTTGCGTGTTGCCGTTGGCGTCGCTCATGCACAACAGGTGATTGTCGCCGCTAAACACATAAGCACCGGCGATGGGCTTGCCGTCTTTCTCGTCCACAATCTTCAGTTGTGCCCTTCCCAAGATGGGGCATGCGAACAATAATAATGTTGCAAGAAGTGCGGAGAAGAGTCGATTGTCTTTGATTTGCATGGTGATCAGTTCTATTT
>JBNMMB010000028.1:0-37100 GCA_050875105.1 Prevotella sp. | reverse complement strand
TATGCGAAAATGAGCCTTGTAGAAAACTTTGCGCATGCTCAGAGTTTTGCGATAGATATCTTATCGAGTCTCCGTTAAGCATCTATCGAGACTCGATAAGATATCTATCGAGTCTCGATTCGATATCTATCGCAACTCGATAAGGCCTCTTTCGCCGAACAATTTCACACAAATTAACCACCATTAAGACTTTTAACGAAATTTAATCGGACAAAGCCCGTTTATTTTTCTCTAGAAGGTGCAGTCCAGAAGTACGTGTTTTTTTCAGAATTTTCAAGACAAAAAGAAGATAGCCTTGAACGGCAGGCATCTTGGGGCTCGTCGAAACGCTTTCAAGCGCGAGACGCCGAGGAGGAAGAAGAAAAGCCGATTTGCACGGCCAAATATTTGGAAGAATGAGAAGCAAGTCGTAATTTTGCATGAGAATTGAAAAGAAGAATGGGAAACGATTAAAAAGCGAGAATGACAAACATGACCATCCACAAGAGCGTTGACGACTGGAAACATGAAGCCCCCTCGGGCTGCACACTCCATGTCAAGACCTACGACCAGTTTACCTGCGACGAACTGTATGCGTTGCTTCGCATCCGCTCAGAAGTGTTCATTGTGGAGCAAGACTGTGTGTATCAAGACCTTGACAACAACGACCAGACAGCCATCCACCTGTGGCTGACCCGTGGCGAGAAGGTGGTGGCGCTGTGCCGCGTGTGTCCCGCCGGCACCAAGATGGGCAGTGTGAGCATCGGCCGCGTCATCACCACCGAGCGCGGCAAGGGCTACGGCCTGTTTATCGTGAGAGCGGCAATAGACACCGCCCGGGAGCGCCTGGAGGGCGTGGACCACATCGACATCGAGGCCCAGCTGACCAAGAAGGCCTTCTATGAGAAACTCGGTTTTGTGGCCACCTCTGAGCCCTTCATGATGGAAGGCCTGCTGCACCTGGACATGAAGTTGACATTCTGAAGACACGAATCAGCCGAAAAAACAATCCGCATATGCCAAAGACTCTGACCCTGGTCTTATCCCTTCTGTTGGCTTTCGCCACCACCCTGCCCGCCAAGCGCGCTGAAAGGAAACCCAGTGCCGCCCGCAAAATCATGCTTGCAGGCAACGCCAGTCTGCAAAAGAGCGATTACAACACGGCGCTGTCACACTTTCTGAAATACATCCAGATGGAAGAGAGTGCCCAGCACAAGGACACGGCGGACCTGCTCGACACCTATTATAATATTGGCGGCATCTATTCCGTCTACCAGGACTTTGCCCAAGCGCTCGACATCTACGAGAGTGGGTTCCAGCTGAGCAAGACGGCAGGCAACGCCGAGATGCAGTTTAAATTTCTCAACAACATGATCGGCGCGAGCTGCAACATCGGAAAAGCCAACAATGCGGAACGCCTCAACAAGATGGTGAGAGACCTGCGAGGCGTGAACCGCGGCATACAGTTGTTCTATTACTACTTCAACAACGGCTTCATCGCAGGCAGCCGTGACAAGCAGGACGAGAAGATCGTGTGGATGAACAAGGCCATCGCCACGGCCAACACCTACCACCTGCCCAAGAAGCTGAAGGTGTATCCCTACTCTGAGATTTATCAAAGTTATGAGAAGCAAGGGCTGTTGCGCCAGGCCCTCGACGCCCTGCTGAAGTATGACACCCTGGCCCATGAGGTCAACCGCCAGTCGGGCTCCCACGACAGCAATGCGTTCGCCTACCTGTTTGCCGACTGCTACAAGGGGCTCATGCGCATCTACACCAAGATGGGCAACAAGGAGAAGGCCCTCTACTACCAAAACGAGTTTTTCCGTTACAACGATTCTCTGCTCAACATCAACGAATACTCGAAGATCAAAAACCAACACCTCAACTACGAGAACCGCCAGACCCAGCTCATCATCAGCAGCCAGCAGAAGACCATCCTCTACCAAAAGATCTGCCTGGTGATGCTGGCCATCCTCGTGGTGACCGCCGTGGCAGCCATCATCATCATCCAGCGCCAACGCAAGGTGCTCTACGACACCAACATCGCCCTGTTCGACCGCAACAACGAACTGGTCGAAGCCAAGGGCGACACCCCGACAACATCGTCCACACAACCCCAGGACGAGCCCGCCGAACCCAGCAAGCCCACCGCCGTCAACGAGCAACTGCTGCAAAACATCGTCGAGGCCCTCAAGGACGAGCACAATTTCTGCAACCCCGATTTCAGTCTGGCCACCCTGGCCCAGATTGTCGGGTCGAACACCAACTACGTGTCGCAGGCCATCAACACCTCATTCAACAAGAACTTCCGCACCCTGCTCAATGAGCACCGCATCAAGGAAGCCATGCGCCGCATGAAAGACAACACCGAATACAGCAACTACAGCATACAGGGCATCTCGGAAAGCGTGGGCTTCAAGTCGGCCTCCAACTTCATCGCCGCCTTCAAGAAAATGACCGGCATGACACCCTCACTCTATCAGAAAATATCAAAAAACGAGTAGTTTTCTTTTCAATTTATGAATTAGAAAGGCTAAAACCTGACATTTGTTCAGTTTTTAGCCTTTTTTCGTACCTTTGCATACAACAAACACATCTGTTATTGCTTATGAGAAAACTTACCCTTCTAACATTGTTTTTCTTGGTTGGCCTAAGCATCCAAGCCAAGGACATCACCCAATCGCAAGCCACGCGGATAGCCCAGCAGTTCCTGGGTCGCCAAGCCAGCGCCGGCGCCAAGAAGGCCGCCGCCAAGTTGCAACTGGCCTACACGGGCCGCAACACCACCGGACAAAACTGCCTCTACGTGTTCAACGCCACCGGTTCGCAGGGCTACGTGATCGTGGCGGCCGACGACCAAGCCGATGAGATCCTCGGCTACAGCGACAGCGGCACCTTCTCGATGACCGACATGCCCGAGAACCTCCGTTCGTGGATGGGCGCCTATGTCGACCAGATCAGTTATCTCAAACGCAATCACCTCAAGAAATCGGAGGCCAGCGCCACCACCCCATACACCAAGGAGGTGAAGCCCCTGCTGGGCAACATCCAGTGGAACCAAGACGCACCCTACAACGACCTGTGCCCCGCCTACGACATCAGTTCGCGTTGCGCCACCGGCTGTGTGGCCACAGCCATGGCCCAGGTCATGTACTACAACCGCTGGCCCGAGCAGGGCGTGGGCACTCACACCTACGCCCCCTCGATCATGTACGGCAAGACGCTGACCGCCGATTTTGCCAACACCCACTACAACTGGGACGCCATGCTGCCGCAATACGACGCCAACAGCAGCGACGAAGCTCGCAATGCCGTGGCCGAGCTGATGCTCCACTGCGGTATCTCGGTCGACATGCAATACTCCAGTTCGAGCGGCGCCGCCAGCCTTCCCATCCCGCAGGCCCTCGTCAGCTACTTTGGCTATGACCGCGGCATCGCCTACCGCACCCGCCAGAACTACTCATCGACAGAATGGCAAGACGTCATCATCGACGAGCTCGACCACCATCGGCCACTCATCGCCTTGGGCCGCTCGTCGGCAGGCGGCCACTGCTTTGTCTTCGACGGCTACGACCGCAACGGTCTCATCCATGTCAACTGGGGATGGGGCGGCATGAGCAACGGCTACTTCCGCACCTCTGCCCTCACTCCCGCCACACAAGGCATCGGCGGTGCCGACGGCGGTTTCAACTACAACCAATTTATCGTGACGGGCATCCAGCGTCCCACGGAGGGCACATACTCCGACATAGAGCTCGTCTCGAGCGAAGGCCTCGTGCCCAGCAAGACCCACGTGGTCCCAGGCGAGACGCTCAGCCTGGCCCTCCACGGCACCCTCTACAACGCCGGTTGGCAAGACGCGCCTCTCTACTTTGGCCTGGTGGCCGTCGATGCCGCAGGTCAGCAGACGGTCGTCGAAAGCCTCAACGCCCCCGACACGGTCGCCATGACCTATATGTATAATGGCCTCACCTTCGACGACGTGACCCTGCCCTCGCTGGCTGATGGCAACTATCGCCTCTACCCCGCCGCCCGCTCCACGGAAGAAGGCTCACCATGGCACCCCATCCGCGATGAATATGTGGGCTATCCCAACTACCTCAACGTCCATGTTGCCAATGGCACCGCCACCCTCTCCTACCCCGACTATTTCTGCCTCAACGCCGACAGCGTGTCGACAGAGCCTGAGGTGTTTGCCAAGAAACTCACCCAGGTGAAGGCCCATATCGCCAACACGGGCGACGTCAACTATCTCGGCGAGGTGCAACCCTTGCTGCTCGACGCCAAGACCGGGCGCAAGGTGGCCGAGGGAACCACACAGAAGATCGACCTCGCCCCAGGCGCCGACATCGACCTCAACTTCGTCAATGCGTTCAACGTGGAGCCGGGCGACTACCTGCTCACCCTCATCGACGACGACGAGCGCCACATCTGCAACAGCCAGAAGATCAGCATCCAGGCCGCTCCCGACGAGGCCGTCGTCACCCCTGCCGAGCAACTGGCCTTCGTGGGCACCGTCAACAAGGAGATGCTCGACATCACTGCTCACATCAAGTGCACCTCTGGCTTCTATTCGGGCTATGCCTATTTCTTCATCCTCAACGAGAGTGGTGCTGTGCAGAAGGGGTGTCTCGACCCCCAGTATTTCCACGTGAAGGAAGGCGAGACAGCCGACGTGCGCTTCACGGGTCCCTTTGAGAATGGTGTGGACGGCACCCTCTACACCGCCACCATCCTGCTCTACGACGGCACGGCCTACTCTGTCCTCGCCCCGCGCGAGATGTCGACCTGCCAGTTCACCCTCGGCACAGAGACGGGCATTCACGGTCTGACAGGCAACACAACCTCAGGCGCCGCCACCATCTACCGGCTCGACGGCACACGCGTGCAGGCCACCAGCCTGGAGGCATTGCCCCACGGCACCTACATCGTGAAAGCCAACGGAAGAAGTTTCAAATTCAACAAGTAACCCACCACGAATTTTAACTGCATCGAACACATGAACAAGAACAACATAACGTCACTGGCAGCCCTGGCGGTCATGGCCCTGTCGGCCTCCACCGCGTCGGCCCAGACCAAGGCGCCACTCGGCACCCCCATGCAGCACCGCGGCCTGAACGCCCTCAAACTGGCCAGCAACAACACGAAGAATGACATCGCGACAGTGCGCCAGCTCAAGACGCGCGCACCCCAGGCCACCCTTGCGCCCTCACCGTTCTACGGCCGCACCTTCTACGGATCGCTCATCAACAGCAGCGACTGGGCCAACGCCTCCATCACGCAGGTGCCCTACGGCATCTACTCGTTTGAGATCGGCGACAACATCGATCCCCAGCCCGTCATGACCAACCTCTCCTACAACTTCATCTCTGGAGCCTACACCGGCGACAAGTTCATCGGTGTCTACGCCATGCAGGTCATGGGTGGTCTCAATGGCGCACGCTACATCACCATCGACCCGGCCGCCCAAAAGGAACTGAAAAACGTCATGTACGACACCAACAAGGGCAGCTACTCGCTCCTGCCGTCGACCATGACCTACAACAACATCGACAACACCATCTACTCCATGCAGTATGACGACGCCCTGTCGGGGCTCAACTGGTGCCGCTACAACACCGACTATGACTGGATGGACAAGATCGCGGCCTTCCGCGGCAAGTACAACGTGCTCACACTGGGCAACACGCCCGACGGCGAGATGTACTTCATCAATGCCTATGGCGACCTCTACCGCATCAACCGCGCCAATGGCCGTCCCTCGCTCATCGCCTGGACGGGCATGACGCCCCTGGCCTACTCGCAGTCGATGACCTACGACAACCGCACAGGCCTCTTCCTCTGGGCAGCCATCACCGACGAGGGCAACTGCCTCTACAGTGTCGACCCAGAGACAGCACAGACCGAACTCATCGCCAAGTTTGGCAAGCAAGAGCAGTTCAGCGCCATCTATTCGCTCGAGGAGAGCGCCAAGGACGACGCCCCCGCCAAGGTGGGCGACCTCAAGTTGTCGTTTGCCACTCCTGGCGGTCTCGACGGAACGATCTCCTTCACCATGCCTTCCAAGACCTACGCCGGAGCCACGCTCGGCACATCGGCGCTCAACGTGTGGCTTGACGGCAAGAACCTGATGGGCACCGAGGCCCAGCCCGGCCAACAGGTGAGCATCCCCGTCTCACTGGCTGAGGGCAACCACTACATTGCCGTCAACACGAAGAACGCCACGGGTTGGTCGCCCCTCGCCTCGCTCAAGCAGTACGCGGGCTACGACACCCCCACAGCACCCACAGACGTGACGTTCAGCCATGCCGACGGCACCAACACCGTCAGTTGGGCCGCCCCCGCCGAGGGCGTCAACAAGGGATACCTCGACGCCGCAGCCCTGACCTACACCGTGGTGCGCATGCCCGACAGCGTGACCGTGGCCGACAACTACACCGGCACATCCTTCACCGAACCCACGCCGGCGGCCCTCCACAGCTATTCGTATCGCGTCTCGGCCACCAACCACGGCAAGCAGGGCGCCTACAGCGAGTCGGCCAAGGTGACATGCGGCGACGCCTACACCACGCCTTACCACCAGACGTTCGACAGCCAAGAGGCGTTCGACGACTACTTCACCGTGATCGACAATGACAGCGACGGCGTCCAGTGGAGATACCAGGACTATGGCCACCTCGTGCGTTTCGACTTGGCATGGGACAGCAAGAAGCCGGCCGACGACTGGCTCATCACTCCCGCCATCTCGCTCCAGGGCGGCAAGAACTACCGCACCACCATCAACCTGAAGACCTTCTCGAAAGGCTATCCCGAGTATTTCGACTTGTTGCTCGGCACCGACCCGAAGGACATCTCCACGTTCCACGCCTTCAACGTCGCCGACAGCGTCGAGCTCTACGACACCTACACCGACTACTCGGCCTCGTTCAACGCACCCTCCACGGGCAAATACTATGTGGCCCTGCGCTACCGCGGCGACAAGAGCAAGAGCAGCTCGATGCTGCTCGTGAAGAGCTTTGCCGTCGACGAGGTGGCCAACGCGCAGGCACCTGCCGCCGCTGCCGACCTGAAGGTGGTGCCCGGCGAGAACGACAAGATGGAGGCCACACTCAGCTTCACCACGCCACAACGCGACCTCAACGGCGATGCGCTTGACGCCATCAGCCAGGTCAACGTCTACCGCAACAATGAGACAGCACCCATCCACACCTTCGACCGTCCGGCCCTGGGCTCAGAGCTATCATGGACCGACACCAAGGTGAAGAAGATCGGCATGAACACCTATCGCGTCAAGGCGGTGAACGCCTATGGCGAGGGCGCCGTCGCCACCGACTCGGCCTTCGTCGGCTGTTACACGGCACCCTATCTCGAGACCTTTGACACACGTGCCTCGGCCGAGCACTACACGGTGCAGATGCAGGGTGTGGACGAGGGCAACAAGGAGAGCTATCTCTGGAAATACAGCGACAACGACCAGAAGATGACCATCTACGCCTTCAACGGACAGGCTGACAACACACTTGCCTCATGGCTCATCACGCCGCTCATCCGCCTCGACGCCAACTCGGTCTACAAGCTGGCCTACAAGAAGAGCTTCTCACGCTACATCAACTACAACACGGGCACCTACACTGTGGAGGGCAACGTCTTCATGGGACAGGCCCCCGACTCGGCCAGCCTCACCACCAACATCGGCGAACTGGCCCCCAACGTGGGCTACGGCCTGGAGGATGGCTCCAACCGTGTGGTCACCCGCGAAGCTGGCAAATACTGCTTCGGCTTCAACATCGTGTCCACCGGACAATATGACAACATCATGGCCGATCTCGACGACGTGAGCCTGACCTATGTGAAGTCGGCCCTCTCGCCCCTCGAGATCACCAATCTCAAGGCGGTGGCCGACCCGACAGGCGCACTGGCCGCCACACTCTCGTTCGACGCTCCAGCCACCGACTACCAAGGCACACGCCTCAGCGACAACCTCACGGTCAACGTGTATCGCGGCCAGTCGTCCATCCCCGTCTACAGCAAGACCGACGTCATGCCGGGCGCACCCATCACCTGGACCGACACGGAGGCGCAGCACGGACAAAACCAATATGTCATCATCGCCGAGAACCAGTATGGCCGCAGTGAGGTGGCCACCGTCAACCTCTTTGTGGGCCTCGACCGCCCGACCCGTGTGGGCCAGCTTGCCATCCACGGCAGCGCCGACAACCAGCAGGCCGTCATCACATGGCAGGCTCCTGAGGTCGGACACAACGGTGGCGTGGTGCTCAACGACGACCTCACCTACCGCGTGCTCCAGTATGACGCCGACGAGCGCACACTCACCATCGTGGCCGACGACGTGAAAGACCTCACCTACACCGTGGACCGCAGCGACATGAACAAGCAGGAGGTGCTCTACTATGGCGTGGTGGCCAAGAACGCCGAGGGCATCGGCGACACCGTGGTCACCAACTGCACCATCGGCAAGCTCTACGCCCTGCCCTTCCACGAGTCGTTTGCCGAGCGCCAGCTCGCCACGACGCCGTGGGTCATCAGCACCGAAAACTCTGACTACTTCACCTGGGGCACCGCCTGCCCGACGGGCGAGGAGGGCTCTTACAACCATGCCACACCACAGGATGGCGACGACGGTTGCGCCTACTTCTACAACGGCAGCTACTATGCCAGTTATGCCGGCGCCGGCTTCATCTCGCCCAAGGTGGCCATGAACGGCCAAAAGAACTACCTCTCGTTCTGGGCTTACACCTTCGCCCCGAAGTATGACAAGCACCCCTACCTGGTGGTCTATGTCCGCGCCGACGACGGCCAGTACAGCCCTGTGGCAAGCTATGACCTCTCGACCGACGACAACACCGAGGGCTGGAAGCAGTACCTGGTGGACCTCAGCGACTTCAAGGACAACCACTTTGTCAACTTCGCCTTCTATGCCTACACCGACGGCTACCAGGAGGCCATCTACCTCGACAACATCCTTGTGGGCGACGAGCAGGCCACAGCCATCCGCACCGCCACAACAGATGGCACCGCAAAGGCCGTGAAGCACACCGAATGGTTTGACCTCAACGGCCGCAGCGTCAACGCTCCCGCAAAGGGTGTCTACCTGATGAAGAACACCTACAGCGACGGTTCGCAGAAGACCGTGAAAGTGGTGAAGTAACACACTTCAACACACATTTCCCTCACACGACAGGAGGAAAGCCCACTGAGGCTTTCCTCCTGTTTTTTTGTACTTGGCAAGAAGCACGCGATAGTCATTGCGCCCACAGGCCTGTTGGCAAACTAAGCAACCGTGAGCTGAAGGAAATCTTCGGATAACACACAGAAAAGACCGCCCACACACTGCCTAAAGAAAAAGGCGATGCCATGGGCGGTCGGTTATCAACGTCTTGTGCGAAATTATAGTCTACTATCTAATAGTCACAAAACTACGAATTGAAAAGGATATGTCAGAATCGTTTTACTTTTCATCAGCATGGCACGTCATCATTTCTTGACGACCTTGACAGCCTTGCCATTCTTCACGACGATGTTGACACCACGTTGCATGCGGTCGGTGCGGACACCGTTCAACTGATACACAGCGTCAGCATCTTGTCCATCAGCCGACACACCATGAATGCCAGCGCTGACACTCTTCTTCACCTGGATGGCGAAATCCTCACCATAATACTCGGTGTGGCCACCCGCTGCCCAGCAGCGGAAGTTGCTCACCTTGATTTCCGAACCATCGACAAAGGTCTCGTCGGCCACCACATCGAAGGTGCAGAGGCTGCCGTTGTTGGCAGTGAAAGCATCGTCCTCACCATAGTCCTTCAGGTTGACGGTAAAGAGGTTGCCCTTCACGTTGACCTTGTGGTTGTCGAGCAACGAGCCCAACTTGGCCGAATGGTCGACGAGCGTCAATCCCTGGGGTAACACCACGTTGAACGCAGCACCACGCATGACAGCCTTGTCAAAGGCCATGTCGAGCGTCACCGTCTGAGCCTCGCCAATGGTCACATCGGGCACGTTGCCGCTGAAGTGGACCCTGTCGGTCTCCTCAATGACCTTTGTGACGGCATTCTCGGGCTTCACCACAGGCTGTCCGGGCACATTGAGCTGCACGCCACTGAGGGCAATCTCACTGCTTCCGGCATAGTTGTCGGCGACAGCCACGTCGAACGTGAACACGTCGCCCTCGCCAGCCTGCACCTCAGCGCCGAAGCCCACCATGGTGGCCGTGCGATTGTCAATCTTGTTGAGGATGAGTGTCATGTCCTCTGTGCGGTCGGTCTTGTTGATGTTGAAGCGCTTCGCATTGTTGGCCTTTGCGACAAAAGTCAGGCCCTCGGGCAGGGAGACACGAGCCTGCAGACCATTCACCACGTCACCATTGGCCAATCCCACGGCGACAGTGGCAGTATCGCCCTGCTTCAAGAACGTCACCTTCTTGAGGGTGAGCTCCTGGGCCATGGCACTTGCGCATGTCATGAAGACCATGGCCAACGCAAACAGGAAGCCATAAAGTTTTGTATGTTTCATCATTGTTGAATCGTTTATTTGACTGATTGTTGTTGTATCACGGCAAAATCCCCGAAGGATGGTTTCCTGACAATAGGGGGCGGAAGTAAGGACACCAGCCCTCCGGGGACAGCACATGAAGTTGTTACTTTCCGAGATACTCCAGGTAAGCATCCAGGAACTTGTAGAAGGTAGCGCCGTCGCCACTCTCCTGGAAGTCGGCGTCAGCGTCGACGAGGTCCTTGACATTGACTTCTCCATCGCCATTGTAGTCGAGGTTAGAAGCATGACTGGCCTCCTCGGCATCTTTGAGCACTTTGGCCACATCAGCCACAAGTTTGTCAAGGTTAGCAATGAAGCCGTCCTTATTTGCCGCAATGGAGTTAGCGGCAACAGAGGCATCAATCTGCTCTTTGCACTTTTCAAGCGCATTGGCTATTTCATCAAGGTCAATGTTGGCCTTAGCCTTGATGTCATCAACATAAACCTCCACAGCAGTGCGTGCATCGGCAATAGCCTTTGTCACCTCTGCCACTTTAGCACTCACCACAGGGGCTGCGGCCTCGTTGGCCTTGGCCTCTGTGAAGTGTCGGATGACATACATCTTCTCGTTGTAGTAAGCCAAGGCCTTATCCGTGGCCTCTTTTCGAGTCTGAGCTGTCAGACAACCAGTCTCCAGGTACGCGAGAGCACTCGCCACACTGTCATTGACAAGTGTCAACTCCTTGTTGACATTGAAATGCTTGTCAGCAGACACATTGTTTGCCTTCTCCCAAGCGTCCACTTCTGCCTGCAACTCGTCCTCATGAGCCTTGGCTAAGTTCCAATCCACCTTCTTCGTATAGATGGAATCATACTGATTCTTGTAAGACTCCAATTCTTCAGTGAGATTATCCACAGCCACTTTGACGGGAGCAATCATCTTCTCAGGAAGCTCGCGCACACCATCCTTGTCCTTCACAATCTTGTCGGCAAGAATGTTATTCTTAAAGTCTTCCTTGGTCACGTCGTATCCATTCAAGCGATCAATCTCAGCTTGAGCTGCCTGGATATAGCCTTCACCTTGGCCATTGCTGTCCTTGGTGCCAATTTTATCGTAGGCTTCGGCGAATTTAGCGACAGCCTCAACGCTCATCTTCTGATTCTTGGTTCCAGGTTGAATGTGGCTCTTGCCATCATTGATTTGAGCCTTTGCCCACTCAATCGTATTATCATGATACTGATTCATGACATAGTTATAGGCTTTGACATTTGCTGCCTTCGCAGCCTCAATCAGCTCTGCGTAAATCTGGTCTGCCACACTCTTGGTACTCTTCAGGTACGCCTTAACCTTGTCATCCGTCAGACGATAGATGTTCTGATTTGCCTCATAGTGGGCTCCGAACTCCTCGTCAGACTCATTTTTGATGTTGTCAGTCATCTCATTGACTGCGGCTGTGACCTCAGCCTTCATGTCGTCCAAACCATTGATGATGCTGAAAAGCTTGTTGAGATTGGCCTTAAGATCTGTGGCTGCACTCTTTGTTGTCTCATCATTAATCCAAGTGTTGATCTTGTCAACATAGATGGTATAGTCAGCACGAACAGCGTCAATAGCCTCAAAGATGTTGTCTTTAGCCTGCTGGTTGTGCGTAAGAATCTCCTGTTTCTGGTCTGAAAGCGTAGTGCCCCAAATGCTATTAACAGAATCGTTAATTGTCTCGATTGCCTTGACGAAGGCAGCATAGTCATCCTGCACCTTCTCGAATTGAGAGTTTGCAACATTCTGCTTCAAGTCATTGAGCTTGTTCTGCTGTGCGGAGAACTGCTGTTGATACGTCACCTGAGTATTAGGCTCGTTCTCATACTTAGCCGACACCTCATAGGACACTTTGGTTAAGTTGGCCTGTGCAGCACCCAACTTAATCTCGAGATCTTTGCGAGCCTCCACAACAAGCTCTGCATAGAAACCATCGAGCTTAGAGCTTAACTCTTGTATTGAGTTCCCAAATGCAGCAAAGTCGGTCTGCTCATACTGATAGCGGTTCTGCGTTTCGTTGATCTCAGCCTGCATGCCAGCAATCTGCTCCTTAAACATTCTGAAATCGTTCTCGTCGGCAAGTGCAAAGGGTGTGCCCACATTCAAGGCGGCTTCCACTTTCTCGACCTTGGTGGAAAGTCCTTCTATCTGTCCCTTATAGTCACGCTCGAAATTGGCACGGGCTATGACATTCTGTAACTTGGCCACCACCTCTTTGTATCTGTTGATGAAATAGCTTTCATCCTTGCCAACAAACGCATTGGGGAACTCATCAAGTTCAGCATCGGCTTCGCTCTTAATGTTGGTGTTGACTGTGTCCTTGAGAGATTTCCATTCAGTCTCAATCCATGAGGTCTTGAAATCAGTGGGCTTGACACCAACAACGACGCCAAAATTGTTCTTTACACTCTCAAAATCGCGAGTGTAGATTGTCGTGTTATTGGTTTTCTCATAGCCAAGTGCTCTCCACTCATTCACAGTTGGAGTTGTGTCCGCCTTATCCAATGAGTTAAGCGCATACTCCTGAGCATCCTGCATTGTAATCTTCTGATACAACTGGAATGTTACTTTTGCCTGCTCCACGGCATCCTGTGCCATTTTAATAGCACCATAGTTTCCGTCGACTAAAAGGGTTTCGCTATTCAGCTCGGCGATGAGGGCCGTGGCCTTGTCATCAGTAAGGCCGTTGCTCTCCTTATACTCTGCCAACTTAGCCTTGACATCCTGCACCTTTTGACCAGCCTTGCTGATTTCAGCCTGCACCTTGTTATAGAAGGTGAGAAAACTCACATACGGTGCGACAGCAGCTATCTGCTCGCCCATCACCTGTTGCGCTTTGTCAATCTCCTCCTGGACCTTACGGGCATTGCTTGACTCCACAAAGATCTTAGTCAAGTTGGCATTATTGCCAAGTGTGACAATCATCGTTCCGCCTTGGGCTGCAAAATACTTGTTGCCATCAGGAGTAAGTGATGTGGTACCGATTGTGACAGCAATGTCACCTGTACCCTCAATGGTCACCGAGTCTCCCTCTGTGACTGTGAATGAGAAGGAATTAGCCGTCTCGTCAAAAGAAAGGGCGGAGTTCACTTTCTTCGCGTCTGATGCAGGGTTAGCGAAATTGAAATCGCTAGCCACAGCAGTGCCCGAACAAACAGACGCAGCCGCCATCAATGTCAAGATTTTCTTCATAATCTTCTGTTTTGTTATTGATATTTGTTTTCGTCAGGAGCAAAGAGCCAACCAACTGCCTTTTTTGTTTTTTTACTACAGTCATACATCCTTATCAATTCGCTCTTTTTATCCTTCGCACTGCAAATTTCGACATTTTTTCATTGTCATAGATATGTACAAAATGCATATTTCCTCACTTGACGGCCATATTGCACGAAGGGGCAACTTATTTGCACTGAGCGGCATATGTGTCTAAATGATGGAAACTTACATAAAAATCCAGACACAACAAAACGCTATTCATGCAATATTATATGCCGTTCATGCTATAAATTCGGCTACTCACGAAAAATGGTTTAAAAGCAAAAGGAAAATTGAAAAACATTTGGTAAATTAGAGGTCAAGAACTACTATTCTCACATGCGAAAAAACATGATAGTTTGGAGCTATTCCAACATGCCTGCGATGCATAAGCGTAACATCTGTTTGTGAGAACACCATATATAATAATAACTAACCTCTGCCTGTTTCTTGCTGGCTACAGACTATGAACATAATGGCAGACAAACACTTTACATATGATATTGAAACTTTTTAAGCGAGACGAACTCTTCGAGGCGATGACCAACGATGTGCTGTTCTTCAAGGCCGAGGGGCATTACACCAGTTTGTTCTTCAACAAGAACAACAAGTTGCTGTTACCCTTTGGACTGTCACAAGTCGAGGAAGAATTGAAGAAGCTGAAACACGGGAGTGACTTCTTGAAACTGGGGAGAAGCCACATCATACATACTAAAAAAGTGGTGTACGCCAGCATCACAAAAGAATTTTTCACCATGATTGACAGCAACAACAACTTCATCAACATCAAGGTGTCGAAGACCGCCGTCAAGCATCTCATGACAGTGCTGAAGGAGGAGCATGCCGTCAGCACCGTCCTCACAACAAGCAATGGGGGCGACATGGTCATCACGACGAAAAGCAGCAAACAATCGGGGGGGGGGGGGAAAAAAACGACGGCAAACATGCATGAAGGGCACATCCCTCAAGATGCACTCAAACCACACGACTTGCGAGAGAGGAGGTTGACAAGTCGTGTGGTTTTGCATGCATCATATCACTGAGCTCCCCCAATGCGGCTGTGTTCCCACCTGTGATATTACTTTTCCTATGAGCCACAACCCCCTCGCTTGCAGCCTGCTAACACCTTTGAAACACAATCTTCACGCTTTTTTTGAAAGAAAATTGGCCACAGACATGGATTTGTAACATATTTGCTTTATATTTGCATCGTTAAAAGCCAACCCAGATGAAGCGTAAGCTAATCACATACCTTTTATTATTAGTTGCCGTGCTCACCGCATCGGCCCAATCCCACGTATATGACGTCACCACCTATGGCGCCCTGGGCGACGGCAAGGCCAACGACGCCGCAGCCATCCAGCGTGCCATCGACCAGTGTTCGGCCGAGGGCGGCGGCCAGGTGCTCTTCCCCCGCAACCACACGTTTCTGGCCGGGCCCATCCAGTTGAAATCCAACGTGGAGCTCCACCTCGACGCCACCTCGACGCTCAAGGCCCATCCCGACGAGCAGCTCTACCACCTCAGCGCCTTCGGCAAGAACGAGGGCGAGGGCATGTTGTGGCTGTGGGGCAAGGACTGCGCCAACGTGGCCTTCTCTGGACGCGGCACCATCGACGGCAACGGTGTGGCCTTCATGGGGCGCGAGCTAAGCGACTCCTATGAGCTGAAGCCCGTCACCACCTTCGACCCACGCCCCCACGTGCTCACCCTCTACGGCTGCAAGAAGGTCAGCCTGCGTGACCTCACCATCCGCGAGGGCGCCTACTGGACCGTGCATCTCGTGGGCTGCGACGACGTGGTCATCGACGGCATCGACCTGCTCAACAACCTCAAGATACGCAACGGCGACGGCATCGACATCGACCATTCGCGCAACGTGCGCATCGCCAACTGCCACATCACCTCGGGCGACGACTGCATCTGCCTCAAGAACCGACGCGAGTTTGCCGAGTATGGCTCATGCCACGACATCACCGTCACCAACTGCACCATGACCTCGCGGTCGTGCGCTGTGAAGCTTGGGTCGGAGAACATGGACTCCATCTACAACGTGACCATCGCCGACTGCATCATCACGGCCAGCAACCGCGGCCTCGGCATCCAGAACCGCGACGAGGGCACAATCACCGACGTGTCGTTCTCCAACATCATCTTGGACTGCCGCCTGTGGTCGGACGTGTGGTGGGGAAAGGCCGAGCCCATCTATGTCACCTCCTATCCGCGTGCCGACGGTAACAACAAAGACGCCAACTGGCGCTTCCCCGCAGGCCAGACCGAGGGTCGCTCGGGCGAGGTGAGTCGCATCCATTTCACCAACATCTTCGCCACCTCAGAGAACGGATGCTTCATCGGCGGCGACACCGACACCAAGGTGCGCGACATCACGCTCACCAATGTGCGCCTCAACCTCCGGCGGCAGACAGCCTACCCGGGTGGCGTCTACGACAAGCGCCCCTGCAAGGGCGAGGGCTTCATCCGCGACAAGGTGTATGGCCTCTTCGTCGACAAGGCCTCGGCCGTCAGCGCCGACCTGCACGTCGAGGCCACGCCCGGCATCGACTATGGCGGCACACGCCACTGAAGGCCCTGGCACCCCATGACCACGAACGATAACTAACCAAAATTATAAACCATTCAAATGAACGCTTATGAAAAAAAGTAAGAGCCAAGTGAAGGTTGGATTGCGGCGTCCGCTGCTATCAGCCGCTTTGTTGCTTTGCGGCGCCACGGCCATGGCACAGGGTCTGCGGACCGGTGTCATCACCGATGCCAATGGCGAGCCGCTCGTCGGCGTGAGTGTCCTCGAACAGGGCACACAGAACGGCACGACGACCGATGCCAACGGTCGCTACCGCCTCACCACCACCAAGGCCGGCGCCAAGTTGCGCGTGACCTACACGGGCTATGAGCCCCAGGTCATCACGCCGGGACAAGACGTGAAGCTGAAGGAGGCCGACCAGACCCTCAACGAGTTTGTGGTCGTGGGCTACGGCACGATGCGCCGCAAGGACGTCACGTCGTCGATCACCACGGTCAATGCCAAGGACCTCAACCAAGGCGTGTTCACCGACCCCGCACAGATGTTGCAGGGCAAGGTGCCCGGACTCTTCGTCACCTCCACGGGCGACCCCAACGGCACGCCCAGCATCTCGCTGCGTGGCGCCTCATCGCTCCGCACAGGCGAGGCCATGCAACCCTACTACGTCATCGACGGCATCCCCGGCGTTGACATCTCGATGGTGGCCCCCGACGACATCGAGTCGGTCGACGTGCTGCGCGACGCCACTGCCACAGCCATCTATGGCTCGAAGGCCGCCAACGGCGTCATCATCATCACCACGAAGAAGGGCAAGGCCGGCCGCACCAACGTCAGCTACAACGGCTATGTGGGCTTCGACCGCGTGGCCAAGACGCTCGACATGATGAGCGCCCAGCAACTCCTCGACCTCGGTGAGAAGACGGGCATCAACATAGACAACAACGGCGGCAACGTCGACTGGCAGAAGGAAGTGCTGCGCACGGGCGTCAGCCACAACCACAACGTCAACATCAACGGTGGCAACGACAAGACCAAGTACATGACCAGCGTGAGTTACCACAACCGCCAGGGCATCATCAAGGGCAGCAACATGAACCGCCTGAACGTCCGCTCGCTGATCACCACCTCGATCCTCAAGGACCATGTGGACCTCTCCGTTGGCGCCAACCTCATGTATGGCAAGTATGCCGGCGTGTCGATGCGCAACGAGGGTGCCTCGGTCATGGACGCCATGAACTACTTCTCACCCCTCAACCCCGTCGACTGGGCAGGCACTGACAAGAACTTCAACCCCCTGCGCATGATCAATGAGGACACTGGCGAGAACAACTGGAAGCGCCAGCAGTTCACCGCCAAAGCCACTGTGCACATCATCGACGGCCTCGACTTCAACGCCAACTACTCGTTTGGCAACCGCCAGCGCACCTCGAGCACCTACCACTCCACCCTGTCGGAGCTCACCGCAGGCCAGCACGGACAGGCCAACCGCAACACCTACATGGGCCACGAGAGCACCTTCGAGGGCTATGCCAACTACAACCACACCTTTAATAAGGTGCACAACCTCACGCTCATGGCCGGCTACTCATGGGAGGAGCGCGTCAGCAACGACGGCTTCGGACTGACCGTCAACAACTTCTTCGACGACTACGTGAAGTGGAACAACCTCACCTATGCAAGCACCATCAATGGCATCGCCGGCATTGAGAGTGGCGTGAAGGAGATCGTGCGCAACATCTCGTTCTACGGACGTGTCAACTATTCCTACAACGGCCGCTACATGCTCCAGGCCTCTATCCGTCGCGACGGCTCATCGGTCTTCGGAGTCAACAACCGTTGGGGCACCTTCCCATCGGTCAGCGCCGCCTGGAACATCACCGAGGAGCCCTTCATGAAGAACCAGAACGTGCTCTCCAACCTGAAGCTCCGCATGGGTTATGGCGTCAGCGGCAACTCACTCGGCTTCGGCGCTTACACAGCCTTGGCCACCTATAGCGGACAGGGCTACTTCGATTATGTCGGCGAGGACGGCCAGCCAACATCCTATCGCACCCTCTACCTCTCGAAGAACCAGAATCCCGACCTGAAGTGGGAGTCGACAGGCATGTTCAACATCGGTATCGACTACGCCTTCCTCAATGGCCGCATCAACGGAACCATCGAGTTCTACAACAAGAAGACCTGGGACCTCATCTGGAACTATCCCGTCGATAAAGGCAAGCTCGCCTACGGACAGCTCGACGCCAACGTGGGCGAGATCACCAACCGCGGTGTGGAATTCACCATCAATGCCGACGTCATCCAGACGAAGGACTTCCGCTGGAACACCTCGCTCAACCTCTCGCACAACATGAACCGCGTGGACAAGCTGTCGAATGATATCTTCCACGTCACCCGACTCGAGGAGGGCGACCCGATGGTGGCCGGCGTCTCCAACAATGGCTACACGCAACGCATCCTCGAGGGTGAGCCTCTTGGCACATTCTACACATTTGAGTTTGCCGGTTTCGACAACTTGGGACAGGCCACCTATTATGTCCATGACGACCAAGGCAAGCGCACCGGCGAGGTCACGACGACCCCCGACGACAGCCGCGACCGCGTGAAGACAGGCAGCGCACAGCCCAAGCTCAACCTCGGCTGGAACAACACCGTGAGCTACAAGAACTGGTACCTGACCGCATTCTTCACCGGCGTCTTCGGCAACAAGATCTATGACGGCACCCGCGCCAGCTACATGTCAAACACCAACCTGGCTTCCGCCGCTGGCACGAAGAACGTGCTCGCCGACTTTGCCAAGGAGCAGGTGACCAAGCTGGCCGATGGCACCTACGCCATCAACACCAAGCCCAACTATCCCTCAGACCGCTGGATCGAGAACGGCAGCTACTTCCGCCTGAAGACCCTGTCGCTCGGCTACACCTTCCGCGACTGCTTCGACGGTTGGATCAACAGCGCCACACTCTATTTCACCGCCGACAACGTCTTCACCATCACCAGCTACAAGGGTCTCGATCCTGAGGTCGACATGGGTGGTCTCTCACCTGGTGTGGACTATCGTTGGAGTGTTTATCCCCACACACGCACTTACATGCTGGGTGTGAAAGTGAACTTTTAGGTCTTACTGATTAATTGATTTCATTATGAAAAAAAGCATATTGTTCATCTGTGCGGCTGGCATGTTGGGCTTAGCCACCGGCTGCACGGACTTGAATGTCAACGAGGACTCCATGTACACGCAGTATCCTTCTTCCGAGATAGCGCAGGAGGCCAAGTTGTCCAACGTCTACTTCCAACTGTTGGGCACCTACGGACGCCGCTACATGGAGGCCCAGGCGCTCTCGAGCGACGAGTGGGTAGGCATCAGCTTCGATGGCGACTACTACGACTCGGGCACCTACGCCCACACCTGTCAGCACAATTTCTCACCCGACGATGCCTCCATCGGCTGGTATGAGGACGTGGCGGCAGGCATCACGAAGGCCAACGAGGCCATCCAGGACATGGGTGGCAACAATGGTGGCAGTGGCGTGGCTTCGGCCCGTGCCATCCGCGCCTTCTTCCACTTCATCCTGATGGACAGCTATGGCGATGTGCCCATTCTCGACTCCGTGGCCAGCCTGAGCGACCAGATCCAGCGGCAGCCGCGCGCAGAGGTGGCACGCTTCATCGCCAACGAGCTGGAGGCCGTCATCCCGCAACTCACCACGAACGTGACAGCCAACACCTATGGCAAGCCCACACGCTGGATGGCCGAGGCCCTGCTCGCCAAGCTCTACATCAACTGGCCGGTCTACACCGCCAGCAGCGTCGACGCTTACGATGCCGCCCACTACACCAACGACAAGCTCAACCGTGTGGTGGAGCTCTGCGATGACATCATCAAGAGTGGCAAGTTCAACCTGACAGACTCCTACCTGTCGAAGTTCTATCCCAACAACGGATCGCAGATCAAGGACTTCATCTATGCCATGCCCTATGATCCCATCCGGCACACAGGCATGCAGTATGGCCGCCCCCGCACATGGCGTAAGGCCAACGACGCCGGAGGCAGCTATTATGGCACCAAACTGTCGAAGTCAGTGGGTGGCAACTTCTCCATCACGCCCGAGATGTCCGACCGCCTGATGGCGCTGAGCCAGGACGACCGCCAGGGCCACGTGCTGGCCGGACTGATCTACAACTATGATCCCTCCACCTACCAGAAGACGTCCACACCTTGGACCTTCAAGGGCCACACCGTCACCTTGACCAAGGACATCACGCTGAAGGCCAACGGCGAGGAGGAGCTCAACGTGGGCAATGACGAGAACGGCTTCTGCCAGGGCTACAAGTCGGTGAAGTGGTTTATCTCAGACGCCGACTTCAAGAACGACCGCAACCAGGGCAACGACGTGCCCATCTTCCGCTATGCCGACATCATCCTGATGAAGGCAGAGGCCATCGTCCGTGGTGCCACAGCCACCAATGGCGACACGCCGCAGACCCTGTTCAACCAGATCCGCTCGTATGTCCACGCACCCGCCCTCGACCACGCCCCGTCGCTGGAGGAGATCTACGACGAGCGCGGCCGTGAGTTCTTCGACGAGAACTGGCGCCGCAACGACATGATCCGCTTCGGTCATTTCGAGGACGAGTATGGCTTCCACAAGCACATCTACTCGAACGCCAACTTCGACAAGACCCACCGCGTGTTCCCGCTTCCGACAAACGTCTTGAACAAGACCGGTTGGCAGCAGAACGCTGGCTACAACCACTAATCTCATAGGCCTCCCGCCGATGGGCTGGTCATCCCCACAGGGGGATGATTATCCCTCGGCGGGAGGTTTTTGTTTTATTCATTCTTCCCCATTCCACAACCCTCTCTCCATGCGTCCGACCCTTCTTCGCCCTCACACCAACCGCTTGACGCGCACGCTCCTGTCGCTCATCATCCCTTTGTCGCTGACCGTTTCTCCCTTGGCAGCCGACAACCATGGCCTCTGCAGCCACGTCGACCCACGCATCGGGAGCGAGGGACTTGGGCGCACGTTCATCGGTCCGTCCATGCCCTTTGGCATGGTGAAGCCCGGTCCCGACTGCCTGTCGATGCCCAATGCCGGCTGGGCGCCGATGCCCGAGGCTGTCAAGGGCTTCACCCAGACACACGTCAGCGGCACCGGTGGCGGACAGAAATATGGCAATGTGCTCATCCAGCCCATCGTGCTTGGCGACAAGCCCACCACGTGGCCCTTGCTGATGCCCGACGCCAGCGTCCGTGACATCCCCGTCTATGCCCAGCGGCGCACCGCCGAGGACGTGTCGTTAGGCTATTACCGTTGCACCTTCGCCAACGGCGTCACCACCGAGATCACCACCGCTGAGCGTTGTGCGCTCTATCGCATCCACCGCGCCGACGGCCTGTTCATCGACGTGGCCTCCTTCCTCGGCATGGACTCCATCCCCGAAAAGCGCGAGACCCAGCAATATGTGGGTTCCGCCATCCGCCTGGCCAGTGCCCATGAGGTGGTGGGCCACACCACCGTTCGTGGCGGGTGGAACAACGGCGGACCATACACCGTCTACTTCTGTTTGCAGAGCGACGTGCCACTCAAGGCCCTGTCGACGACCGACAGCCTGACCGCCAAGTTGGCTTTCACCACACCATCGGGCGCTCCCCAACCACCTGTCTCCGACAGCCGGCTCGCCGACACGCTGGCCAACGTCAAGGTGGGCATCTCCTATGTCTCCGAGGAACAAGCGCGCCACAACATCTGCCCCCATTCTTTCGACACCCAACTGGACACCCTGCGCGCCACGTGGTCGGGCCTGCTCCAGCGCGTGCCCTATCAGGGGACGGCCAAGGAAGAGCGCATGTTCCGCACCGCCCTTTACCACACGCTTCTCATGCCCATCGACAAGACAGGCGAGGAACCGGCCCATTACCGCTCAGCGAGCAATCCATCGGCCCAGCGCCTGCCCTACTACGACGACTATTACGCCCTGTGGGACACCTACCGCACCTCGTTTCCGCTGCTCATGGAGTATTATCCCGAGCGAGCGGTCGACATGATCAACGCCCTGCTCAACATCTATCTACACGACGGCTACATGCCAGACGCCCGTAGCGGCGACTGCAACGGCCGCACACAAGGAGGCTCCCATGCTGAGGTGGTCGTGGCCGAGGCTTACGCCCGCGGTCTCCGGGGCATCGACTACGACCTCGCCCTGCGCGCCATGGTCAAGGACGCCGAGGTGCCACCCGCCGACGATGAGAAGGAAGGGCGCGGCGGCCTCGACGCCTACAAGCGACTGGGCTACATCCCATACGGCATACCCCGGGCTGGCACACGCACCGTGGAATACAGCTATGACGACTGGTGCCTCGCCCAGGTGGCACGCGGCCTGGGCCACGCCGACCTCTACGAGAAATACATGGCACGCTCGCGCAACTGGCGCAACCTCTGGCGTGCCGACTACGAGTGGCACGGCATGCGCGGCTTCATCATGCCCCGCGCCGCCGACGGCCAGTGGCTCGACTCGGTGGTATGGGGCCAATCGGCCGTCTGCCACCCCACCATCGCCTACCGGCCCGACACCAAGGTGGCCCCCTGGTACATCCCATGGTGGAACACCTTCTTCTATGAGGCGCTCTCAGCGGAGTATTCGCTCAGCGTGCCTCACGACGTGCCGGGCCTCATCGAGCTATGTGGCGGCGACTCTGCGTTCCGCCGCCGGCTCGACATCTTTTTCGACCAAGGCCATTACAACGTGGCCAACGAGCCCTCGTTTCTCACCCCTTATCTCTACCATTACATCGGGCGACCCGACCTCAGCGCGTCGCGCGTGAGCCAGATTGTCCGCACCAACTTCTCCGACACGCCCGCAGGCCTGCCCGGCAACGACGACAGCGGCGCCATGTCGTCGTGGCTCATCTGGGCCATGCTGGGCCGCTATCCCGTGGCCGGACAGGGCACATGGCTCCACATACCCCCTGTCCGTGTGGCCGACGAGACCGCGCTTAGTGCCACCGGCGCCCCGCAAGCAGTGGCAAAAACGCCAACCGAGGCCACAGCAGGCGCCTATGACCTGCCCGGCGGCCACCCCATGACGACCGTCCGCTTCGTGCTCAACCGGCAGTACCGCAACTGGCCATTGGCCTGGACAACCATTGGCGACACGCTCCGCATGGTCTGTCATGGCAACGAATACCGCATCCCACGCTCGGTGGTCGAGCGGGCCGACGCCTTCTGTTGGGACAGTCCGCAGTGGTCGGGGCGCAGCTACACCTGCCACGGCACCTTCCTCTTCATCTCCCGACAGGCCCTCCGACAGTTGAAGCGCCACCATCGCTTCACCTACGACGGACAGACCTGGCGCGAGACCGACCGCCAAGGCACCACCATCCACGTGCGGGCCGACAAGGATGGAACAGAGATGTGGATCGCCAGCGAGGGCGAACTGCCCCTCGTGGTGAGGATGAAGAACAACAAACTGGGAATAGACTGGACATTGGAACACTGAAAAAACATGATGTTTGGAATGAAGAAAACAATACTGACGTGGGCGCTGCTCTTGGTGGCCCACATCGCCCCGGCACAGTCCACATGGGAACAACTGGGCGGCGTCTACTATGCTTATCCCGAGCGGTCGGGCACCGACTTCCGTGTGCCCGCCGGCTTCGAACCGTTTTATATCAGCCATTACGGCCGCCACGGATCGCGCTGGCTCACGAGCGACAGTCGCTATGAGTGGGTCAACAGCCAGTTTGCCGACAAGCGAAACCTGACACCACTGGGCAAGCAAGTGGCCAAGCGCCTCAGCAAGGTGTGGCGCAACGCCAAGGGCAACGGCGGCAAGCTGACACCGCTGGGCGCCCGGCAGCACAGCGACATAGCCTATCGCATGGCCGAGGCCTACCCGTCGGTCTTCGCCGACAGGCCCCACATCGAGGCGCGCAGCAGCGTGTCGGACCGTTGCCGCAAGAGCATGCAGGCCATGTTCTACACCTTCCTCCACCTGCCCGACGGGTTCGTGATCAACTGTCACACCGATTCGGCCGACATGGACTGGATCGCTTACAACTCGCCAGAGGAGAAACGCCTGACCGCCAGCACCCACGTGAAGGCCGACGTGACCCCCACCCGCTTCCTTAAGGCCCTGTTTAAGGACCCCAGCAAGGTGACCGACGGCCTCACGCTGATGAGCGAACTCTTCACCATCGCCACCGACATGCAAGACGTGGAACTGCCCATCGACTTCCAGGACGTCTTCACCCGCAAGGAGGCGGAGGCGTTCTACTGGCAAAACAACCGCCGCATGTGGATCTGCAATGGTCCATCGGCCCAGAACAACGGCATCCCGGCGCGGAGCGCCATCAACCTGTGGCAGCGCATCGAGGCCGACGCCGACACGGCGATAGCCCGCGGGCGGCATGGCGCCGACCTGCGCTATGGCCACGACACCAACCTCTACCACCTGCTCACCCTGCTGCGCCTGAGCAGCGAGCCTGGCCGGCCGGCCGACGAGGTGGATCGCATGGACAGCGTGGTGCCGATGGCGGCCAACCTGCAGATGATTTTCATGCGGCGCGCGGGCACAAAGGAGGTCTATGTGACCTTCCTCCACAACGAGCGCCCGGTCTACGCCCTGGACTGCCAGCCGGTGGACGCCAGTCCCTATGTCTACTCATGGGAGACGGTGAAGGCGTTTGTCCGTGAGCGCCTGGCCTCGCTCGATCGCCTGCGTCTCCTCTCGGAGGTCAACACCCTTGTGGGCACCGACCAGGCCGCCACACGTTCCAAGGGCATCTACGGCAAGGGTTCGGAAGAACACGGACAGACCCTGCCGGCCGTGCTCGTGCCCCACGGACAGAACTTCTGGACGCCGCAGACGCGCGCCACCGAACTGAAGTGTGTGGCACCCTATTATTATCCCGACAGTCTCTTGCAGGGCATCCGCTGCAGCCACTGGCTCGTGGGCGGTTGCACACAAGACTATGGCTCGTTCACCATCACGGCCCAGGGTGCAGGCCCCGTGCGCCTTGGCGTGGAAGAGGGAGCCTCACCCTTCTCGCACAGCCAGGAGCAATCGCATCCCTACAGCTATGCTGTCAGGTTGCCGAAAGAGCGCCTCAGCGTGGAGGTGACGGCCCTGTCGCACGCCGCCCTGCTGCGCATCACGCCCGAGGTGGACGGCGAGGTGCACCTCCTCGTGCGCCCCAACAGCGACGAACAGGAGGGCTCGGTGCGCCTCGACACGTTGCGCCACCACATCTACGCCTCCAATCCCGTGCACCGCATCTACCAGGGCTGGGGCGAGCGGGCCGGCTTCGCTGGCCACCTGTCGCTGGCCTATGACGACAAAGTGGTGACCGCTGGCGCCAACGACTCCGTGGCTTGGCTGACCTTCGAGGGCCATGCCGGCCAGCCCATCGTGCTCTCGGCCGCCACCTCGTTCACCAGTCAGGCCGAGGCTGAGCGCAACCGCACCAGCGAGACGGGCACCCTCGACTTCGGCGGTATGATGGAGGCCAATGCGGCCCTGTGGGACAAGCGGTTGACCCAGGTCGATGTGGCGAGCCACGACAGCGCCAAGGTGCGCCAGTTCTATGGTGCCCTCTATCGGGCGAGCTTCCTGCCCCACGAGTTCAGCGACGTGGCCGACGCGCAAGGGCTGCGCCCCTGTCCCCGCTTTGCCGACGGACGGAGCGAGCAGGGCGAGCGACAAGCCATGTACATGGACTTCAGCATGTGGGACATCTACCGGGCGGAGATGCCCCTCCTGTTGCTCATGGACACCACGCTGACGGCCAACATGATGCAGAGCCTCTGCCGCATGTATCGCGCTGGCGGCTGGATGCCCATCTTCCCCTGCTGGAACTCCTACACTGCGGCGATGATTGGCGACCATGCGGCGGCGGTGCTGGCCGACGCGACAGTGAAGGGTGTGGGCGGCTTTGACCTGCAGACGGCCTACGAGGGTGTGCGCAAGAACGCCTTTGAGACGCCTGCCGACCTGAAGACCTATCGCGACGGCATGGGGCGCCGTGCCCTGACCAGTTATCTGCGCTATGGTTATGTGCCCCTCGAGGACAGCGTGCCCGACGCCTTCCACACGCGTGAGCAGGTGAGCCGCACGCTGGAGTATGCCTATGATGACTTCTGCGCGGCCCAACTGGCCAAGGCTGTGGGGCGCGACGCCGACTACCAACAACTGATGGCGCGTTCGCACAACTGGCGCCATGTCTTCAATCCCGTGACGCGCTGGGCCGACGGCCGACACACCCCGCGACGGGGGCAGCGCGGTGGCGGAGCGTTTCTGGGCAATAAGGACCTGCTCGGCCGGGTGCCGTTTGTCACCGAGGGCGCCGTGGCCCACTACTCATTCTACGTGCCCCACGATGTCCGTGGCCTCATGACGGCCATGGGTGGCCGCGACAGTCTCTCGCAGCGGCTCGACCGGCTGTTTGCCCTCCACACGAGCGACACGGGCGCCTTGTCCACCGGCCGCATGGCCTACTGGCATGGCAACGAGCCATGTCACCACATCGCCTATCTCTATGCCTGGACGGGCGAGCCATGGAAGACGCAGTTTCTTGTCCATGAGATCTTGCGCTCCGAATATCTCGACAAGCCGGGTGGCCTGTCGGGCAACGACGACGCGGGGCAGATGAGTGCCTGGCAGGCGTTCGGCATGATGGGCTTCTACCCCGTCTGCCCTGGCACACCTTATTACATCCTCGGCACGCCAGCATTCGACCGCGTGCGCCTGGGCCATTTCGAACTGGAGGCTGTGGGCGTCAGCGACGAGAACATCTACATCCAGTCGGCCACCTGGAACGGTGCACCCTACGACCGCCCCTACATCACCCACGACATGATCGCGCGTGGCGGATGCCTGGTGCTCACCATGGGCAACCAACCCAACCGCCACTGGGCCACAGGCCCGTCGGCCCTGCCACCCGACACGGCCCACTGAGATTGCGACAAAAACAAGAGAATGACGGACACGCCTGATGAATGATTCATTCCTTCCTGGATGTTGGTCCAAACATGGTGAGCACAGGAAAAGAGTCTAAAAGTTTTATTTCAAAACGTTCAGCAATTAGAGATATTCAGCGTACCTTTGCAAAGGTAAACACAAAACGAGCATAGCTATGACAGAGATCGTGAATTGTTATCCTGTTGGGATACAGACTTTTGAAAAAATCCGAGAGGATCAATATCTGTATGTCGATAAAACAAAATACATCGTTGACTTTCTCAGGAAAAAAATGAGATATGTCTTTCTGAGTCGCCCCAGGCGATTCGGCAAGTCGCTCTTTGCCTCTACGCTCCAAGCTTATTTCGAGGGACGCAAAGAACTCTTCGAGGGGCTTGCTATCGCCGACTATGAAAAAGAGTGGGTAAAGCACCCCGTGCTCCACTTCGACATGAGTGGGGCCAAGCACTTTAAAGCAGAAAGTCTGAAACACTACTTGAGTCTTCAGCTCGACCCCTATGAGGATCTTTATGGGAGAAACGACAGGGAGATAGATGTTAACGAGCGTTTCGACGGTGTCGTCAAGCGAGCTTACAAACAGACTGGCCAAAAGGTCGTCGTGATCATTGACGAATACGACGCACCGTTGCTCGACGTGGTGCACGAGAAGGAGAACCTCGGTTTGCTCCGCCATATCATGCAGAACTTCTACAGTCCCTTAAAGATGCTCGACCCCTATCTGGAGTTCACCTTCCTCACGGGTATCACCAAGTTCTCGCAGCTCAGCATCTTTAGCGAGCTCAACAACCTTGAGAACATCTCCATGTTCGACCAGTATTCAGCCATCTGCGGCATCAGCCTGACCGAACTCACCACCGTGATGCGCCCGGACGTGGAAGGCTTGGGGCGCGCGCTCGGAATGACCTATGAGAAATGCCTGGAGGAACTGCGCCAATATTACGACGGGTATCACTTCAGTGAGCATTCTGAGGATGTCTTCAATCCGTTCAGCCTGATCAGGGCCATGAATGGCCAGAAGATAGGTTCATATTGGTTCGGGTCAGGCACTCCGACCTACCTGATCAAGACCCTGCAGAAATATCATGTGGGCGTGATGGACGTCGAGAAGAAGAGTTGCGGCATAGACGATTTTGACGTGTCGCCCGAACAAATGACCTCGCCGCTACCACTGCTTTACCAAAGTGGTTATCTCACCATCAAGAAGTATAACCCACTGATGCGCCGCTACACGCTGGCTTACCCCAACCAAGAGGTGAAGAACGGCATGCTGAACAGCCTGGCGCCCAACTATCTTTCGCCTGTGTCGTTGGACAACAGTAGCCTTGTGGGCGATTTCCTCGAAATGCTCTATGACGGCGATATCGAAGGGGCCATGAACCGGCTGAAAGCCTATCTTGCCAGCATCTCCAACCGACTATCGAACAAGAATGAGCGCGACTTCCAGACCGTATTCTACCTGATATTCAATCTCATGGGAGCCTATATACGCGTGGAGGAAGACAGCGCCATAGGACGTGCAGACGCCGTGGTGCACATGCCCGACGCCATCTGTGTCTTTGAGTTGAAATATGACGGTTCGGCGGAAGACGCCATCCGGCAGATTGACGACAAGGGTTACCTGATACCCTACTCTGCCGACGGCAAGCGCCTATTCAAAATCGGCGTCAACTACGACAGCCAACAGCGCACCATCGCCGACTGGATCATCAAGGAAGGATAGGCCAGCATCTATTCCCATTCGTTCAGGCTGAGCTCCAGGAATTTGTCACACAGCTGATAGTAGCCTTCGTCCTGTGTGATGAAGTCCCTTTCAAGCAAGGTCTTTACCGCCCCTTGCACCGTGCTTGCCCCAAGATGGTATTTCTGCAAGAAACTTTGCGACATGAGCGAAGATGGCTTGCCCTCGCGGGCAATGGCAATGAGCACTTGCTTCTGCTTGGCAGTAAGCTGGAATATTAAAGCCTGATAGGCAAAACGATGTTGCGAGAGTATCATGCCAATGGCCGCCCTCACATCATCCTCCGCAAACACCGTATGGTCGGCACCACTACTGTACAACATGTTAAGCACATACTGTATGTACCACGTGACGCCGTCGAAACGATGATAAAGATAGCCGAAGGCCTCGGCCGAGATGTGCTTGCCCGCCTTCGAGAGATGGTGATTGGCAAAACTGAGATAGGTCTCCTGCTGGATGGCCTCAAGTCCCATGATGCTTGAGCTATGATAGAAGGGGCGGGCCTGCGAGGCGAACATCTGCGCCATCATGTGGCGCTTGGAGCCAGAGAAAACAAAAGTGGCATGATGACAGTTCTGAATGCGTTTGCGCAGCGTGGCCTCCACAGTCTTTTCGGGATAGCCCGCAATGGTCTGAAACTCGTCAATGGCTACGAGGCAGGGCTTGTCCGCTTGTTCGAGATAAGCGAATATCTCATCCAGCGTGATGTCGGGCGTCTGAATGTCGCCAAGGCCCACACTCCACTCCGGGTTACCATTGATGTCAAACGAGATGGTTGACTTGAGCGAGTGAAGCATATCCAGGAAATACTCCCACACCTTTCGGCCTTTCGGTTTCAGTGCAGCCAATATTCCCTTGCCCAAAGCATACACAAACTCATTCAGGTTCTTGCTGTCATAGATGTCAACGTATATGCAATGGTATTGATCCCGTATGGTCTCCTGCTGGAAGCAATTGTATATCAGTCCCGACTTGCCCAATCGTCTCGGGGCTATCAGGGCCACATTGCATCGGTTGGTGAGAAGGCGAGTGAGCATGGCTGTCTCATCCACCCTGTCACAAAAATATTCTGGCGACGAGTAGCCTTCTATTATAAACGGATTTATCTGAACCATAGACATTTACGACATTATGAGTTTTACGTAACGAAGATTTAATAATGCACCTGCGCAAAGATAGTAATTTTCCTTTAAAGACACCCTCCTTTGCCTGAAAAAAAATCTTTGCCAACCTTCATTTACATAAACTAAAAAAATGCCAGACTGTCAACATCGGTTGACGGTCTGGCATTTCTCGTTGTGGCCAAGAGGCTCACATGACAGTTATCGATCCTTTCCGAAGATTCTCAGCAGATAGAGGAAGAGGTTGATGAAGTCGAGATAGAGCTCCAGGGCTCCCATGAGGGCCACCTTCTGCGCTCCCTCGCCCATGTCGGGCTGCATGGCCAGCATCTGCTTGATCTTCTGCGAGTCCCAAGCGGTGAGGCCCACAAAGACGACCACACCCAGATAACTCAGCACGAGGTTGAGCATGCCGTTGTGAAGGAACATGTTGACCACCGTGGCCAGGATGAGGCCGATGAGCGCCATGAAGAGGAGGCTGCCCATCTTGCTTAAGTCGCGCTTGGTGGAATAACCAAACAGGGCGGTCACGGCAAACGTGCCAGCCATGATGAAGAACACGCTGGCGATGGAGCTCATGGTGTAGACCAGGAAGATGGACGACAGCGTGACGCCATTGAGCGCCGAATAGATGGCAAACAGCGTGGTGGCCGTGGTCAGCGACAGGTGGTTGATGCGGGCCGTAGTGTAGAACACCAAGCCCAGCTCAGCGATGAGCAGCACCCAGATGGCGCCACGGCTCATGTAGATGAGTTGCAGTAGCGACGGACTGGTGGCCACGCCATAGGCACAGATGCCCGTGATGACCAGGGCCAGCGTCATCCACAAATATACTTTGCGCATCAGGGCGGGAAATGCGCTACTCAGTGCGCCCTCGCGTTGACGAACGATTTGTTCCAAATCTTGTACTTCCATGTTGTTCTTGTTTTGCTTAATAAAATGTTGTTGGGTGCAAATATATTGCATTACTGGTTCACAAACAAGAACTGTGCCATATTTTTAATGATTTTTGTGTTCTTCCAACTATTACCTCTGCATGAGTCGTCAAGCTCCCGCCAATGCCCTCATTTTTCCAAGGTCGCCGCGACTACACGAGAAAGCATGACTACTCATCCCCTCTGTCGGCGACGGATAGACGCAAAATATTAGGACAAAAAGTCTTCTGAGAATCGCTTGAAATCAATCAAGCCTACTTTTGCTCGCAAATACGCGATTCTCAGCGTGTTTTGCGCAAATATCTGATAGATAGAGCGTTAAGCGAAAATATGCCTTGTGGAAAACTTTGCGCATGCTCAGAGGTTTGCGATAGATATCTTATCGAGTCTCCGTTAAGCATCTATCGAGTCTCGATAAGATATCTATCGAGTCTCGATTCGATATCTATCGCAACTCGATTAGGCCTCTTTCGCGGAACAATTTCATACAAATTAACTACTATTAAGCCTTTTAACGAAATTTAATCGGACAAAAGCCATTAATTTTTCTCTAGAAGGTGCAGTTCAGAAGTACCTGTTTTTTCAGAATTTTCAAGACAAAAGAAAAAACATGCAGTTTAACAAAGAAAAAACAAGCTTAACGACTATGACATAAGCCATTTTATTGTTATCTTTGCAAAGTTACCATATGAACAATTGGTGTAAGCCCACTCAAGAAATATCCTATTACACTATATAAAACCTATAGCACCATGAAGAAAGACTTAAGTCGGGAAGAACTCGACAACCTTTGGAAAGAAGTGTCGGTCATGTCGAGAGACGAAGGAGAGAAGAAGTACAAGAAGTACTGCTTTGATGAGAGCGGCCTGCTGGTTGGCGAGTATCCAAGTGACCAAAACATCATCGAGGTAAAAGGGAGCGAAATGAGACTGGATGGCGACTTCGGCTACCTGGTCATAAGCGGCAACGTTCAAAAAGGCGCCTTCACAGGCAGCGCCCTCAACAAGGGCGTCTTCGAGTTCCTGGCCAACCACACCAATGTGGAGTGGGCTTACTGTTATCAAAGCGGATCTACCGGAGGTGTACTCATGACAAGTAATGAAAAGCATGAAGCCGACCTCTTGGACAACGCTGATTTTTACAAATTAAATGGCTACAATTGTTATACCCATAACCATTCACAGATGCAAAGAGGTTATAGAAAGCAGTTTATACAATACAACAGCTATCCTAGTCAATATGACATTGATCAGATGAAAAAGCAAGGATTTCTACATGCAGAAATCTACAATGAAACAGATGGCCATTATTACTCTTTCCATGAAGGATCTACCGTTCAAGGTCCTGATTTGGCAGAAAAGATATTTGGCAAAGGAGGTTTTGAGTTTGAATAACTATCAACATGAAGAAAACAGTTTGCTTGATCATAGCCTTAGCCCAATGGATCACCATGGCATGCTATTCACAACGCAATAGTGGATGGCCTAGTTTAAACATTGAGCGAGCCTGGGACGAATACCGCTATCACGCTGACTATTCGCCCTATGCGCTGAAGTGGAGATTTTTTCGCGACTCAGTATCGGTAGACGAAATGAAAACTGCATTCTCCAAATATAAAGAGGGGCCATCTCGCAAATCTCCTTACGAAGGATTCGACACCATCATGACTTCAAAAGGAAAGGCCGCCATCTTGCGTTCGCCCATGAAAGGCACGCCCATGAAAGTCATCTTCGCCAAGCCAAGATCGAGAAAAAAGCTCACGGGAGATGTTGTGTATCTCGCACAACCTCGTGACTACATGGGCTTCACCATTTCCCCCTATGCTTTCTATGAGGTATACAAAGAAGGAAAGCTCGTTGGCCAAGAAGGAAAATACCATGATGGAGGAGCAGATTTCTTCTGTTATGCGCAGCAGGCAACATCCACGATTCATGGTGAATGGAGCGACAGCATAGCAAACGGAGCAAGACTGCTGGGAGCTCTAATCGGGCTGAGCGAGGGCATACAGCCCAACAGGCCAGAGCGCATTTTCTCTGTGTTGTTGCATGAGAAAACGGAGCAAGACAACGAATACACCATCGAAATGCTGCAACCAGAAAATCCAGACCAACAAACCATCGCTGACTTCCTGGTTATGAAAGCATACATCGAAAAACTACGCAAAAAATCCCTCAAGCCCTATTTCACCACCGATTTCCGCATCTTGATGGGCCGCTATTACCGCGTGACGGTCAACAAGTGCGGTTGGCTCGTGGAAGACTACATGGACATCAACCACTAACTTTATGACTGTTTATCTCATTGATTATTATCGTCCTGGCTATGTGAATGGCATCACAACATACATTGACATTCTCACTAAGAGTTTCTCAAAAGAAGCAAAGATGACAGTGCATGTTGTCTATGTAGCTGCAATGGCAAAATGCAAATGCATCATAACCGCAAAAGAGGATGGGACAAACGTCATCTATGTTCCGTTCGACCTTGCGGAAGAAGGGGTATGCAACGCAAAAGACGAAATCTTTGCCAACTTCATAGCCAACCAGCAACATGACAAGGACGTCATCTTGCACTTAAATTGGATGAATCACGCATCTTTCGCTTTGCTTCGAAGAAATAAAGTTTTCGCGTTTCTTCATGAATCCCCTATCGCACCCTACCGTAACCATGCGCCACAGTGTGCTATGTCAAAACAAATACAAAAGCACTTATCCCTACTGTGAAGATTATGACCTTTGGATGAGATTGTCAAAACGACACAAGATGCACAACCTACCGGATTGCATCACGGAATACCGCATTCATAAGGCAAGTTGTTCCACAAGAAACACGAAAGAGCAAAAAGAGAATTCGTTAAAACTGGTCTTGCACGAATTGCAGAAGGCCCATGTAGATGTAAATGACAATGAACTGAAAATTGTTGCCGCATGTTTCTTCGGTGCCACAGAGACTTTTTGGAGCAGACATAAGTCAGAACTTGACAATTGGATAAACAAAGTCACCATCTCATTAGAAAGCAATGCTGATTCTAGCATAAAAGCTTTGCTTTCATATGTCATTAGGCATGGTCTCCATTAAAAAATCCATTAAAAAATTCACAAATAGAGGTAGAAAAAGAGAAAAAGCGATGACGCATACAAAATTATTGTTATCTTTGCTACATAACCTTATGGGCAATTAGCAAAAGTCCAAACAAACATCCTATGTCCCAATAAAACCTATAGCATCATGAAGAAAGATTTAAGCCGAGAAGAGCTCGACAACCTTTGGAAAGAAGTGTCGGTCATGTCGACCGACGAAGGAGAGAAGAAGTACAAGAAGTACTGCTTTGATGAGAGCGGGCTGCTGGTTGGTGAGTATCCAAGCGACCAAAACATCATCGAGGTGAAAGGAAGCGAAATGAAACTGGATGGCGACTTCGGCTACCTGGTCATAAGCGGCAATGTGCAAAAAGGCGCCTTCACGGGCAGCGCCCTCAACAAGGGCGTCTTCGAGTTCCTGGCCAACCACACCAATGTGGAGTGGTCATACTGTCATAAAAAAGGCTCTACAGGCGGCGTACTCATGACAACCAACGAAGAACATCAGTCAGAGTTATTGAGCGAAGCAAAATTCTATAAGCTAAATGGTTATAACTGTTATGCCCACAACCATTCGCAGAACGAAAAAGGACAAGAAAGGCTGTATGAAATATACGACAGCTACCCCAGCGAAGTAGATGTTCAAACTTTTAAAGCATATGGGTTTAAATATGCAGAAATCTATAATGAAAGCAATCGTCAATATTATGATTATAACGAGAAATCGGATGTACAAGATGGTCATTTGAGAAAAAGCATTTGGGGATATGATCCTTGCGAAAACAATTGATGAATTCTAAAAAGTGGCAACTACAGAAAAGTCCTTGCCAAGAATTCTGAAATTCACAACAAAAAATAAGCGAACAATGAAAAAAGCGAAACTATCGATAGCTTTGGCTTTCATATTATTTGCTGACTTTCCCGCCTACTCACAACAGCTCAGCCAAGGAAGAGAGTGGGAACGCTATGACTTCCCCAAAGCCTGGGCAAACTACCTGTACCGAACTAAAGCGGACCGTTCCATACTAAGGCAAAACTATTTTAAGGACACGATTTCGGTGGAGGAGATGAAGACGGCCTTTGAGCGATACAAGGACTCCATTTTCAAGACCTCGCCCTATGCCGGCTACGACTCCATTAACACCTACTATGGAAAGTTGCTTGTATTGCAGTCTCCTTTAAAGGATGTTCCCATGAAAGACATTTGGATGAAGCAACGCAAAAGCAAATACGCAAAGAACATAACGGGAGACTTCATCTTCTTGCAGGAGCCGCAGCACTATATGGGTTATGTCGTGGCGCCCAACCCAATCCTGGAAACACGCCTTGAAGGACGGCTTTTAGCAGAAGAAGCAGACACAGACGGTCCTTTGGATTTCTTCTGCTTTACGCAGCGTTCAAGCCTCACGATCGATGGCACATGGAAAAGTAATGTTAAGGGTGGCGCTAAATTATTGGGCACCTTAATCAACATGGACATTCACAGCAACGAGGAGTGTGAGAAGCGCACATTCTCTGTATTATTGTACGAGAAGCCGAGATGGAAAACAGGAGAAGATGGTACTTACGAAATTGAACTGCTTTCACCAAAAGATCCCGACAGGCAAGTCCAAAGCGACTTCAGCAAAATGCAGTGGTTCGTGGGAAAACTACCTTACAATACATTTCGCCCTCTCTACACCACCGACTTCCGCATCCTGCCGGGCCGCTACTACCGCGTGACGGTCAACAAGTGCGGGTGGCTCGTGGAGGACTACATGGACATCAACAAATAAGGACATGAAGAAGACTTTATTAATCATTATTTTTTTGCTTATTGCACGCTCATCGGCTTACGCGCAATGGATCGATGAGGGCAAGGAAGAGTGGGCAACCTTGAATTTTCCGAAAGCATGGGCAAGCTATCTGCACGACACAAAAGCTGACCGCTCCATACTAAGGCTGAATTACTTTCGTGACACGATTTCGGTGGAGGAGATGAAAGCCGCTTTTGAGAAATACAAGGACAAGGCATTCAAGACTTCACCCTACGCCGGCTACGACTCCATCGACACCTACTATGGGAAGCTGCTGGTCTTGCTCTCACCTCTGAAAGGCGTGCCCATGAAAGATGTTTGGATGAAGCAAAAAACAGACAAGGAAAAGGCGAAACTCCTCACAGGCGACATCATCTTCTTGAAAGAGCCCATACACTACATGGGCTACACCGTGACGCCCAACCCCATTTTGGAGACACGCAACAAAGGATACATCAAAGCGGACGAGGCGAGCGTGTACAGCTACTGCGCCGACTTCTTCGGCTTCATGGCCTCCACCGCAAGTGGTTCGTGGAAACGTCGGAGCAAAGGCGGCGCAAGACTATTGGGCAACTTGATTGGCATGGACAGCAGCCTCGACGACGATCGCGAAGAACGCACCTTCTACGTTTTGTTATACGAGAAGCCCAAAAGTGACACCGACACAGAAGGCACTTACAAGCTCGAACTGCTGTCACCCCAAAAAACCGATTGGCAGACACAAAGTGATTTCAGCAAAATGAGGTGGTATGTGGAAAAACTGCCTTATGGCACCTATCGTCCTCTCTACACCACTGACTTCCGCATTCTGCTGGGCCGCTACTACCGCGTGACGGTCAACCGATGCGGGTGGCTTGTGGAAGACTACTTGACCATCAACCACTAACTTTCAACAATTTCGCCAGACTCACTCAACCATGGCAGTCTTGACATTCTCAACAACAGCAGAACTTTCCGAGATGTTCATTCTCATTTTTTATATAAACTGGCTTATAATTCGAGAATTTTATCTAAATTTGCAATAAATAGGCGACGCTCGGCAATTTGAAAACAAGCGCAAGGAATGCCATTGAAGCCCGCATCACGATAAAACAACAGACTTATGACAATAGAGGAAAAGACAAAAATAGAGGAGCG
>JBNMMB010000027.1:0-37533 GCA_050875105.1 Prevotella sp. | reverse complement strand
ATCTATCGAGTCTCGATAAGATATCTATCGAGTCTCGATTCGATATCTATCGCAACTCGATTAGGCATCTTTCGCCGAACAATTTCGTACAAATTAACCGACATTAAGACTTTTAACGAAATTTAATCGAACAAAACCCGCTATTTCTTCTCTAGAAGGTCAACTCCAGAAGTGTTAAAATTTGACCATATATCTTTACAAACAGCAAGTCCGTTCGGTTCGTGCCCGGCTGGGTCGCCAGCCTTGTGGCGTGCCACCGCCCAACCGTCGTGCCAGCGCGAGGGCAGGGCAGGGCGCAACCCCGACTGGCCAATCCCACCCTTGAAATGCGAAACGAGCGTTAAAAAAAGACGGTCGCAAAAGGCTTTTTGCCGATTTTTGTGTACCTTTGCATGGATAAGCCCCTGTGGGCTCCACAAACCAACACTTATGGACGACGACAAGACAATCAACAACAACGATACTCCGCAGACCGACGACGAGTTGACCACCGACACCCATAGCGACTACAAGCCAGCCGACCGCTTCGACGCCTCGGCCGTGCACCACCTGTCGGGCATGTACAAGAACTGGTTCTTGGACTATGCCTCCTATGTCATCTTGGAGCGTGCCGTGCCCCATATCGGCGACGGCTTCAAGCCCGTGCAGCGACGCATCCTCCACACCATGAAGCGCATGGACGACGGACGCTACAACAAGGTGGCCAACATCGTGGGCGAGACCATGAAGTTTCACCCCCACGGCGACGCCTCCATCTACGACGCCCTCGTGCAGCTCGGACAGAAAGACCTGCTCATCGACACCCAGGGCAACTGGGGCAACATCTTCACCGGCGACTCGGCGGCTGCGCCCCGATACATCGAGGCCCGCCTCTCCAAGTTTGCCCTCGAGACCGTCTTCAACCCGAAGACCACTGAGTGGCAACTCAGCTACGACGGCCGCAACAAGGAGCCCATCACCCTGCCCGTGAAGTATCCGCTGCTCTTGGCCCAGGGAGCCAACGGCATCGCCGTGGGCCTGTCGAGCCGTGTGCTGCCCCACAACTTCAATGAGATCTGCGAGGCCGCGGTGAAATACCTCCGTGGCGAGGAGTTCCATCTCTACCCCGACTTCCCGACGGGCGGCTCCATCGACGTCTCGAAATACAACGACGGACAGCGCGGCGGCTCCGTGCGCATCCGCGCCAAGATCGAGAAGCTCGACAACAAGACCCTCGTCATCCGCGAGATACCCTTCAGCAAGACTGCCGACTCGCTGCAAGACTCCATCACCAAGGCCATCGAGAAGGGCAAGATCAAGGCCCGCAAGGTGCTCGACCTCACCGCCCGCGACGTGGAGATACAGGTGCAGCTCACCCCCGGCACCTCATCCGACAAGACCATCGACGCCCTCTATGCCTTCACCGACTGCGAGATCAGCATCTCGCCCAACTGTTGCGTCATCGAGGACAACAAGCCCCAGTTCCTCACCGTCAGCGAGGTGCTGCGCCACAGCGTCGACAGCACCATGGGCCTGTTGCGCCGCGAACTCCAGATACGCCGCGACGAACTGATGGAGCAGCTCTTCTTCGCCTCGCTCGAGCGCATCTTCATCGAGGAGCGCATGTACAAGGAGAAGGCGTTTGAGCAAGCCCCCGACCAGAAGGCGGTGCTCAAGTTCCTCGACAAGAAGTTCACACCGTTCAAGGAGGGCCTCGTGCGCGAGATACGCGACGACGACTACCTGCGCCTGCTCGAGATCAAGATGCAGCGCATCCTGAAATACAACAAGGACAAGGCCGACCAGCTCATCGCCAAGATCAAGGCCGAGGTGAAGGGCATCGACCACGACCTGGCCCACATGGTCGACGTCACCATCGCCTGGTATGAGCACCTGCGCGAGACCTATGGCGCCGACCACCCGCGCCGCACCGAGATCCGCAGCTTCGACACCATCGAGGCCGCCACCGTCGTCGAGGCCAACCAGAAGCTCTACATCAACCGCCAGGACGGTTTCGTGGGCACCGAACTGAAGAAAGACGAGTTTGTCTGCAACTGCTCAGACCTCGACGACATCATCCTCTTCTACCGCGACGGCAAGTACAAGGTGATCCGCGTGGCCGACAAGGTCTTCGTCGGCAAGAACGTCATCTGGGTGCAGGTGTTCAAGAAGAACGACGCCCGCACCATCTACAACGTCGTCTACCGCGACGGCAAGAAGGGCCCCTACTTCATCAAGCGCTTCAACGTGACCAGCATCATCCGCGACCGCGAGTACGACCTCACGCGCGGCGAGCCCTTCTCGCGCGTCGTCTACTTCTCGCCCAACCCCAACGGCGAGGCCGAGGTCATCAAGGTGACGCTCGACCCCGATCCCACCAAGAAACGCCAGAACATCTTCATCGAGCGCGACTTCTCGGAGGTGGCCATCAAGGGCCGTGGCGCACGGGGCCTGCTGCTCACGCGCAAGAGCGTGCACCGCATCACCCTCAAGAGTCATGGACGCTCCACCCTCGGCGGTCGCAAGGTGTGGTATGACCCCGATGTCAACCGCCTCAACTATGAGGAGCACGGACGCCTGCTCGGCGAGTTCAACGACGGCGACCGCATCCTCGTGGTGCTCCACGACGGCACCTTCTACACCACCGACTTCGACACCAACAACCACTTCCCCGACAATGTGCGCATCATCGAGAAGTGGCAGGCCGACAAGGTGTGGACCGCCGTGCTCTTCGATGCCGACAACAACGGCTACCCCTACCTCAAGCGTTTCCTCATGGAAGACTCGCGCAAGCCCGTCAACTATGTCGGCGACAACCCCGACAACCGCCAGGTGCTGCTCACCGAGACCGTCTATCCGCGCATCCGGGTCACCTTTGGTGGCGCCGACGCCGCGCGCCCGCCGATGGAGATCGACGCCGAGAGCTTCGTGGCCGTCAAGGGCTTCAAGGCCAAGGGCAAGCGCATAGCCAACTGGCAGGTGGAGAAGGTGGAGGAGCTGGAGCCCCTGCGCCAGCCCGAGCCCGCTCCCGCAGCGGCCTCCGAGGCCGACGGCGCGTCTGTCCCCGAGGCCGACGCCGACCTCGACCCCGATGCCGGGAAGAGCCAGCAGCAGGTCATCGACGAGATGACCGGCCAGCTCAACCTCTTCGACGACCTCGACAAACCCTCCGGCGATGCGAAGTGAGCAACCGTCACCCACACCGCTGACCCTGCTTAGGCGAGCGCTGCTCGTCGTGGCGCTGGGCGTGTCGGGGGCACTCACGGCCTCCGCGCAGCGCCTCACGGCCGTCGCCGTGGCCCACACCGACATCCTCGACACCTACCTCTCGCAGGAGGCCTTCAGCGGCACGGAGGTCAGCTTCATCAGCCAGGCCGTCCGCCAGCGCGACAGCAGCCGTGTCTCGCGCGAGCTGCTCCACCACGCCTGGGTGGCGCTCGCCGGCACACGCGGCAACGCCCACTCGTTGCTCTCGGGCGCCTACAACCTGCGCTTCGGTTGGCACTACAACTGGACCTTCCCCGCCCAGCGGCTCCGCCTGCGTGTGGGCGGCATGGGCGACTTCCTCCTGGGGGGCGCCTACGACACCCGCAACTCCAACAACCCGGCCCAGCTGCGCCTCGCCCTCTCGGTCGACCCGTCGGCCTCCCTGTCGTGGGACTTCGCCGTGGCCCGCAGACCGGTCACCCTCACCTATGCCGCCGCTGTGCCCCTGGTGGGCATCGCCTTCTCGCCCCACTACGGGCAGAGCTACTACGAGATCTTTGCACGCGACAACTATGACCACAACGTCGTGGTCACCTCGCCCTTCTCCGCGCCACAGCTCCACCAGATGCTCACGTTCGACATCCACTTCCGGCGCACCGCCCTCACCGTGGGCTATGTCGGCAACATCCTCCAGATGAAGGCCAACGGCCTCAAGTATCACCAGTACAGCCACGGCATCCTGCTCGGCTGGAAATATTGAGCGACACCTGAACCCTTTTCTCAACCTGACAAGCCATGCCTATCCTCCCATCTTTTTCTTCCCATCGCCCGTCTCCATCGCGCCTTGCCGGCCGCCACTCGTGGTTGTCGGCCTGTGGCCTGTGGCTCCTCGCGTGCACGCTGCTGTTGTCGTCGTGTGTCACCGAGGAGGCCTTCGACGACACACAGCAGGGCAACTTCGAGGCCCTGTGGAAGATCATGGACGAGCACTATTGTTTCTTCCAGGAGAAAGGCGTCGACTGGGACTCCGTGCACGCCGTCTACGCCCGCCAGGTGGATGGCGGCATGACCGACGGCCAACTGCTCGAGGTGCTGGGCAACATGCTGGCCGAGTTGCGCGACGGTCACGTCAACCTCTACACGTCGTTCGACATGGCGCGCTACTGGGGCTTCCATGAGCGCTATCCCAGCAACTACAGCGACACGCTCGTCGACAAGTATCTGGGCACCGACTACAAGATTGCCGGCGGCCTGCGCTACCGCATCCTCGACGACAACATCGGCTATGTGCGCTGCGCCTCGTTTGCCAGCGAGGCCGGCTCGGGCAACCTCGACAACGTGCTGCTCTACCTGGCGCCCTGCCGCGGACTCATCATCGACCTGCGCGACAACGGGGGCGGACTGCTCACCGCCGCCGAGAAACTGGCCGCCCGCTTCACCAACGAGAAACGGCTCGTGGGCTACATGCGCCACAAGACGGGCCGCGGCCACGACGATTTCTCGTCCATGCAGGCTCAGTGGCTCCAGCCCGCCAGCGGCCTGCGCTGGCAGAAACCCGTGGCTGTGCTCACCAACCGCCAGGTGTTCTCGGCCGCCAACGAGTTTGTGAAGTACATGAAGTGCTGTCCCGGCGTCATCGTCGTGGGCGACAAGACGGGCGGCGGGGCAGGCCTGCCCTTCTCCTCCGAACTGCCCAATGGCTGGAGCGTGCGCTTCTCGGCCTGTCCCATGTACGACCGCGACAAGCGGAGCACCGAGCAGGGCATCGACCCCGACATACAAGCGGCCCTCGCACCCGACGCCATCGCCACAGGGCGCGACGACCTCATCGAGACCGCGCGCCAGGCGCTGAGGCAGTGGTGAGCGGCAGCCATCGCAAGGCACACCTATTATTATTAATGACCATGAACATTTTCACACCGATCATAGCAGAGCGGCTGGGCATCGGCGCCACACAGGTGGACGCCACGCTCGGCCTGCTGGCGGATGGTTGCACCATCCCCTTTATCAGTCGTTACCGCAAGGAAGCCACAGGCAACCTCGACGAGGTGCAGGTGGCGGCCATCAGCGATCTTGGCGACAAGTTGGCTGAACTACAGAAGCGCAAGGACACCATCCTCAAGACCATCGACAGCCAGGGCAAGCTCACCGACGACCTGCAGCGCCGCATCGGCACCTGCTGGAACGCCAATGAGCTCGAGGACCTCTACCTGCCCTACAAGCCACGCCGCCGCACACGCGCACAGATCGCACGCGAGCAGGGCCTGGAGCCCCTGGCCACCACCATCCGTCTGCAACGCGAGCAGCGGCCCGAACAGGTGGCGGCCCGCTTTGTGAAGGGCGACGTGAAAGACACCGAGGCCGCCCTGAAGGGGGCCAAGGACATCATCGCCGAGGACATCAGCGAGGACGAGCGCACCCGCCAAACCGTGCGCGCCGTGTTTCGCCGAGAGGCGGTCATCACCGCCAAGGTCATCACGAAGGTGAAGGACGAGGAGAAGGCACAGAAGTATGCTGACTATTTCGACTTCAGCGAGGAACTGCGCCGTTGCTCCTCCCACCGCCTGCTGGCCATCCGCCGGGGCGAGGCCGAGGGCGTGTTGCGCGTCGGCATATCGGTCAACGACGATGATTGCACCGACCGCCTGCGCCGACAGTATGTGCGGGGCTATGGCCCCTGCCAGACCCTCATGGGCGAGGCCGTCGACGACGCTTACAAGCGCCTCGTCGAACCATCGATCGAGAACGAGTTTGCGGCGCTGAGCAAGGAGAAGGCCGACGACGAGGCCATCCACGTCTTCAGGGAGAACCTCAGGCAGTTGCTGCTCGCGGCGCCCCTGGGACAGCAGCGCGTGATGGGCGTCGACCCCGGCATCCGCACGGGATGCAAGGTGGTGGTACTCGACGCGCAGGGCAACTTGCTCTATCACGACGTGGTGTTCGCCGTCAGGGGCGACCATGGCGGAAGGGCCAGCCAGCGCGGCGCCGACCCGCTGGAGCGCTTCGCCGCCATCGCGCGCCGCTTCCAGGTGGAGGCCATCGCCTGTGGCAACGGCACCGGGTCGCGCGAGACGGCCGACATCCTGAGGCAGATACCCGACACGCCCACCTACGTGGTCAGCGAGGACGGAGCCAGCGTCTACTCGGCGTCGGAGGTGGCGCGCGAGGAGTTTCCCGACGAGGACGTCACCGTGAGGGGCGCCGTCAGCATCGGGCGGAGACTCATGGATCCTTTGGCCGAACTGGTGAAGATCGACCCGAAGAGCATCGGCGTCGGACAGTATCAGCACGACGTGGACCAGGCCAAGCTCAAGCACAGCCTCGACCAGACCGTGGAGCTCTGTGTGAACACCGTCGGCGTGGATGTCAACACGGCCAGCAAGAACCTACTCACCTATGTGAGCGGACTGGGACCGGCATTGGCGAAAAACATCGTCGACTATCGGCGTGAGCATGGCGCGTTCACCTCGCGCCGCCAGCTCCTCAAGGTGCCACGCCTCGGGGCGGCTGCCTACCAGCAGTGTGCTGGCTTCCTCCGCATCGCCGGAGCCAAGAACCCGCTCGACGCCAGCGCCGTCCACCCGGAGCGCTACGGCATCGTGGAGCAGATGGCCAAGGACTGCGGATGCAAGGTCAGCGACCTCATGGCCGATCCCGAGCAGCGCAAGAAGATACACGTGGCACGCTATGTGTCGGGCGACGTGGGACTGCCCACCCTCAAGGACATCATGAGCGAACTGGAGAAGCCGGGGCGCGACCCGCGCGGCAAGGCTGAGACCTTCGAGTTCGACGCGCGTGTGAAGACGCCCGAAGACCTCGTGCCGGGCATGGAGCTGCCGGGCATCGTGACCAACATCACCAACTTCGGCGCGTTTGTCGACGTGGGCGTCCACCAGGACGGACTGGTGCACATCTCACAACTGGCCAACACCTACGTCAAGGACCCCAACGACGTGGTGAAGCTCCACCAGCAGGTCATGGTGAAGGTGGTCGACGTGGACCTGCGACGTCACCGCATCTCGCTGACCATGCGCAAATAAGACAACGAAAACCCATAACAGAAAGCAGATATGAACAAGAAACGAAACATGATCCTGATGGCCGTGGCCTGCATGTTGTCGCTCTCCGTGAGCGCCCAGCAGGCACGCCAAGACATCCGCCAGCATGTCGATTACGCTGGCAGCAACTATGCGGCTTATCCCGGGCCGCAGAAGAAGCTCACCGCCACACCGCGTGGCTATGAGCCGTTCTACATCAGCCATTACGGCCGTCATGGCTCGCGCTTCCTCATCGGAACCAACGACTATGACAAGCCCTACAACATGCTGTTGAAGGCCGACTCGCTGGGCAAGTTGACCGACAAGGGCCGTGACGTGCTGGCCAAGGTGAAGCTCATCCGCGAGGAGGCGCAGTTGCGCGACGGTGAGCTGACGCCCCTGGGCGCCGAGCAACACCGGGGCATCGCCAAGCGCATGTATGAGCGCTTCCCAGAGGTGTTCAAGGGCAAGACGCCCGTCGACGCCCGCTCGACCATCATCATCCGTTGCATCCTCTCCATGGAGAACGAGTTGCAGCAGTTGGCGAGCATGAACCCGCAGCTACAGATCACCCACGACGCCAGCGAGCACGACATGTGGTATCTCAACGACAGCCGCAGCCCTTACTTCCGCCTGCGCGACAACAAGGAGACCTCGCAGGCCAACAATGAGTTCAGCCGCCGCCACGACAACTGGGACCACCTCATGACGGTGCTCTTCGCCGACCCCGAATATGCCAAGACCATCAACGCCGGCAGTCTCGCACGCCATCTCTTCACGCTGGCCAGCAACGTGCAGAGCACCGAACTGCGCCATCAGCTGAGCCTCTGGGACATCTTCACCGAGGACGAGATCTATGACTTCTGGCAGAAAGAGAATGCCGGATGGTATTCTTATTACGGCCCCAACAAGACCAACAACGGCGCGGGCATGTACACGCAGGCCAACCTCCTGCGCAACATCATCGCCACAGCCGACACCTGCATCACCAAGGCCCATCCTGGCGCCACACTGCGCTTCGGCCATGAGGTGTGTGTCATGCCGCTGGTCTGCCTGCTCGACCTCAACCACTATGGTGAGCCCGTCGACGACCTCGAGCACCTCGACGACCGCGGATGGAACAACTATCAGATCTATCCCATGGGCTGCAACGTGCAGTTTGTGTTCTACAAGCCCAAGAAGCAAGCGCCCAACGCCGGCAACGTGCTGGTGAAGGTGCTGCTCAATGAGGATGAGGCCACCCTGCCCGTCGGCACCGACCAGGCGCCTTACTATCATTGGCAGGATGTGCGCAACTATTACCTGAAGAAGCTCGACGACTACCAGGCCCGCTACGTCAAGTAAGCGTCAAGCGCTCCAGTCATCATTAAGACAAGAAGGGCAAGCATGCCTCAGCGTTCGGCTGGGGTCGTGCTTGCCCTTCTTTCGATGGTCGTTTGGGTTTATTTGTTGACTGAGCGGTTAATTTGGGTTTTTGTTCGTGTGGCTTGCACGCCACCCAGCACGAGGTTGATGTCTTCCCAGGTGATGTCGGCTCGGCAGGCATTCTTGATATCGGTGCGTGTGGCTTCAGGGCCCAGTTGGTCGATGGCGTGGCGCACGGCCTTGATCTTGGAGGGGCTGATGAGCAGGTCGAGGCGTATCTTGCCCTCCCTGACGAAGCGCAGCAGGTGGCTTGTGATGGTGCTCGCGGCCAGGCCGCGAGTGGTGGCAATCTCCTGGATGCTCATGCCCTTGCGGTAGAGGTCGTAGGTCTCTTGGAAGGTCTGTCCTTTCTGGTGCTTGGGTTTGTCGGCGGCGGCCTTTGGGTTGGCCTTGGGCTTGCTGGCCTTCGCCTCGCTGTCCAGTCCGTCGGGGAAGTCGTCGGCCTTGCGCTTGCGGGGCCGACGCTGGCGTGCGTTGCTCGGGGCCACAAGGTCCATGGCGTCGAGCATCGTCTCCTGCTTGGTCTGCATGTATCCCGACACGGTGAAGGTCTCGTCGGCCATCTCCTCCAGCAGTTTGGTCTTGGCAAAGTATTGCAACATCCACTCCTTGTAGCGCTCATCCATCAGCTCCAGGGCTTTCTTGTTTTGGCTCTTCACCATCTTCGTCTGGTCCAGGAGGGTGGGGATGAGGCTCTTGAGTTCCTTGAGGAAGTAATCCTCGCTGTGCTGCACGCGCTCCAGGAAGACATCCTTGTGGAGCGCTTGCGGCTCCAGGCCGCGGATGACTGCCGCCCACTTATAGGCCACGTCCATGACACGCGCCTTCAGGGCGTCGATCGTCGTCTTGTGGGCGGTGGTGAGCGTCGGATAACTGTGGAAGAACTCCACGATCGTGCGGTAGACCAGTTGCTCGGCATCCCACAGGCTGGCGAAGTTGAACATGTCGAGCAGTTGGTAGCGATAATACTCCTCCTTCAGGTCGGGCAGCGCCTCCACACTTTGCTCCGTGGCCTGTTGCTGGTGGGCGATGTAGTCGGTGACCCGTTGGTCGTTGATGATGTTGGCAGGACTGATGGGCGAGGCCAGCACCAGACCCTCCAGGCTCTTGCATCGGCTCAGCGCCACATACACCTGGCCCGGCGCAAACGACTGGGCGGCGTCGATGATGGCGTGCTCGAAGGTCAGGCCCTGGCTCTTGTGGATGGTGATGGCCCACGCCAGGCGCAGGGGATACTGCTTGAATGTGCCGAGCACCTCCGAGTCGATGGTCTTCGTCTGGTCGTTGATGACATACTTCGTGTTCTCCCAGGCGTCGCGCTCCACCTTGATGGGGGCGTCGTCGCCCGGACACTTCACCTCGATGCCCTCGCTGCTGATCTTGACCACGTGGCCGATGCGTCCGTTGTAGTAGCGGTGCGCTCCCGACGCGTCGTTCTTCACAAACATCACCTGCGCGCCCTCTTTCAGCACCAGCTGCGACTCCACGGGATAGTTGTTCTCGGGAAACTCGCCGCTCACCTCCGCATCGAAGGTGAACCGCTGACCCGGCAACTTGAGCAGTGCGTTCTCGTTGTAACTGTCGGCCAAGCGGTTGTGGGTCGTCAGGCGGATGTAGCCGTCCTCGGCCTTGGGGATGAAGAGGGGCTTGTGGCGCGTGTTGAGCTTGGCGATGTCGTCGGCCGTGGGATGGCCGTCGCGGATGTGGTTGAGGATGGAGATGAATGTGTCGTCCTGTTGGCGGAAGACATGCGTCAGTTGTATGGTGACATAGCTGATCTGCTGCAACGCCTTCGAACCGAAGAAGTAAGGCGTGTCGTAATAGGTGCCGAGGATCTGCTCGTCCTTAGGCGTCACCACGGGCGTGAGCTGTTGCAGATCGCCGATCATGAGCAACTGCACGCCTCCGAAAGGCTTGGTGTGGTCGCGATAGCGGCGCAACACGAAGTCGATGGCGTCGAGCAGGTCGCTGCGCACCATCGAGATCTCGTCGATGACCAGCATGTCGAGCGTGCGGATGATGCGCCGTTTCTCCTTGCGGAAGTCGTAACGGTCGCGGATGGTCGTGCCCGGCACGTAGGGTGTGAGGGGCAGTTGGAAGAACGAGTGGATGGTCACGCCATTGGCGTTGACAGCGGCCACGCCCGTCGGCGCCACCACGATCATGCGCTTGGAGGAGTGCTCCTTCACAGCCTTCAGAAAGGTCGTCTTTCCCGTTCCGGCCTTGCCCGTCAGGAAGATGCTGGTTCCCGTGTGCTCGACAAAGTCCCAAGCCAGTCGAAGTTCGTTGTTTTGTTGCATAGCGCAAAAATACGATTTTTATTTCTATAAACAGGAAGGATAAAAGGATTTATTTCCTATTTTTGCAACATGAAGTTGCGCACCCGTCTCCTATCCTATCCTTTCCTGCGCTTGGTTGTGGCGCTGATGGCCGGCATCGTGGCGGCCGACGGCCTCGGCGAGCGCGTGGCGGCCGCGCAGTGGCAGTGGCTCGGCGTGGGCTCCCTGGCCTTGGCTGTGGCCGCGTCGTGGTTGCGTGACGCGTGGCGGACAGGAAGCCAAAGCCTGCTGATCCTGTTCACCACCTTCTTTCTCGGTGCCACCCTGGTGAGCCAGACCACAGGCAGGCTCAGTGTGGCCCTGTCGGCCGTGCCTGTCGACTATGGCGCGGTGGTGGTGTCGGAGCCCCAGGTCAAGGGCAAGACGGTGCGCATGGACCTACTCGTCACGCGGGTGGAGGATCGTCCGCTGGCCCGTGCCGTCAGCGTCAGGGCCTCGCTCTTGCGCGACACGCTGTCGGGGCGGTGGCGCCAGCTCCATGTGGGCAGTGGCCTCCGTGCCTATTCTGTTGTTGAGCCCATCCGCGCCATCGATGGCTCCGCCCATTTCGACTATGCGCGGTGGGCCCAGGTGCATGGCTATCAGGGCCAGACGTTCATCTATTACCGCGACTGGGAGACGGCCGTGCCCGACCTCTCCGTGCTCTCCACCTTGCAGCGTGCTCGCCTCCGGCTGCTGGTCTTCCGCCAGCGTCTGCTCCAGCGCTATCGCGCCCTCGGCCTCGACGAACAACAATATGCCGTCATCGCCGCCATGACCCTGGGCGACAAGAGCGCCTTGAGCCAGGCCACCAAGGACCAGTATGCCATCAGTGGCGCCAGTCATGTGCTGGCCCTGTCGGGCCTTCACTTAGGCATCGTCTACACCATCCTGACCTTTCTCTTCGGCGGGCGCAAGCGGCGGTCGCGGGTCGGACAAGCAGTGGTGGTCTGTGCCGTGTGGAGCTATGCGCTGCTGGTGGGCCTGCCAGCCAGCGTGGTGCGCGCGGCCACCATGCTGACCATCTATTCCTGTTGCCTGTTGCTGCGTCGCGAGCAGGCGTCGGTCAATGCGCTCGCCCTGGCCGCCCTGGTGATGCTCGTCGCCAACCCGCTCTCGTTGTGGGACGTGAGCTTCCAGATGTCATTCTTGGCGGTGCTGGGCATCGTGGTCTATCAGCCCCGCTTCTTCCGCCTGTGTCGCCCGGCGTGCAAGCCCTTGCGCTGGGCGTGGGGCATGGTCACGGTGTCGCTGGCGGCCCAACTCACCACAGCGCCTCTGGTGGCCTACTATTTTGGCCGTTTCTCTTGTTATTTCCTGCTCACCAATTTCATCGTCGTGCCCATGGCGGCGTTCATCCTCTATGGTGCCATCGCTCTTTTCTTGGCCACACCCTTTGTCGCCGTGGCGCGCGCCGTAGCCTCCGTCTTGTTGGCGTCGGTCCAATGGCTCAATGCCGCCTTGGCCCAGATCGCCTCGTGGCCGGGCGCCAGCGTGGAGGGCGTGCGCCTCTCACAGGCACAGGTGGTGCTGCTCTACGTCATCCTGCTGTCGCTGACGGTCGTCGTGGGTCGCTTTTGGCACTTGTGTGGCCTGGGCACGCTCGATGCCTTCAACCTACCGACACAAAACAACAATCCCGCATCGAATGGCGATGAACAGGCCATTGACGATGCGGGACTGGATGATGATGAGCAGAATGCTTAGAGCGAGGGCGAAGCCAAGATGGTGCACACCTTGTCTTGGAAATGGCGGCCGTTGCGGCCGTGCATCACGCCCTGGTTGATGATGGAGAAGCAGAGGCGATGGCCATTGGCGGCTGTGAGATATCCGCAGAGACTGCTGATGCCGGTCACCGTGCCCGTCTTGGCATGCACATTGCCACGGGTGAAGGCACCCGTCATGCGCTTGCGCAGGGTGCCGTCGGTGCCGGCGATGGGCAGTGCGGGCAAGAGGTGGTTGTAGATGTTCTGGTCGTGATAGGCATAGCGCAGCAACTTCACCTCCAGCTCTGGACTGACATAGTTGTAGAGCGAGAGGCCCGAACCGTCGGCAAACTGGTAGCGCGAGCCATCGAGACCGATCTTGTTGACCAGTTGCTTGATGATGGCGCGGGCACTCTTGGCCGTAGCGGGATGGTTGCCTGTCGACGCGGCGATCTGGTAGAACATCGACTCAGCGTAGAGGTTGTCGCTCTCCTTGAGCATGCGCATGAGCACCTGGTCGATGGTGTGGAACCGTCTCACGATGCAGTTTGACTCCTCGGGCTTGCGCTTCTCGCCCAGCGAGCCCGTCAGGTAGATGCCTGCCTCGCGCAGGTCGGAGTAGAACTTCGGCAACAGTTGGTCCTTGCGCGAGAGCAGCAGGGGCGAGAGTGTCGGGTTGTCGTCGTCCCAACACCAGCCCTCGCCATAGGGGTTCTTGTCCTTCATCGACTTGTCGGCATAGATGCTGCCACGTATCGTATCGATGCCCATCTTGCGGATGCCCTCCACGAAGGCACGGAGGTCATCGTTGTTGAAACGCGGGTCGAAGCCACCCACGCAGTAGATGTCGCCCTTGAGGGTGCAACTGTCCACCCGTCCGGTGTAGCAGAGGTCGGTCTTAAACTGGTAGCTGCCACCCAGTCGGCTCAGTGCCGTGATGGCCGTGATGACCTTCATGGTGGAGGCAGGGCGCATGAGCTGGCGCTCATTGTGGCAGAAGATGGCCGAGTCGGCGTCGAGGTCATACACCATCATGCCGAGCTGCGAGGTGCTGAACATGTCGCTCTTGAGCAAAGCCTCGATCTGTGCCTGCACGTTTTGTGGCCAAGGCAGGGTGTCGCCCTTCACACTCAGCGAGTCGCTCCACAGCGAGTCGGCGGCGATGGAGTCGTTGTCCTCGGTCGTCTCGTCCTCCTCGGTGATCTCGGTCTGCGCCTGCACGGGCAGGGCCATCCACACCAGGAGGATCCATAAATAAACTCTAAATGTCTTCATCCTTTCTCTTAATCTTGTTTTTCCGCTCTGCCAGGCACTTCAGGAATGACTGCTCGTTGGCGGGCTGCATCAGGATGAACTGGTCGCCCCGCAGGCCGAGGATCAAGAATCGTGAGAGGCCGAAGGTGGCGGTCATGGGCTTGTAACCCACAATGTCGGTCAGGGGCACCACGCTCTTGCGGGCGAAGCGGCCGTGGCTGATGATGAGGCGGTCGTCGCGAAACACATACTCGGAGTGCAGCATGCGCTCAATGAGCACCACGCAACCCAGGGCCATGAGCGCGCCCAGCACCACCCATTTCTCCCAAAACAGCCAAAAGGACACCCCTGCGAAAAGGATTATTCCGCAGATGGCACCCACCGAAAAGCGATGTTGAAATGTCCTGTCCATGATTTCAAGGTGCAAAATTACTAAAAAACGTAGAGTTAGCGGTAGGTGTATTGTATATTTTTAGTAATTTTGCACAGACATAACACATTCATTATGACTTACAAGTACGACTTTCTGGTCATTGGCGCTGGCATAGCTGGCATGAGCTACGCCCTGAAGGTGGCCAAAGCAAAAAAAGGAAAGGTTTGCATCATCTGCAAGACGACACTCGATGAGGCCAACACGCGGTTTGCGCAAGGCGGCGTGGCGTCGGTGACCAACCTGGAGAAAGACGATTTTGAAAAGCACATCCACGACACCATGGTCGCAGGCGACTATATCAGCGATCCGGCAGCCGTGCGCCAGGTGGTGACGAAGGCGCCTGAGCAGATCCGCCAGTTGGTGGAGTGGGGCACCCAGTTTGACAAGCAGGCCAACGGCCAGTATGACCTTCACCGCGAGGGCGGACACTCGGAGTTCCGCATCTTGCACCACGCCGACGACACGGGTGCTGAGATACAACGCGCGCTGATGGCCGCCGTGAGGGCCAACCCCGACATCGACATCAAGGAGAACCATTTCGCCGTGGAGATCATCACGCAGCATCACCTGGGTGCGCGTGTCACGCGCCGCACGCCTTACATCTATTGTTACGGCGCCTATGTGCTCAACACCGAGAACAAGGTCGACACCTACTTGAGCAAGGTCACAGTGATGTGTACTGGTGGTTGCGGCGCTGTCTACCAGACCACGACCAACCCCGTGGTGGCCACGGGCGACGGCGAGGCCATGGTCTATCGCGCCAAGGGCACGGTGAAGGACATGGAGTTTGTGCAGTTCCATCCCACATCGCTCTATCATCCCGGCGAGACTCATCCCGCCTACCTCATCACCGAGGCCATGCGTGGCTACGGAGGCATCCTGAAGTTGGCCGACGGCACGCCCTTCATGAAACAGTATGACGAGCGCGGATCGCTGGCGCCACGCGACATCGTGGCGCGCGCCATCGACAGTGAGATGAAGAAGAATGGTGTGGATCACGTCTACCTCGACGTCACCCACAAGGATGCGGAGCAGACCAAGCACCACTTCCCCAACATCTACAAGAAGTGCCTCTCCATCGGCATCGACATCACCAAGGAGATGATACCCGTCCGTCCGGCCGCCCACTACATGTGCGGAGGCATCAAGGTCGACCTCAACGGCTGCTCGAGCATCGAGCGGCTCTATGCCCTGGGCGAGTGCTCATGCACGGGCCTGCATGGTGGCAACCGACTGGCCAGCAACTCCCTCATCGAGGCTGTGGTCTATGCCGACACCGCCGCCACCCATTCGCTGGAGCATGTCGACGAGTATGACTTCAACGACAAGGTGCCCGACTGGAACGATGAAGGCACGCTCACCAATGAGGAGCACGTGCTCATCACCCAGGCCAACAAGGAGGTGGGCGAGATTATGAGCAACTACGTGGGCATCGTGCGCTCCGACCTTCGCCTGAAGCGTGCCTGGGACCGCCTCGACCTGCTCTACGAGGAGACGGAGGCGCTCTTCAAGCGCGTGAAGATCTCGCGCGACCTCTGTGAGCTTCGCAACATGATCAACACGGGATACCTCATCACCCGCATGGCCATCGAGCGCAAGGAGAGCCGCGGATTGCACTACACCGTCGACTATCCGAAGCACGCTTACGACAAGAAGGCGTAGTCGGCGCAGTGCCACTTCTCCGACCACATGACGATACAAAGCCAAAGGGCGGACGATCGACATCCGGAAACATCTGGATGTTGGTCGTCCGCCCTTTTCTTGTTGTCTTGTGGGGGCGCTTGCCTGTTGTCACGTCTTTTGGGCCTTGAGGGCCGCTAGGGCGTTCTCTGCCAAGGCCAGCATCTCGTCTTGTCCGGGATAGACGGCGACAGGCGCCAGCCAACCGATGCGCCGCTTGAGGCGTGACACCACATAGTCGGCGTGGGCCATGCCGCCCGTGAGGATGATGGCGTCGGGCGGTCCGCAGAGCACGGCGGCCTCGGAGACGATGGCCTTGGCCGTGTGCCACACCATGGCGTCGACGATGAGGCGCGCGTGGTCGTCGCCCGCCTCGATGCGCCGCACCACCTCCTGCATGTTGTTGGTGCCGAGGTGCTCGGTCAGGCCGGCTCGTCCGGCCACCCGCTTGAGCAGTTCGGCCTCGGTGAGCTGGCCACTGAAGCACAGGCGGATGAGCGCCGCGGCGGGCAGCGAGCCGGCACGCTCGGGCGAGAAGGGCCCCTCGCCATCGAGGGCGTTGTTGGCGTCGATGGCCTGCCCGTGGTCGTGGGCGGCGATGGAGATGCCTCCGCCCAGGTGGCAGATGATGAGTCGCAGGTCCTCATAGCGGGTGCCGTGCTCACGGGCATAGCGACGGGCGATAGCCTTCTGGTTGAGCGCATGCCAGATGCAGATGCGGGGCAACAGGGGCGAGCCACTGATGCGCGCCTCGGGCGCAAGCTCGTCGGTGGTGCCGGGATCGGCGATGAACGCCTGGCAACCGGGGATGTCGTGGGCGATGGTGTAGGCGATGATGCAGCCCAGGTCGCAAGCGTGCTGATGCTCGCAGGCGCGCTCCTCGGCAATCATGGCGGGTGTGACGGGGTAGGTGCCGCTCTTCACGGGACGAGCCAGGCCACCGCGCCCGATGACGGCGTCGAAGCGCAGGGGCACGCCGCGGGCCGCCAACTCCTGGAGCACCAGTTGGCGGCGGAAGTCAAACTGGTCCATGACCGTGGGAAACTGGCGCAGCTCCCGCAAGTCGTGGGCTATGTCGGTGACAAACAAGGGTTGGCGATCGTCGAAGACGGCAATCTTGGTCGAGGTAGACCCAGGGTTCACAACAAGCACGCGAGGCATAGGCTCAGGTATTTGGCCTCTGCCGAGTCGCCACGCGAAGGCAGCACCACGGGCACGTCGGTGCCCTGCAGCACACCGGCGGTGCGCGCTTGACAGAAGAGGGTGATGGTCTTATAGAACAGGTTGCCGGCCTCGATGTCGGGAAAGATGAGGGCGTCGGCGTCGCCGGCGATGGGCGAGGTGATGTGCTTCACGGCCATGCTGTGGGGTGAGCACGAGGTCTTCAGGTCGAGTGGTCCGTCGACGATGCAGGGACCGAAAGCGCCCTGGGCGGCCATCTCCTTGATCTGGCCGTAGCCAGCGGTGTAGGGGAAGTGCTTGGCGTCGACCTTCTCCGAACAGTGGATGAGCGACAGGCGTGGCTCCTCGATGCCCATGCGGTGGCAGAACTGCGCCACGTAGGCCACCTGTGCCACTCGTTGTTCGTGGGTGGGATAGGGGATGACGGCTGCATCGGTGAAGAGCAGCAACTTGTGGTAGCCGGGCATCTGGGCCACGGCGATGTGGGTCATGACGCGCCCCTTGCGCAGCAGGCCCGTCTCCTTGTTGAGCGAGGCGTGGAGCAGCACGTCGGTGTTGACAAATCCCTTCATCAGCACGTCGGCCTCACCACGGCGCACAGCAGCCACGGCTTGGCTGGCCGCCTCGGCGGGGTCGGATGCTTGAAACAGCAGGGGAGTGGCGATGCCCTCGCGCTCGGCGGTGGCAAGGGCTTGGCGTGTCGAGTCGTCGTCGGGGCAGACGACGGCCACGCGCTTTCTGACGCCTTGTTTTTTCAGGTGAGCGGTTAGCTCTTCAAAAGATTGAATAGGCATAAGCATGATGTTCTTGTTGGTTTCAAAGTTAGTGAAAAAACAAGCATGCCTACGCAAGATTTCTGAAAAAATATTCTAACCGAACGTAAAAAATGTTAGCGCCTGGCTCTTGGTGGTCATTGCGCCCCTGCCGTCTCCGTCTTCAGCTCGGTGATGCGCGAGACGAGCGTGTCGCCCTTGGGGGTGGCATAGAACACCGCGCGCACCACATGGCCCACGTCGGCATTGCCCCGCACGCGGATGTGGCGGCTCTTGGCATAGAGCGTCGAGTCGCGTCGTGAGGGATAGCTCAGCAGTTGCACCTCATGGCGCGTGGAGGCCGGTCCGATGATGAAGATGTCGGCGCTGTCTTTCACAGGTTGCAGGGCACTGTCCTTGGCGGCCGCCCTGCGCAGCGCTGCCGTGTCGGGCGGATAGAAGTCTTTGGCGGCCACGGTGTCACCGTTGTCCTGGCTGGGCGCCATGCGGCACGACAGCAGGATGGCCTGCACGGCGACGAGCAGGAAGGGAAGCAATATGAGTTTGCGCATGAGTTTCTGGATGATGAGGGTCTTGGTGTGTGAGGGGGTCAGAGCAGGGGTTGTGCGGCCAGTCCGCCGACGCCCGTCTCCTTGTAGAGCGAGGGCAGGTCGTGGCCTGTCTGTTTCATCACCGCCACCACGCGGTCGAAGCTGACACGGTGCTTGCCGTCGCTGAACGAGGCGTAGAGGTTGGCGTCGAGGGCGCGCGTGGCGGCAAAGGCGTTGCGCTCGATGCAGGGGATCTGCACCAGTCCGCACACAGGGTCGCACGTCATGCCGAGGTGGTGTTCGAGGCCCATCTCAGCGGCATACTCGATCTGCGACGGACTGCCGCCGAAGAGTTGGCAGGCCGCTGCCGAGGCCATGGCACACGCGGTGCCCACCTCTCCCTGGCATCCCACGTCGGCACCCGAGATGCTGGCGTTCTCCTTCACGATGTTGCCGATGAGTCCGGCCGTGGCGAGCGCGTGCAATATCTTGCGGTCGGTGAAGTCGTGGCCCTTGGCCAGGTGATAGAGCACACCCGGCATGACGCCACACGAGCCACAGGTGGGGGCGGTGACGATGGTGCCGCCCGAGGCGTTCTCCTCGCTCACGGCCAGTGCATAGGCATACACCAGGCCTCGCGTCTGGAGATTTTGGCGGTAGCCCTTGGCCTTAATATAATAGGTGGATGCCTTGCGTTGCAGGTTGAGTGGTCCGGCGAGCACGCCCTCCTGGTCGATGCCCCGTTCCACGCTGCGTTTCATGGCCTCCCAGATCTCTTGCAGGTAGTCCCAGATGCTGTCGTCCTCACACTCCTTGACATACTCCCAATAGGCGCGCCCGTGGTCGTCGCACCATTTCTGTATGTCGCTCAACTTTGTCAGCGGGTAGATGTCGGGCGATGGGGGCAGCACGCCTGTGGGGTGGTCGCCCTCTGAGAGTGCACCGCCGCCGATGCTGTAGACCGTCCATGTGGTGTCTGGCCGACCGTCGCCATGGCTGGCCTTGAAGGTCATGCCGTTGGGATGATAGGGCAGAAACACGGTGGGCTTCCACTCGATGGTGACGGGGGCGATGGGCTGGAGCACCTCCTCGATGGCCACGTCGGTCATGTGCCCTTTGCCCGTGGCGGCCAGGCTGCCATAGAGCGTCACATGAAACGACTGTGCGTCCTGGTTTTGCTTGGCAAATATCTGTGCGGCTTTCTGTGGGCCCATGGTGTGGCTCGACGATGGTCCCTTGCCGATGCGATAGAGTTCTCGTAGTGATTTCATAGTTGCAAAGATACAAAAAATGTGGCGTGAGCGGTCGGGCCCACGCCACATTTTTATGGATAATGGTTGTTAAAAAAGGGTAACTGTCGTGTGGACAGAAGACATCGGTGACGGCTAAGGCTCCGTGTTTCGGTATGCATCTGGCGCTGAATAGTTGCCTATGGCGGTGGGAAGCTCATAGGAACAGTTGCAGTACTTGATAGAGAAGCCGGTATGAGAAACCTCTGTGGTTAGTCGATGAACTGCGAGTACCACAGGGCGCAATCGGCAACCAGGGCGCCAAAATCTGTACCCTGGTAGCCGCACGGGTCTATGTATTGCCGGCATTCCTTGATCATGACCTCTATGTTCCAACCTCAACTAACTTCCTTAACAATCTGTTCACGTTATAAGATAGCAATGGCAAAAGCGGCAGCAATGCCCAATAGCGTTGTAATGACAGAACCCACACAAAAAGCTATTGTCCTTCGCTTCCATGTCTTGTGCCATGCTTCATCCTCTTTTTCAAATTGCTTAAAGTATTTCAAGTATTGATCATTTGCAAACACGGCTTTATAGGCGGGGATATACGCTAATCCTATTGGAATAACCAAAAGAGCCATGATAAAGCAGTAATTAAATTCTTTAGATTCTCTAATGGCAAAGCCTACAAAGACAAAAGATATAAAACACGAATATCCAGAGTAAAGTTCGCTAAACAAAGAATTAGCCAGGCTTATGTAATAACCACTTTTTTTATTTTGGAAAAAAAAGGCTACTTTCTTCTTTTCATTTGGAAGATGCTCGTAATATTTGTTTCTATAAGATTTAGTGAAAATGTATTTAGGAATAGGAGACAGCATTTTATCTATATTTTTGCCTATAGTTTTCTCCAATTCCATGTAAATACGCCAAATGTTATAATGTATTGCATTCAAAAAATACTCCATATTATAGTTTTTATACATTTCTATTTATCTACCATAGGCATTGTCGATAAGCCATCCTCCAAGCTGACTACCATAGGATGAGCCCATTACACCAATTTATCATGACTTTTTGTTGGGAAGGGGGAAATTGGCAGAAAGACAGGGTACTTGTCTCAAGACAATGTAACTAAACCTTGTAATTGCAAGGCTTTCATAATCAGTATGTTGAAAGGATATGTTGATTGGTCGTGTAATGCATGAGGCGACCACACCCTACGTACATGGGTGTTGCCGCCTCCTGAAAAGCATGTGAATAGGTTGCTCCCTTATCCGATGAACTGTGGCACGAAGGATGACACAATGAGCACCACGATGCCCACCAGGAGCACGGCGATGGTCTTGCGCGAGCAGCCGCGCCACTCATGGAGCACGATGCCCCACACATTGGAGAACACCACGTTGAGCGCCATGAGGATGCAGAAGGCCAGTGTGAGCAGCGTGGGCGACGAGGCGAGGAAACCCTTGCCCAGGCTCAGGCCGAAGAACTGCGAGTACCACAGGGCGCCTGCCAATAGGCAGAACACGAGGTTGTTGCCCCACACATGGCCTTTGGCATAGTCGCCCCAGGAGTGGTTCTTCTGGTTCTGGTAGAGACAGTAGGCGAGGTTGGTCACGAAGCCACCCGCCGTGACGAGCAGTGTGGCTGGCAGTGTGCGGAACATCGGGTCGGTGAGGTCGCCGAAGTTGATGTCCTTGCCAAACTCCAAGCCTACGTTGAAGCAGCCGCTCATGAAGCCAGAGAGCAGGGCGATGGCGATGCCGAGGGGGAAGTTGAAGTCCTTGACGGCCGCCTTCTTCTCCGCCTCGGTCAGTGAGTTGGCCTTCATGGCGCCCGCCATGCCGATGATGGCGATGCCCACGAGGGTGATGACCACACCCGCTATGACCGCCACGGTGAGCGAGCCGAGGGCGTTCAGCTCAGGGAAGAACACGTTGAGCAGCACAGGGCCCATGACCGTGCCCAGCGCCGCGCAGGTGCCGAGGGCGATCGACTGGCCGAGGGCCACGCCCAGATAGCGCATGGAGAGGCCAAAGGTAAGGCCGCCCACGCCCCACAGGAAGCCGAAGAGCACCGTCATCCACACGTTGAACGACGGCGCCTGGGCGAAGAGCGCCCACAGGCTCTGTCCCGACGGCACGGCCAGCAGGGCGCCTAGGAACGGCAGCAACAGCCATGCGAAGACGCCCTGCACGAGCCAATAGCTCTCCCAGCTCCAGTCTTTCACCTTGTTGATGGGCACGTAGCAGCTGCTCTGGCAGAACGCTCCGATGGCGATGATGACAAGTCCGATGATGATGTCCATGGGTGTCAGGCGCGTTTGAAGGTCACCTCTTGCTCGTAGCGCTCAATCTCAGGAATGAACTCCTCGCCCACGGGCACATTGTTCTTCAGGTTGAAGTAGTCGTAGACCGCACCGAAGGGCAGCGTCTTCGCCTCTTCCATCAGTGCCAGTCGCTCGAAGAGCTTGCCCTCGTCCTCATACTGGCGCAACTTGTCGAGCGGCTCGAGGAAGGCCGACAGCAGACTCTTCTGTGTGGCGCGTGTGCCGATGATGTAAGCGCCGAGGCGGTCGATGCTGGCGTCGAAGTAGTCGAGGCCGATGTGGGCGCGGTGCAGTTGGCCGGTGCGCACCAGTTCGGCGAAGAGGTTGCGGGTGTTGTCGTCGAAGCACGTCACGTGGTCGGAGTCCCAGTGCATGGGGCGCGACACGTGGAGCATCAGCTCCGGCACGAAGAGCAGGAGCGCCGACACGGCGTCAGACACGTTCTCGGTGGGCTCATAGTGGCCCGTGTCGAGAGTGTAGATCATCTTGTTTTGTGCGCAATAGCCCGCCACGAAGTCGTGTGAGCCGACGGTGTAGGCCTCCAGTCCGATGCCGAAGAGCTTGGCCTCAAGACAGGTCTTCATGTGGGGCAGGTCCTCGCTCATGATCTCGTCGAGGCTCTCCTTGAAGATCTGGCGGTAGCGATATTTCTCCACGGTATAGTCTTTCGATCCGTCGTGCACCCAGATGTTCATGATGCAGGGATCGCCCTGGTATTGGCCCATGGCCTCGGCGATGCGGCGGCAGCGCTTGGTGTGCTCAATCCAGAAGTCGCGCACAGCCTTGTCGGGACTGGCCAGCGACAGGCTTCCGCTCTTGGGGTGGGAGAAGGAGGTGGAGTTGAAGTCGAGTTTCATGCCGCGCTCCTTGGCCCATTCCATCCAACTCTGGAAGTGCTCGGGACCACACTCGTCGCGGTCGACAAACTTCCCACCGAAGTCACCGTAGGTCTCGTGCAGGTTGAGACGCATGGGACCGGCCAGCAGCGAGGTGGCCTTGTCGATGTCTTGGCGCAGCTCGTCGATGTTGCGGGCGCGGCCCGGGAAGTTGCCCGTGGTCATGATGCCACCCGAGGCGGCCACGTTGCGCTCGAAGCCGACCACGTCGTCGGCTTGCCAGCAGTGCAGTGAGATGGGAGTGTGTTCCAGGGTTTCGATGGCCTTGTCGGTGTCGACGCCCAAGGCGGCGTAGCGCTCCTTGGCCAGCGCATAAGCTTTTTCGATCTGTTCTGATTTCATGGTTTCTTGTTTTTATGGTTTGTTATGTTTGTCTTTTCAGACGCCGACGATGCCCAGGTAGCGCTCGTAGGCGGCGTCCCAGATGGCCGTGTCTTGCGGTTCGAAGCGTTTCAACGAGATGGAGCCCGCGATGATGCGGCGCATCTCCCAGATGTCGGCCACGCAGCCGGCGGCCTTGGCCTGCAACATCACGTTGCCGATGGCGGTGCCCTCTTGCGGTCCGGCGAGCACCGTCACGCCACAGGAGTTGGCGGTGAACTGGTCGAGATACTCGTTCTTGGAGCCTCCGCCGATGATGTGGAGCACGTCGATATCGAAGTCGGCCAGCTCCTTCAGCCATGTGAACACTTGTCGATAGCGCAGGGCCAGCGAGTCGAAGATGCAACGGCAACAGGCGGCGTGGCCCTCCGGCACGGGTTGTCCGGTGCGCTCACAGTAGGCGCGGATGGCCCCCACCATGCTCTCTGGGTTGGCAAAGAGCGGGTCGTCGGGGTTGATGAGACTGCGGAAGGGCGCTTGCCCCATGGCCTCGCGTTGCAGTTCGGCGTGGCTCAGGCCCTTGGCCTCCGGCCATTCCTGTCGGCAACGCTCATAGATCCACATGCCGCAGATGTTCTTGAGGAAGCGTGTGGTGCCCTCGATGCCGCCCTCGTTGGTGAAGTTCTTGGCGAAACTGCCCTCGTTGATGATGGCGTGTGGCGACTCGATGCCCATGAGGCTCCACGTGCCCGAACTGAGGTAGGCGAAGTGCTCGTCCTTGGCCGGCACGGCAGCAACGGCCGAGGCGGTGTCGTGGCCCGCCACGGCGATGACCGGTATGGCCCCCAGGCCCGTCAGCCGTTGCACCTCAGGCGTCAGGGTGCCGATGGTGGTGCCGGGCGTGGTGATGGGGCCCAGTTGGTCGCGGCGCAGGCCCACGCTCTGCAACAGGTCGGCGTCGAGGTCGCCCGTGACGGGATTGAGCAGTTGTGAGGTGGAGGCCACGGTGTACTCGCAGATGGCTTGGCCCGTCAGCAGGTAGCTCAGGGCATCGGGGATAAACAGCACCTTGGATGCCTCGCGCAGCGCCACATTGCCGTCGCGGCGCATCTGGTAGAGTTGGAAAAGCGAGTTGAAGTTCATGAACTGGATGCCCGTCTTGTCGTAGACCGCCTGTCGCGACAACACCTTATTAAAATAGGTGTCCATCGTGTGGACCGTGTGCGGGTCGCGATAGGCCAGGGGGTTGGAGAGCAGCTGGCCGTCGTCGGCCACACAGACGAAGTCGCAGCCCCACGTGTCGATGCCGATGCTCTGCACGGTGAGCTGGCGGTCGTGCACCAGGCGCAGTCCCCGTACGATCTCCCAATAGAGGGCGAGCAGGTCCCAGTAGTAGTGGCCATTGGCCTCGATGAGCCGGTTGTCGAAGCGCGTCAGTTCCTCCAGGGCCAACTGGCCATGGCTGAGGGAGCCCAGGATGGTGCGCCCACTCGTGGCGCCGAGGTCAACGGCGAAGAAGCGTTTGCTTGTTTCCATAATGAAGGCTGATAGTTGTTTTGGTTTCAGATGTTGCAAAGGTAACACAATTCACCCTGCAGGGACATGATAATTTGATATTTAAGCCTATTAATTTGAGAATTCTTTTTATCTTTGCAACATCTGAGGCAACAGTTGCCAAAGGTCGAAACATATAATCATAAGATCATATAATCATGTCATCTTTAACTATTGCTATTGTGGTCATGTTTTGCGTGGGCTATCTCTTCATAGCCCTTGAGAGCGTGACCAAAGTGAACAAGGCCGCCATTGCCTTGCTGATGTTTGTGGTGTGCTGGACGCTCTTCATGATCGACCCCAGCAGTTATCTGCCGGGTGCCACGGGCCAGCAGCTCATCAACGAGGTGAGCGAGGTCATCGAGAAGCACCTCGGTGGCACGTCGACCACCCTTTTCTTCCTCATGGGCGCGATGACCATCGTGGAGATCGTCGACCAGAATGGTGGTTTCAACTGGGTGCGCACGGTGATGAAGACCCACAGCAAGCGCACGCTGTTGTGGCGCATCGCCTTCATGACCTTCATCCTCTCGGCCATCCTCGACAACCTCACCACGAGTATCGTGATGATCATGATCCTGCGCAAACTGGTGCGCGACCACAAGGATCGCATCGTCTATGCCTCGCTGGTCATCATCGCCGCCAACTCGGGTGGCGCATTCTCGCCCATCGGCGACGTGACGACCATCATGCTCTGGAACAAGGGCGTGATCACGGCTGCAGGCGTCATCTCCGAGATCCTGGTGCCCTCGCTGGTGTCGATGGTGGTGCCGGGCGTCATCATGCAGTATATGCTCAAGGGCAACTTGCCCGAAACCGTGCCAGCGACCATGACGGCTGAGGGTGGCCAAGACTTCAGCAACCTTCAGCGCAAGGCGGTGTTTGTCATCGGCGTGGGCGGCCTGATGTTTGTGCCGGTGTTCAAGGCGCTCACCAACCTGCCGCCTTTCGTGGGCATCCTGTTGGTGCTGGGCGTGCTGTGGACCACCACCGAGGCCTTCTATCGCCACTTGCCACACGACAAGAACCATGATGGCACACAGAAACGTGTGGCCAACCTGCTCCATAACATCGACATGACGACCATCCTCTTCTTCCTCGGCATCCTCATGGCCGTGGCCTGTCTGGAGGAAGTGGGCGTGCTGACGGCCCTCGGCAAGGGACTCAACGAGACCTTTGCGGGCAACCACTACATGGTGACGGGCATCATCGGCGTACTGTCGAGCATCGTCGACAACGTGCCGTTGGTGGCCGGTTGCATGGGCATGTATCCCGTGGCACCCACAGGCGACATGGCTGTCGATGGCATCTTCTGGCAACTGTTGGCTTATTGCGCCGGCGTGGGTGGCTCCATGCTCATCATCGGCTCGGCGGCCGGTGTGGTGGTCATGGGCCTCGAGAAGATCACGTTCGGCTGGTATATGAAGCACATCAGTTGGATAGCCGTGGTGGGATATGTGGCTGGCATCTTGAGTTATTGGTGCATCCGCACGTTCCTTGTCACCACCCCGCTGTAAGCGCTGACCGCTGAGGCGGCTGTAAGCGCAACAAGAAAAGCCCCGTGTGAACAGGCGCTTGTCGCCAGGCCTGATGGCCTGTTGGCAGGACAGCCTTTCACACGGGGCTTTTTGTTTTTGTCTTAGGTCTGGGCACCTTGCCGCTTATCGGGGCAGGTTGAAGGCACGGCTCATCTCGGCCATCTGCTCCTCGCTCATGCCCTTGGGCTCATAGCCCATGGCCTTGCAGTCGAGATAGATCTTGGCACTCTTCGAGAGCACGTCGATCTGGTCGAAGGCGTCCATCACATCCTTGCCCTTGGCAAAGACGCCGTGCTTCTCCCACAACACCACGTCGTAGTCTTCGAGCTCGTGCAGGGTGTCGTGGGCCAGGCGCACGCTGCCTGGCAACTGGTAGGGCACCACGCCGAGGCCCAGCGGACAGAAGGCCTTGGTCTCGGGGATCATGCTCCATAGCAACTTTGTGAGTACGTCCTTGCCCAGGAAATGGTCGTTGTGGCTCATGGCAACGAGTTCGATGGGGTGGGTGTGGACGGTGGCCTTGTAGCCCGATCCCAATTCGATCTGGCGGTCGTGGACAGCCAGGTGGGAGGGCAGTTCGGAGGTGGGCTTCACGGCATGGTCGGCGATGATGACATAACTGGCGCAGTCGTCGAGGATGCGTATCACGCTGCCGTTGTCCATCGGCCAGCGTGCCAGGTCGCGCATGCGCTTGCCTGTGCCCTTGCAGAAGAAGTATTGCCCTTTCAGGTGGGGCAGGGTCTCGCCGATGGGCGTCACCTCGGAGATGGCAGGGAGCGCCTTGATGGCGTCGTCCACATATTCCGTGATGTTGACGGTGATGTTGCCGCCGTTGCGCTCAGCCCATCCGTTTTGCCAGAGATAGCCAGCCACTTCGGCAATCTTGTAGATTTCCTTTTTGAGGGCTTCGTGCCCATCGAGAATGCTTGTTGCCATAATGATGAATCAGTTTTTAGTTTAATCTGCCGCAAAATTACAAAATCTCTGCAAGGATGCGCAAGAAGAAATGATATTTGTGCTGTGAGTTTTGACCTTGGGGGCGAGATGGGCGTAATAGGCACAATGGGCACAATAGGCATAATATGCATAATAGGCTATTAGGCTTCGCCCCATGCCCACTAATAAAAAAGGCCCGCGCTGACCATTGGTCTGCGCGGGCCCATATGATAGGGTTCCTAATGAACGCTATTAGAGAGAACGATCCAGGCGGTTGAAGCCATAGACAGCCTCTGAGCCGAGCTGCTCCTCGATGCGGATGAGCTGGTTGTACTTGGCCATACGGTCGGTGCGGCTCATAGAACCAGTCTTGATCTGACCGCTGTTGGTAGCCACGGCGACGTCGGCGATGGTGGTGTCCTCAGTCTCGCCTGAACGGTGAGAGGTGACAGTGTTGTAACCGTGACGGTGAGCCATCTCGATGGCCTCCAGTGTCTCGGTCAGTGAGCCGATCTGGTTCACCTTGATCAGGATAGCGTTGGCAGCGTGCATCTTGATGCCCTTCTCCAGGAACTTGGTGTTGGTCACGAAGAGGTCGTCACCGACGAGCTGAACCTTGTCGCCCAGCTTAGCGGTGAGCTTCTGCCAGCCTTCCCAGTCGTTCTCGTCGAGGCCGTCCTCGATAGAAGCGATAGGATACTTGTTGCAGAGCTCCTCGAGGAATGCAATCTGGCCCTCGTCGTCGAGCTCCTTGCCGTTGGGATCCTTAGGCATGCCGTTGTTGAGCTGCTTGTAGTTGTAGTAGTACTTGCCGTCCTTCTGTGTAGCGAACTCAGAAGCAGCGCAGTCCATGGCGATGGTCACGTCCTTACCGGGCTCGTAGCCAGCGTCCTTCACAGCCTGGCAGATGCTCTCGAGAGCGTCGTCGATGCCGTTGAGTGCGGGAGCGTAGCCACCCTCGTCACCTACAGCGGTAGAGAGACCGCGCTTCTTCAGCAGCTTGCCCAGAGCGTGGAAGACCTCAGCGCCGCAGCGGATGGCCTCCTTCTCGCTCTTTGCAGAACGAGGCTGGATCATGAACTCCTGGAAAGCGATAGGAGCAGAAGAGTGAGCACCACCGTTGATGATGTTCATCATAGGAATAGGCATGGTGTAGCTGTTGCTACCGCCGATGTAGCGATAGAGAGGCATGTGCAGGGCAGCGGCAGCTGTGTGGGCAGCAGCGAGTGACACGCCGAGGATGGCGTTGGCACCGAGCTTGCTCTTGGTGGGAGTGCCGTCGAGCTCGAGCATCTTATAGTCGAGGCCGCGCTGGTCGAACACGTCCCAACCCTTCAAGGCGGGAGCGATGACGTCGTTGACATTGGCAACAGCCTTCAGAACACCCTTGCCGAGGAAACGGCCCTTGTCGCCGTCGCGAAGCTCGAGAGCCTCGTTCTCACCGGTAGAAGCGCCTGAGGGGACGCTGGCGCGACCCATGACACCATTTTCCAATGTTACTTCCACTTCCACAGTCGGGTTGCCACGAGAGTCGAGGATCTCGCGAGCATGAATCTTTTCTATTTTCATCTTTTAATCCTTTTAAATGGTTCAAGATTTATCGTGTGCAAAGGTAGAAAATTTTCCGTAATATCCACAAAGATAGATTATTAAATTTGTGTAAAATGTGAAATTTCGGGTGGTTGGCGCTACAGCAGCGGACTGAGCAGGCGCAGCAGGCTCTCGCCCAGTCGCTTGGCGAAGGGTCGGTTTTCCACCCGTTTCATCTCTTCGATGGGTCGGCTCTGGGCCAAGTCGTCGAGGAAGACGCGCTTCAGGCGGAGCGCCATGCCCTCATCGTAGAAGAAGATGTTCGACTCGAAGTTGTGCTCGAAACTGCGGAAGTCGACGTTGGTGCTGCCCACCGTGGCGATGCTGTCGTCGCTGACGAGCAATTTCGAGTGGTTGAAGCCAGCCTGGTAGAGATAGACCTTCACGCCGGCCTGGAGCGTCTCCATGACGTAGGAGATGGTCGACCAGTCGAGGATCTTCGAGTCGCTCTTCTGTGGGATGATCAGCCGCACGTCCACGCCGGCGAGCGCCGCCGTGCGCAGGGCGAAGAGGATGGGCTCGGTGGGCAGGAAGTAGGGGCTCTCCATGTAGACGTAGCGCTTGGCTTCGAGGAGGATGCGCACGTAGCCCTGCATGATGTCGGGCCACGGCGTGATGGGACTGCTGGTGACGAGCTGGGCCAGGCAGTTGTTGTTGATGGCGGGGTTGAGGGGCGGATAGTACTTGCGGTCGCTCACGAGCGTGCGGTCGACGAAGTACCAGTCGACCAGGAAGGCGCGCTGGATGCCATAGACGGCGCCGCCCTCCACGCGCAGGTGGGTGTCGCGCCAGGGCTGTGTCTTGGTTCCCTTGACATAGCGCAGGGCGATGTTCATGCCGCCCACGAAGCCCACCCGTCCGTCGACGACGCAGAGCTTGCGGTGGTTGCGGTAGTTCATCTTCGACGTGAAGGCCGGAAACTTCACCGGCATGAAGGCGTGCACCTCGATGCCCTCGTTGCGCATGCGCTCATAGAAGGCGTTGTCGACGCGCCAGCAGGCCACATCATCGAAGATGACGCGCACCTCCACGCCCTCGCGCGCCTTGTCGATGAGGGTGTCGGCGATGAGGCGCCCCAGAGGGTCGTCGCAGAAGATGTAGGAGTTGAGGTGGATGTGGTCGGTGGCCTGGCCGATGGCCCGCAGCAGGGCCGGGAAGAACTCATAGCCGCTGGTGTAGATGTCCACCACGTTGTCCTTGAAGGGCAGGGCCATGCTCTGGTTGTTGAAGAGTTGCATGAGCGGCCGGTGGGCCTCGGGCAGTCGCAGATCTTTCTGTTCCGCAAACTCGAGCATGGATCGCTTGGTGAGCTGGTCGAGCGATCGCTGGCTGACGAGCCGTTCCTTGCGCGTGTTCTGTCCGAAGAAGAAATAGAGCACGATGCCCAACAGGGGCAGGAACCAAAGCACGAGCACCCATGCCATGGTCTTGGCCGGTTCGCGGTTGTCCATGATGATGCGTCCCATCACGCCGAGCACGATGAGGGCGTAGATGACGAGCCAGATGTCGCGAAGGTACTCAAGCATAACCACCTTATTATTTTAATATTATTTAAAACCGATCAACTTGTGCGTTTGCAGCGACAGGCGCCAGCGCGGATGGCGCTTGATGTATTCCACGCACTGGCTGGTGATGGCCGCGTTGCGTTGTGCGTCGCCCACGTCGCAGGGCTGTAGGTAATAGTAGTCGGCCTCGACGCCATAGTCGTCGACCGTCCCCGTCTCGTCGAAGAGCACCTTCAGCTCGTTGCACCGCTTGACGGTGGGTTGCGTCTTGGGCGACACGGTGAGCCAGTCGAGGCCCTCGGGTGGCAGGTGTGTGCCGTTGCTCTCCATGGCCACCTCGAAGCCAGCCTGGTGGAACAGGCCGATGAGCTCCGCCGTGACCTGCAGGGTGGGCTCGCCGCCCGTGAGCACGGCCAGACGGGCGCAGAAGGGCTTGATGCGCGCCACGATGTCGGGACCTGTCAGGCGCTCGAACGAAGCGAAGTCGGTGTCGCAAAACGAGCATTTCAGGTTGCAGCCGCTAAACCGCACGAAGACCGCTGCGCGCCCTGTGTTGTGGCCTTCGCCCTGCAAGCTGTAGAAGATGTCGTTCACCCGGTATGTCTTCATGGTTTCGCTCATTCCTCCTTTTCGTAGATGGCAATGTTGTCGTCGCTCTCCTGCACCTTTGCCTTGTAGCAGGTGGGCAGTTGGTCGACGATCCAGCGTGCGATGTTCTCGGCCGTGGGGTTGAAGGGCAGCAGGCTGTTGAGGTCGGCGTGGTCGAGCTTGCCGTGTATGAGCTGCTTGATGTGGCCAAAGTCCTCGACCATGCCGTCCTGGTTGAGCTCGTGCGCCTTGCAGTAGACGGTGACGTGCCAGTTGTGTCCATGCACGCGCGAGCATTTGCTCTCGTACGACAGGTTGAGGTGGTGGCTGGCCGAGATCTCAAAATGTTTTTCTATGTAATACATAAGCTATAGCGTTTTAGATGTGTGTTGTCTTTTCTGTAGTGTTGTGTCGCTTGGCGCCTTTGGGTGCGAGCCGCCGTGGGTTTATCCCTCGTCCAGCTTCCCCTTGTTGCGCTGGATGAAAGCCAGTTCCTTGAGCGCAAAGTCGCTGTTGCTGGGGTTGTCGAGCATCTTCTTGAGCAGGCTTTCGGCCTCCTCGTAGCGCCCGATGGAGACGAGCAGGTAGGCCTTGCGCCGCAAGAGGAAGTTGCAGATGGGTTCCACCTGTTCCTCAGAGACCTGTGCCTTGGGCCTGTCGTCGTCCTCGTCGTCGTCCTGTTGCTGCGTCACCTCGTGCAGGAAGTTGATGAGCGTGTCGATGATGTTGAGCGCGCGGTGGTCCTTTTGGTTCACCAGGCAGTTGACATAAGCCTCCGTTCCCTCTTGGTTCTCAAACGGGTCGGTCTGTTGCAGGTAGTAGAGCGCCCTCTCATATTGCCTCAGGCAACCATAGCACACGCCGAGCATGAAGTAGAGCGTCTGCCGTTCCCGTTTGCCGAAGCGCTCGTGTCCCTCCTTCCTTGCGGCGATGAGGTCGTAGAGCTTCGCCAGCGTCCCGATGGCCTCGTAGTATCTCTTCTGTTCGAAGAGCAGGTGTCCCCTGTAGGCCAGGATGCCCACCTCGGGCTGTTGCAGGCCGATGAGCATCTGTTCGTCGGCGCTCAGTTCGCCGTCGGCGCCATTGTTGGCCTTGGCCTGCGCCTCCTTCCATAGGTACCTGAACTTCTTCAGTCGTTCGTCACGTGGCGTGAGGTCGTAGCCGAGGAGCACGCTGACCTGTCGCTTGGGCGCGCCGCTGATGGCCGTCTCGACGCCTCGGCTGGGCACGACGGGTGCCAGCGACAGCGTGATGCGATAGTAGAGCGTGTCGTGTGTGGCCCCCTCCTGTTCGAAGTCGAGGGTCAGGTGGCGCATCTTCACCGGGTCTCTCGGGTCGTAGAAGTCGAGTCGTGCCAGGGCCGATGTGCAGCGGAAGGCACCCTCGGCGATGAGCGGGTGTGAGATGTCGAAGTTGAGGATGTCGTCGGCGTCGTCGAGCGCCGTGTGCTCCTTGTCGTCGTAGACCGCGAGGTGGGCCGGCACGATGTCGGCCAGGTCCATGGCCGTGGCGAGCAAGTGGCCCAGCCGGCAGTCCTCGCCCAGCCCCTGGCGTCCGTCGATGTCGGGCTCCTGGTGGGTCAGCTCCAGTTCGCGCAAGATGAACAGCTCGCGCTCCTGCGTGGCCGTCTCCTTCTCCATGTCTTGTTCGGGCGTCTTGGCGTAGTCGGGCAGTAGTTCGTTGAAGCGCCTGACGAAGACGTTCTGCCACTTGAACGTGTTGCCCATGGCGCGCTCGAGCATCTCGGCCACGGTGCTGTCGGTGACCATCAGCGAACAGACGATGTGCACGTCGACGACCGCCGTCTCATGGTTGACGGTGTAGACGACGCGGCAGGTCTCCGTGTTGAGGTTGCACTGGTTGCACACCTCCCTGACCAGTTCCAGCTGGTGTGGTACCGCCTCGAAGAAATAGAAGTATGACAGTCGGACGTAGGGCGAGTCCTTCTCCAGTCGGATGTTGAAGTGACCGCCCTGGTAGTTGTATCGTGCCACGAGGTCGCCGTGGTCCTCCATCCATTTCACCTTGCAGTTGAGGCGTTTCAGGGCGTAGTTCACGCTCAACTTGTTGTCGTCTTGCGACCGCGCATAGAGTCCCTTTCCCGCATCGTGGCGTTTGCGCCATGCGGGCAAGAAGACGAAGGCTATGATGTAGAGAATAGCCCACAGGATGATGACGATCGCTAAGTCTAACATATTCGTTTGTTGTTGTAATCAGTTTTTTTGCGGGCTCAGGCGATGATGTTGCTGCCCAGTTGCCGTGCCAGTTGGTTGCGCAGCAGTTGCATGTCGCGGTAGCGCTCCATGAGCGTCTTGAGTTTTTCCATGTCGTTGCCCACGGTCTTCATCTCCACCTGCAACTCCTTGAGCTGCGCCTCCACATAGTCCATGCGGAAGTCGAGCAACAGGTGTATGGCACGGTTGCGCAGGTCGTCGGTCTCGTTTTGCAGGGCCTGCTGCTTCGCCTCCTCATTGTCGGGGCCCTCGGCCTTGGGTTGCGAGAGGTGGTATCGGTCCATGCTCAGGTCGGTGGCCAGTTTGCTGATGCGGATGTCCTCGTGGTTGATGAAGTAAGGCTCGGCGGCAAACGACGGGTCGGCGCTGTGCTCGGCAGCCTCGCTCAGCACCCGGTCGAGCAGTTCGTTGCCCAGCGTCAGTTGGTCGGCCGCGAGGTTGTAGTGGATGTATTGCGCCACGGTGAGGCTGTAGTGCTGTCCGTCCTCGCCCTCCACATCATTCATGATGACGCGCTCGCCATGCCTGATGACGAGTTGCGCGATGAGCATGCTCACCTTCGAGGCCTGTTGCAGGGGCGACGGCTCGGCCATTGTCGTGGCCCCGTGGTGGGGCTCGGGCTGCGGACCCACGGGCACGCCGTCCTGCCGGGGTGCCGAGGATCCCGTCTGCCGGTTGCGTATGAAGTTGTTCATCTGGTTGATGAGCGTGCTCTCGTTGAGTCCGATGCGCTGTGAGCAGTCGTGGATGTAGGTGTCGCGCAGGATCTGGTTGGGCACCACCGAGATCGACTGCACGATGGAGTTGATGGCGTCGGCCCGCTTCTTGGGGTCGCGCTCGTCCTTGAGCATGAGGTCGGTCTTGAACTGGATGAAGTCCACCTGGTGGTCGTCGATGTACTGGCGGAAGTCGGCCGCCGTGTGCGACCGTGCAAACTCGTCGGGGTCTTGTCCGCCCGGCAACAGCAGCACGTTGAGGTTCATGCCCTCGGAGAGCAGCATGTCGGTGCCTCGGAGCGCCGCGTGGATGCCCGCCGCGTCGCCGTCGTAGATGAGCGTGATGTTGGAGGTGAAGCGGTGGAGCATGTGTATCTGGTGCACGCTGAGCGCCGTGCCCGAGTTGGCCACCGTGTTCTCGAGTCCACACTGGTGCATGGCGATGACGTCGGCCTGCCCCTCCACCATGAAGACGCGGTCTTCGCGTGCGATGGCCTTCTTGGCCTGGAAGATGCCGTAGAGCTCATGGTCCTTGTGGAAGAGGTCGCTGTCGGGCGAGTTGACGTATTTCTGGTTGACGCCCTTGGTGCGCGCGTCGAGCACGCGGGCCGTGAAGCCCACCACCTTGCCGTTGACGCCCACCCATGGGAAGGTGACGCGTCCGGCGTAGCGGTCGATGAGCTCGCCGTGCTCGTTCTGGTAGCAGATGCCCGTCTTGACGAGAAACTCGGCCTTGTAGCCCTGTTCGCGGGCGGCCTCGGCGAGCTTGAAGCGGTTGGGCAGGTCGTAGCCCAGTCGGAACTTGCGTATGATGTCGTCGCGGAAGCCGCGGCTCCTGAAATACCGCATGCCGATGTCGTCGCCGCCCGCGGGCTCGTGGAGCAAGTCCTCAAAGTATTTGGCCGTCCACTCGTTGACGATGAACATCGACTCCCTGAGGCTCTGCTCCTCGCGCTCGTGGTCGGTCAGTTCGCGTTCGTGTATCTCGATGTGATACTTGTTGGCCAGCCACCTGAGGGCCTCGGGATAGGTCATCTGCTCATGCTCCATGATGAACGTCACCGGACTGCCGCCCTTGCCGCAACCGAAGCAGTGGCATGTGCCACGCGCCGGCGACACATAGAACGACGGCGTCTTCTCGTTGTGGAAGGGACACAGGCCCTTGTAGTTGGCCCCCGACTTGCGTAGGGTCACAAACTCCGACACCACGTCGACGATGTTGGCGGCCTCCTTGATTTTCTCTACTGTAGCGCGATCGATCATAAGCGGTGGTGTGTTATTTCAGGTATTTGGCCAGCGGGCTCTTGATGAGCTTGATGCCCTTGGCGATCATCTTGGCGTTGTTCTTGGCGCCCTTGTATGACGTGTGGGTGTGGTCGTGGTTGAAATATTCGGCGGCACTCTCCTTGCCCTTGTAGTGGCGGTCGAGATAGTCGGCAATGAGGTTGTGGGCATCCACAAACTCGCAGCCCGTGTCGGCCACCACCTCGCGGTACCACTTGCCATAGGAGTCGTTGCGGCGCTCCACGTGGCCGCCGGGCCACTCGTTGCGCGTGGTGAGCGACACGAGGATGGGTGTGGCCCCCTTCTCGCGTGTGTCGTCGATCATCTTCTTCAGGTACCAGCCGAAGCTGTAGACCAGTTCGTAGCGGCCTCCGTTTTCCATGCGATACACGTGGCAGGTGTCGCCCGTTCCCGGGATGACGCCACGCTCCTTCTTGTCGTCGATGGGGCAGATGTCGTTGTGTCCAAACTCGATGAGCACGAAGTCGCCCGGCTGCAGGGCGTTGTAGACCTTCTCCCAGCGCCCCTCGCGGATGTAGGAGCGTGTGGAGCGTCCGGCCATGGCGGCGTTGTAGGGTGTGCACTTTGTGGTGTCGAACACCGTGGCGGCCAGGGCGCCCCATCCCCACATGCCGTCGCGCTCGCTGTCCTTGTTCTTCACCGTCGAGTCGCCGGTGATCCACACCACCGGCTTGCCCTTCTTGCGGTCGACGGGCCACACCGGCAGCGCCACGCCCGTCATCATGGCCTGTAGGGGGGCGAGGGCTGGGTTGTGGCTGGCCATGATGCCCTCAGCCACCGAGCGCGCGTTCATCTGCGCACCCCAGTAGCTGGTGTGAATGTGGTCGCCATAGAAGTGGTATTTCTCCTTCCAGTGGCTGTAGGAGTCGAGCTTGCGCCCGCTGATCTCGTTGAGGTCGACGAAGGGCACACCCTCCTCGGCGGCCACCAGTGCCGCCCAGCCCGTCTGTGGCTTGCGCACGATCTTGCCCGTCTGCGGGTCATAGTCGTCGCGTGGCGTGAGGCTCATCAGGATGGGGTGGGCGCCCGCCTGGCGACACTCGGCGATGTAGCGGCGCAGGTATCCGCCATAGGTGTAGACCACCTCGCGGTCGCCCGTCTCCTTGATGGTCACCGTGAGCGAGTCGTCGCCCGTGCCGGGGATGACGGCGCGCGCCCGTCCGGAGTCGAAGGGGCCGTTGTCGTTGTGGCCGATGGAGATGATGACCCAGTCGCCGGGTCGCAGCGCCTTGCGCACGTCGGGCCACAGCTTGCGGTAGAAGGTGCGTGTCGACATGCCGCCGAGGGCCTGGTTCTCCACCGTGATCTTGTTGCCGTTGAAGTATTGGCTGGCATAGTAGCCCCATCCCCACTGTCCGTTGGAGCCGTCGCCCTTGGTGCCGTTGCGCATCGTGGAGTTGCCCACGAGGAAGAGCACGGGGTTGGTGCCCTTGCGTGTGGAGCCCGGAGCGGGTCTCGACATCAGGGCTTTGGCGATGGAGTCGGGGGTGTTGTCCACCACCTTGTTCACGTCCTCGATGGGGTCAGGCAGGTTGTCAAACCCCTGTGCCATGACCGTTGTGGCCGTGAGGGCCAGGAGCGTGATGGCTGTCAACAATCGTCTCATGTGTCTTTTCCTTTCGTTTGTTTCTGCAAAGATAATGCAAGTGCGAGGCAATGAGAGCTTGCTCTCAAATTGCCGAGCCGCAGCTTATCTTCTGCAAAGATACTGCTTTTTGACCACTATCGCATGGGCAAAACGAGCAAAAATACACCTTAATAATGATTTTTTCACTTGTCCCGCCTGGGGCGACCCCGAGTCGGGCGTTTTCATGCAAAGGAATTCCCCTGGTTTTGCGTGAGCGGCTTGTCGCTGTTCTTGTCAACAACGCACAGTGTCGAATTCAGAATTATCCGAACAAAAAGTCTCTCCAGAATCGCTTGAAATCAATCAAGCCTACTTTTGCTCGCAAATACGCGATTCTGAGCGTGTTTTGCGTAAATAGTTAATGGTCAGAATGTTATGTGAAAATATGCCTTTTAGAAAACTCTGCGCATGCTCATAGTTTTGCGATAGATATCTTATCGACTCTCGATTCGATATCTATCGACTCTCGATAAGATATCTATCGAGTCTCGATTCGATATCTATCGCAACTCGATTAGGCCTCTTTCGCCGAACAATTTCATACAAATTAACCGACATTAAGACTTTTAACGAAATTTAATCGGACAAAGCCAATTTGTTTTTCTCTAGAAGGTGCAGTCGCCAGGTGCCTGTTT
>JBNMMB010000026.1:0-38229 GCA_050875105.1 Prevotella sp. | reverse complement strand
CAGAGTTTTGCGATAGATATCTTATCGAGTCTCCGTTAGGCATCTATCGAGTCTCGATAAGATATCTATCGAGTCTCGATTCGATATCTATCGCAACTCGATTAGGCCTCTTTCGCCGAACAATTTCATACAAATTAACCACCATTAAGACTTTTAACGAAATTTAATCGGACAAAAGCCATTTATTTTTCTCTAGAAGGTGCAGTCCAGAAGTGCTGGATTTTTCAGAATTTTCAAGACAAAAACGCAAAGTGGAATGTAAACCAGGTTACCCCCGATTACGCAATCACTAACAGATTAAACTACTAAAGTATCGGATTTGCCTTGACAGGCTACTTTTGATTTGTCCAGTGCGGGCTGCGCTCGACTCTGCCGCTTGCGCGGGCTGAAAGCCCAGTGATTTCCTAGCCCAGGGCAAGCGAAGCGGCACCCTGGGTTGGGATGGCGGGCGTGTGCTTACGCCCTGTAGGGGCAAAAGTGTAGTCGCCAACGTTTGACCGCAGACAACAGCCCATCAATGATTATACTTTTGTCCTTTCAGGACGTAATTACATAGGTCGCTCCTACCCAGGGCGCCGCTTCGCTTGCCCTGGGCTATGTACTTACTGGGCTTTCAGCCCGTCTTCCTAAATCTTAAACTTGAATGAAACTATAGTCGGTGATGCGTCCCACGTCACCCACTCCAAATGCCTGATGACCCACGAAATCGACTGGCAATCACTGGAAACGCAAATGCAGGGTGACAGTCACAGCCAGCGCGTTTAATAATGTTTCGAAGTGCAAACAAATATTAAATTGATAAGAAAACAGGTACTTTGTGTTGCAAGGTACGTAACTTTCCACTATATTTGCACCGTGAAATCATTCTAAACGCCAAACGGACATGAAGAAAGACAACTCCAAATCGCAGATGCGCAAGGGAATGCTCGAATACTGCATCCTGCTGCTGCTCGACGGACAGCCGGCCTACACCTCCGACGTGATCCGATCGCTCAAGGAGGCCGAACTGCTCGTGGTGGAAGGCACGGTCTACCCGCTGCTCAGTCGCCTGAAAAACGAGGGTGTGCTGCAATACCACTGGGAGGAGAGCCGACAAGGGCCTCCACGCAAGTATTATGAACTGACCGACCTGGGACGCCAGACGCTGCACGAGCTCGACGAGGCCTGGGACGAGATCGCCAACACCGTGAACTACCTGAAGAACAAACACAAGCAAAATCTCTAACCATGAAAAAGAACATCACCATCAACATGCAGGGACGGCTCTATGCCATCGACGAGGACGCCTACGACCTGCTGAAACAATATGAGGACTCGCTCCGCAACTACTTTGCCAGCAAGGAGGGCGGCCACGAGATTGTGGACGACATCGAGGCGCGCATCGCCGAACTCTTCGACGAGGTGGTGGCCTCGGGCAAGGCGGCCATCGACATCAGCGACGTGCAGGACATCATCGGGCGCATGGGCGACCCGCAACAGATGGACGACACCGACGACGATGAGACCGACGACACGCAGGGCCCGGACAAGGCCGACGGCGTCTCATCGGTGTTCGACCAGCTGAAGCGGGTGTTCCTCCGACCGGGAAAGCGCCTCTACCGCGACACCGACAACAAGAAGGTGGCGGGTGTCATGGCGGGCCTGGCCCGATACTATGGCGGCGACATCACCTGGTGGCGCCTCGCGGCCATCGTCATACCGCTGGTATTGGCCTGCTGCCACCTGCCCCACATCTTGTTCTACTGGGTCGTGGCCTACCTCATCCTGGCCATCACGCTGCCGCCTGCCTACAGTCCTGAAGACCGCCTGCGCATGAACGGACGCGACGTGAACCCGCAAAACATTGCCGAGGAGGTGACGGCCGACAGCGTCAACCAGGCGCAGCCGCAACCCCGACAGAACGGCGGATGCCTCTCGGCCGTGGGCGAGATGATCCTCTTCGGCGTGAAACTGGTGATGTGGCTGACGGCCATCGGGGTGATCATGGGGTGCCTGTGGCTGCTGGTGATGCTGCTGTTGCTGCTCTTCGTGCCCACACTGGCCATCTTCGACGACGCGGGCATCGCCTTCACCTGGATGGAGCATCCCTGGGTGGGCACCATTGGCCTGGTGAGCCTGGTCCTGTTTATCGGCCTCATCGTCTTCGGGCTGACCAGCAGCATCCGCTCGCGCAACAATCCTGAGCTCAGCCTCTCGGGCGCCAGCCGCCTGGCCTTGGCCCTGCTGCTCGTGGCCTCGCTCACGGGAGCGATGACCTGCGGCACCATCATCTTCACCAACCTGGAGAACCAGATGCACCTGAGAAACCAGCGCCAAAACGAACTCTGGCGACAGAGCAACACCCACAACGGCATCTTCATCAACGACAGCGACTGGGACTACCTCAAGAGCAACGGCTGGACGCTCCTGGGCGTGGAAAACTGCAACGACCGCTACACGGCCTCGGGCGAATACTACACGGGCAACAGCGACCGCCGCTACCTCGACTGCTACGACGATGGCGGCCAACAGCTCTATCGCGCCGAGCGCACCGACAGCGCCCTGGAGAGAGGCACCTACACGCTGACGGCCATTGTGCGCTCCGACGGTCCCGGCGCCTTCATCTATGCCCTCGCCGACGGCAAGAAATACCTGGTCGAGATACCGGCCGAGGGCAACACCGGCGGCACCCTGTGGCAGGAGGCCAAGGAGGCCACCCAGGTGGCGGGCGACCACCCGGCACGCCTGCTCACCAAGATTGCCGAGGCCAACGACGGCAATGGATACGGATGGTGCAAGGTGGAGATCAAGGGCATCAAGACTGCCACGGGCCGCATCAGGTATGGCGTGACCACCATGCCGAGTCTCACCAAGAGCCACTTCGACGGCACCTGGTTCTCGGCCACCGACTTCCAACTGAAGAAGGACGAGCATTGATCGCACCCTGTGCTTGACCTTTACGGCCTAACACAATGAACATAAGCGATATGAGAATTTCCAAGCAAAATCCTCATATCGCTTTTTTCGTTCTTTCTCTGCCGAATTGTTGGATGGATTCTACAAGCCATATCCTAAGTTCTTGAACAAGACAGGATGGATGCCCTTTATACCTACAAAAGAACAAATGGTATAATAGAATTGGGACATTTGGTATAGTAATAAAAGAACAAATGGTATAATAAAAGTGGGACATTTGGTATAGTTTTATACTCAAGGCTGTTCTTTTCCAATGATTTTTTGCTAACTTTGCATTCGTAATCAAAATGACAAAGGACATGAAACAATACAGGCCTCGCATAGCTGACAAGATGTTAAGTCGCAGACTTATGGGAGTGGGCGCAGTTCTTATACAGGGTCCGAAGTGGTGCGGCAAGACGACGACAGCCGAACAACAGGCTAAAAGCGTCGTGTATATGGACGATCCTGAGTACATGGAGCAAAATGTAGAGTTGGCAAGTCTTTCACCAAAGAAACTTCTTGCGGGTGCGACACCACGTCTGATAGACGAATGGCAGCTTGCTCCACAACTTTGGGATGCCGCCCGATTTGAGGTTGACCACAGAGATGGAGAAGGACAGTTTATATTCACAGGTTCTGCCGTTCCTGCTGATACAAAGAAGATACACCATTCAGGTACTGGCAGGTTTGCATGGCTGACAATGAGAACCATGAGTCTCTACGAGTCGGGAGAGTCGACTGGTGAGGTCAGTTTGAATGACTTGTTCAGTAACCCTAATGCAGATATTTTCGGCACAAACAAACTTAATATAGACTCCATTGCGTGGCTCATTTGCCGTGGAGGTTGGCCAAGAGCCACTACCATAAATAAAGAAGTGGCACTGGACATGGCATACAGATATTATGAGGCTGTTGTCAATAACGACATATCCCGTGTTGACAATGTGCGACGTGATGCAGAGCGAACAAAAAGAATACTGCGTTCTATAGCAAGAAACCAATGTGCACAAATATCTGTCAACACCATTTGTGCGGATATTGAGAACAATGATGCCGTCTCAGCAAACCGCCTTACAATAGCCTCATATATAGAGGCATTGAAAAAGATATTTGTATTGGAGGATTCTCCGGCATGGAATCCGAACTTGCGGAGCAAGACTGCAATAAGAAGTTCGGAAACTCGATATTTCTCAGATCCGTCCATTGGAGTTGCCGCATTAGGTGTCGGTCCTAACGACCTCATAAACGACCTTAGCACGATGGGATTATTCTTCGAGTCGATGTGTGTCAGAGACTTAAGAGTATATGCCGATGCACTGGAAGGTTCCATCTATCACTATCGTGACAGTAAAGGCTTGAAGTGTGATGCCGTCTTGCATCTGAGGAATGGCAGTTATGGACTGATAGAAATAAAATTAGGTGGTGAGAAAAATATAGAGGAGGGAGCGAAGAACCTGAAACTCCTTGCTTCTAAAATAGACACCACAAAGATGAGAGCACCATCATTCCTCATGATACTTACGGGCACCACAAAGTATGCCATACGGCGTGAGGATGGTGTGTATGTGGTGCCTATTGGGTGTCTGAAAGACTAAATTAAAAGCAAATGCAAAACAAAGCTGCGATAAGCGGTCGGGCGAAATGCCACCCGACGGCTTATCGCAGCTTTGCTTTGCAGGCCTGCCGATGGCTATGGTGCCAACAGGCGCATGGCGCCTACTGCCTCGCCCGGCGTGGCGTCGGCCTCCTGGGGCAGGTAGACGGGCTCATGGGCCTCAAGGGGCAGGATGCGCAGCTCCAGGTGCTTGGTGCCCTCGGGCAGGCGCCACAGGCCATACTGGAAGTGGCGGCCATTGTAGAAGTTGTCGGCCACGAGCTTGCCGTCGGCATAGAGCCGCGCGCAGTCGCCCCGATAGTCGATGTCGAGCAGTCGCTGGCGGTCGGCGGGGAGGGTGATGTCGTAGACGGCGGCCTGGAGGAAGTCGGCATCGGTCGGCTCCATGGCCACGCCTTGCACGCCCTTCTCGATGGTGCGCAGCGGGCCGGCGACCTTCACCTTATTATATAGCACAGGCTCAGCGGCCACCGCAGGCTCAGCGGCCAGGAAGAGGCGCTCTGCCTCATGGCGCGTCAGCAGGTAATAGTTCTTGTGGACGGGCCGACGGAGGCCAAGCGGCTTCACGCGGCGCATCACCTTGCCGTCGGCGAAGGCCAGGTCGGCGGGCAGGCCGTCGATCTGCATGAGATAGACCTTGCCGTCGCGCTGGGCCACCAGCTGGGCCGTGGCCCAGCGCAGGCCCGACACGCCCACGGGCAAGACGCCGATGGCTCCTGCCGGGATGGTGAGTGCATGGGGGAAACAGCCTGTCGGCACGCCCTCGAAGCGCACGCCGCGCTTGGCGGTGAGTGGTTGCAAGCGCTCATAGTTGTTGAAGAACACGAATCCGCTCTGCCCGTCGGCCGAGAGGCGCAGGCTGTAGCGCAGGTAGCTGTCGTCGCCCTGCCGGGGAGCGGGCGTGACTGGAAAGCGGGCGTCCATCGGCGCCAGCTGCTCGCCGAAGTCGCGCATGAAGAGATGGAGGGGGCGCAGGCGGTAATAGGTGTCGCCGCGCTGGCCAAACTCGCCCAGCGGCGCCTGGAAGTCGTAGGTCTTCACGGGCATGTCGTTGTGGTTGGTGGCCGGCGTACGCTGGTTCTCATTGAGCGTGGTCAGCTTGCCGTCGGGATTGGTGCCCCCATGATACATGTAGTAGCCCAGGAGGTTGCTGCCCGAGCCGAGTTTCACCACGGCCAGGGCATAGGCATCGTCGGCATACATGTAGGGCCGGCGATGATAGGCCGTCATCATGCCTCCACCGAGTTCGCAGGTGAAGTAAGGATAGGCCTGTGGCTGGGCGGGCGCCTGCTGGTCGGAGTAGGTCAGTTGGTCGGTGGCGATGGCCTGGTGGTCGCGCCCGGGCTGGAAGAAGAAGGCACGCCAGTAGTTGCCAGCGGCGGGCTTGAGGCTGCGCTCCCAGAAGCCGTCGGCATAGTCGCCATAGAGGGGCAACAGCTCGCCGTAGGGCACGGGGGTGCTCAGTTCGGGCCATCCCGTGCGGGTATAGAGCGGCAGGTCGAAGCCGATGGTGGTGGCTATCCGCTTCAGTGCCAGCAGGTAACTGGCGCGCCCGCGATACTCATTGTCAAACTGGCAACCCACCACGGGGCCGCCGTCCTTCCACTGCAGGCCTTGCACCTGGGTGAAGATCTGGCGATAGAGGGCCGCGACGAGCGTCAGCCACTCATCACTCTCCACGCGCGTCTTCTTGACACGGCGCAACGCCCAGTCGGGGATGCCTCCACAGCGCACCTCGCCATGGCAGAACGGCCCGATGCGCAGCACCACGGGCATGTGCTCGGCCTGGCAACACTCCAGGAAGCGGCGCAGGTTGCGCTGCCCGCTCCAGTCGTATTGTCCCTCCACCTCCTCCACATGGTTCCAGAAGACATAGGTGGCAATGAGCGTCACGCCACCCTCGCGCATGCGTCGGATGGCAGTGGGCCACTCGTCGGCAGGCAGGCGCGAATAGTGGATCTCGCCCATCACGGGCATCACGCGGTGCCCGTCGACGGTGAGGCTACGCGCATCCCAACCCACCACGGGAACGGTCTGGGCACTGGACACGAGGGGACAAGACAGGCTCACAAGGAGCAACAACGACAAGAGATAATGGCGTAAGGTCATCTGTTAGTGATTAGTTTTGGTTGCAAAAATAAACAAAATACGCCAAACGCCGCGGCTGACGGGCAAGAAAAAACGCGTTCCGCAGCCCTTTTCTTCTAATAATTTGTCAAAAATGCCATGATTTTAGTGTATTGTTGAAAGGAATGTTGTAATTTTGCAGTCACAATCACAAATAAGAGAAAGGAAAAGATTATGAAAGTAGCTATTGTCGGTGCCAGTGGCGCCGTGGGCCAGGAGCTGCTCCGCATCCTCGCAGAGCGCAATTTCCCGTTGGACGACCTCGTGCTGTTCGGATCATCGCGCAGCGCAGGCACCAAGTATAACTTCCGTGGAAAAGACTACGAGGTGAAGCTTCTGCAACACAACGACGACTTCAAGGACGTGGACATCGCCCTGACATCGGCTGGGGCTGGCACGAGCAAGGAGTTTGCAGAGACCATCACCAAGTATGGCGCGGTGATGATCGACAACTCCAGCGCCTTCCGCATGGACGAGGATGTGCCTCTCGTGGTGCCTGAGGTGAACGCCAAGGACGCCCTCGACCGCCCGCGCGGCATCATCGCCAACCCCAACTGCACCACCATCATGATGGTCGTGGTGCTCAACCCCATCGACAAGCTGTCGCACATCCGCAAGGTGCACATCGCCAGCTACCAGAGCGCTTCGGGCGCAGGAGCCGCCGCCATGAAGGAGCTCGAACAGCAATACAAGGAGATGGTGGAAGAGGGACACGTGTCGACCATCAACAAGTTCCCCCACCAGTTGGCCTACAACGTCATCCCGCAAATCGACAAGATGACGCCCAACGACTACACCAAGGAGGAGATGAAGATGTTCAACGAGACGCGCAAGATCATGCACAGCGACATCCGCACATCGGCCACCTGCGTCCGCGTCAGCTCGCTCCGCTCCCACTCGGAGAGCGTCTGGTTTGAGACGGAGCAGCCCGTCAGCGTGGAGGCCATCCGCGAGGCCCTCACGAAGGCACCCGGCGTGACCGTCGTCGATGACCCGCAAAACTATGTATACCCCATGCCCCTGGAGAGCGCCGGCAAGGACGACGTGTTCGTGGGCCGCATCCGCAAGGACCTGGCCGACGACCTCGGCAACACCCTGTGGCTCACGGGCGACCAGATCCGCAAGGGAGCGGCGCTCAACGCCGTGCAGATCGCCGAGTATCTCGTCAGCAAGGGCGACCTCAAGAAATAATAAGCGCCTGCGAGCGCCACACACACCGGAGCCGGTGGGAGAAGGGAAGCAAGACGCCCCGCTCCCACCGGCTCCTCGCTTTTGGCGCTCCGTCGCCAGCCAGGGCTTGCAAGAAAACTGCATCATTCCACAATCTACAACATTTCCACAACATTTTCCGTCGTTTCGCTTGTCGCATATCGCATTTTGTATTAACTTTGTAACATAGAACTAAAAACCGTTACAGATGATCGATATCCTAAGCCACTACGACCCGATCACGCTCGACGAAATGAGCGGCATACGGTTGATGAACCGTACGGACACGAAGTTCGTCACCACAAAGCCCGTGCTGCGCCAGCTCTTGCTGTTGGCGCAAGACGACTATCGCGTGCAGGACATCCATGGCGAACGCATATCTCCTTATTACACGGTCTACTTCGACACGCCCGACTGCGCCATGTATCGCCGGCACGAAACGGGACACACCAACAGGCAGAAGTTGCGCATACGGTCGTATGTCAACTCGGGACTCAACTTCCTGGAGGTGAAGACCAAGAACAACCACGGGCGAACGGGCAAGAAGCGGGTCACCATGCACGACTTCGACCCTCGCTGCCCGCAACACGACATCGTGTTCACACCGCAAGGACAGGCGTCGCAACTCTACGACGACTTCCTGGCCACCAACCTGGGCTACGACCCGGCACTGCTCACCGAGAAGGTGGAGAACCACTTCAACCGCGTGACGCTGGTCAACAAACTGAAGACGGAGCGGCTCACCATCGACTTCGACCTGGAGTTTGACAACATCACCAACGGGCGCCACCAAGACATGGGCAACATCGTCATCGTGGAGCTCAAGCGCGACGGCCTGCAACCAAGCCCCATCCTCAAGTCGCTCATGCAACTGGGCATCAAGCCCATGGGCTTCAGCAAATATCTCATCGGGTCGGCGCTCACCGACGACACGCTCCGACGCAACCGCATCAAGCCTCGCCTGAGGATGATCGCGAAGATGATGGCCCAATGACACCCAACAACACCTCATAAAGAACAAACAAACCTTAACATGAATATCTTCAATTTTACCTTCTCACCCGACTTTCCCCTGATGATCGTCCGGTTTGTCATCCTGATGATCGTCTCATGGGTCATTGTCGACCGTCTCTACTACAAGAAGAGCCACCGGCGCGACTTCTACTTCTCGTTCATGCTCATGAGCGTGGCCATCTTCTTCCTGGTCTACTTCATGATCTTCGTCCTCGAAGACCTCAAGGCCAAGACCAGCATCGGCATCGGCATCGGCCTCTTCGGCATCTTCTCCATCATGCGATACCGCACCGACGCCATGCCTGTCAGGGAGATGACCTACATGTTTGTCATCATCGCCCTGTCGGTGGTCAACGCCATCGCCAACAGCGTGAGCGTCGTGGAGCTCATCGCCACCAACATCATCGTCATCCTGTGCATCTGGATCAGTGAGGCCCGACTCAAGCAAGAACCCGCCAAACTGGTGCAGTATGACCGCATAGACCTCATCACGCCCGACAAGCACGAGGAGCTCATGGCCGACCTCACCAAGCGACTGGGCATCCACATCCTGCGCGTGGAGGTGGGCAGCGTCGACTTCCTGCGCGACATGGCCATGCTCAAGGTCTACTACACCGCCTCGTCGAGCGACGGCGACCTCGACCAGAAGATCCGCCTGAACAACGAGGACCGCAAGCAGTTTGCCTCCTGAAACCACACGGTCAACCAACCCCCTCAACACGCAACAGCATGCAAACAACAAAAGCACTACTCACCCTGGCCTTCCTGGCCTTGCCACTGATGGCATCGGCACAAAGGCAACCCAAGACCAGCGACGACTTCGGCGTATGGACCGACATCTCGGCTGAAAAGAAACTATCGAAGAAAGCCAGCGTGGAGCTGGAGGCGGAGTATCGCACCGCCGACAACCTCAGCCAGAACAGCCGCTGGTCGGTGGGACTCGCCGGAGAATACAAGATCACGAAGTGGCTGAAGGCCGGCGTGGGATACACATTCCTCTACAATCACGTAGACAAATACACCTACCATAATGAGGACCCGGCCAAGGCCAACTATGGCAAGGTGAACAAGTATGCCTCTTACTGGGGACCGCGCCACCGCTTCAACGTCGACCTCATGGGCGGCGTCGGCTTCGGCGACTGGAAAGTGGACCTGCGCGAACGCTGGCAGTACACCTACCGGCCGGAGAAGACCATCGCACAGCGCTACGACTTCGACGACGATGACTGGGACGGCAAGCAGAAGACCTACAGCGGCAAGGGCAAGAACGTGCTGAGAAGCCGCCTGCAGGTGTCGTACGACAAGAAAGGCCTCGACGTGGAGCCCTACGCCAACGTGGAGCTCTACAACGGATGGAGCGTGGAGAAAGTGCGCTACACCGTCGGACTCGACTGGACCTTCATCAAGGGACAGAAGCTCGGCATCTACTACCGCTATCAAGACAACTGCAAGGATGACGACGACAGCGAAAGCCGCAACATGCACATCCTGGGACTGAGCTACAAGGTGAAGTTCTGACCGCAGACTGCGTGCAACATAGGCGTCGCATGACTGGATGGGCATCGCTTGTGCCCCGTCTGGTCATGCGACGCTCGTTTTTGGGCCGTCCGCAACACCACTTTCGCACATCGGGCTGATGACTTTCGCCCTTCAAGGACACGACTTTCGCCCTTCAAGGACACCGACTTTCGGAAAAAATCATTAACTTTGCATGCAACAACAAAGGTACATTCCACGGCATGCCAAACATAGCCTCATACTTCCCCATCACCGACCCCACACTCATCTTCTTTGTGGTGTTGCTGATCATTCTCTTCGCTCCCATCATCATGGGCAAGTTGCGCATACCGCACATCATCGGCATGGTGCTGGCAGGCGTGCTCATCGGACAGTATGGGCTCAACATCTTGCAACGCGACGCCTCGTTTGAACTGTTTGGGCGCGTGGGCCTCTATTACATCATGTTCCTCGCCTCGCTGGAGATGGACATGGACGGCGTGAAGAAACACAAGTACCGCATCGTGGTCTTCGGTCTGCTCACGTGTCTCATTCCCTTTGCCATGACCTATTTCATGGGCATCAGCCTGCTGGACTACAGCGCCGCGGCCGCCCTGTTGCTGGGGTGCATCATGGCATCCAACACCCTGGTCTCCTACCCCATCGTGGCCCGCTACGGCCTGCAACGCAAGCCCAGCGTGACGCTCAGCGTGGGATCCACGATGCTCAGCCTGCTCATCTCGCTCATCATCGTGGCCGCCATCGTGTCGGCCCACGAGGGCGGTGGATCGCCCCTGTTCTGGCTATGGTTCACCGTGAAGTTCGCAGCCTATTGCGCCGGACTCATCTTTGTGGTGCCCCGCCTGACGCGCTGGTTTCTCAGGCGCTACAGCGATGCCGTGATGCAGTTCATCTTTGTCATGGCCATGCTCTTCCTCTGCGCGGCCCTGGCCGACCTGGTGGGCCTCGAGGGCATCTTCGGAGCCTTCTTCGCCGGCATCATCCTCAACCGCTACATACCCCATGTGTCACCCCTGATGAACCGCATTGAGTTCATCGGCAACGCACTTTTCATCCCTTATTTCCTCATCGGCGTGGGCATGCTCATCAACCTCAGGCTGCTCTTTGCCGGCGGCAACATCATCTGGGTGGTGTGCTGCATCGTGGTCTTCGGCACCCTGGGCAAGGCCGTGGCGGCCCACCTGGCGTGCACGCTGTTTCGCCTGCCCGTCTCGTCGGGCCACATGATGTTTGGCTTGACATCGGCCCACGCGGCAGGTGCCATCGCCATGGTCATGGTGGGCATGACCCTGAAGGACGCCCAGGGGCACCCCCTCGTCGACGAGGGCATGCTCAACGGCGTGGTCATCATGATCCTCTTCACCTGCGTCATCTCGTCGATCGTGACCGAATGGTCGGCCCAGCGCATCATCCTGCGCGACAAGGACGTGGCCCTCAACGAGGAGAAACAAGACGAGGAGCGCATCCTCGTGCCCGTGAAATATCCCGAATATGCCAATGAGCTCATTGCCATGGCCATCATGATGCGCAACGCCAAGGCCAACCAAGGCATCATGGCGCTCAACGTGGTCTATGACGACGAGAACATGCGGGCCAACCAAGAACAGGGGCGCCGGCTGCTCGAGCAAGTCACACAGTATGCCGCCGGCTCCGACGTGAAGCTGCAAACGCAGGTGCGTGTGGCCGCCAACATCGCCAATGGCATCAAGCACGCCTTCAAGGAGTTCCAAGCCTCGGAGATCATCATCGGCATGCACATGCACGCCAACGTGTCGCCGAAGTTCTGGGGACAGTTCCACCAAAGCCTCTTCAACGGCCTCAACCGCCAGATCATCATGGCGCGCCTGCACCATCCGCTGTCCACCCTGCGCCGCATCGAGGTGGCGGTGCCCTCACGCGCTCAGTATGAGCCGGGCTTCTACCGCTGGCTGGAGCGACTGGCCCGACTGACGGAGAACCTGGAGTGCCGCATCCTCTTTCACGGACGGGGCGACACCCTGGCGATGATCAGCGAGTTTGTGCGCAACAACCACCCGGAGATGCGCGCCGAATATGTGACGATGGAGCACTGGAACGAGATGCCCAAACTGGCCAGCACCATACAGGAGGACCACCTCTTCGTGGTCGTCACGGCACGAAAGGGCACCGTGTCGTACAAGAACGCACAGGAGAAACTGCCTGAGGAGATCACCAAGTACTTCACAGGCAAGAACCTCATGATCATCTTCCCCGACCAGTTTGGCGACGACAAGACCACCATGACCTTCGCACAGCCGCAACACACGGAGGAGCAATCGGCCTATGAGGCCATCAGCAACTGGCTGCAAGACCACAAGCATTGGTTCAAGAAATAAACACATCCCAGGTGGCAACACCCACCGCCATCACCGGACGAAAAGACTCATTCTTATGATAAACATTCAAGGTATCACCAAATCATTCGGAAGCCTGCAGGTGCTCAAGGGCATCGACCTGCACATCGACAAGGGCGAGATCGTGTCGATCGTGGGGCCATCAGGCGCCGGCAAGACCACTCTGCTGCAAATCATCGGCACGCTCGACCGCCCCGACAGCGGCACGGTGACCGTCGACGGCATCAACGTGTCGAAGTTGTCGACCAACAAACTCTCTGACTTCCGCAACCGGCACATCGGCTTCGTCTTCCAGTTTCACCAACTGTTGCCTGAGTTCACGGCCTTGGAGAACATCATGATCCCCGCCTTCATCGCTGGCAAAGGGCGCAGCGAGGCCAAGGAACGCGCCGAGGAGCTGCTGCAATTCCTGGGACTGGCCGACCGCGCCGGACACAAGCCCAACGAACTGTCGGGCGGCGAGAAGCAACGCGTGGCCGTGGCTCGCGCCCTGGTCAACGAGCCGGCCGTCATCCTGGCCGACGAGCCATCGGGCAGCCTCGACACGAAGAACAAGGCCGAACTGCACCAACTGTTCTTCGACCTGCGCGACAAGTTCGGACAGACATTCGTCATCGTCACCCACGATGAGCAACTGGCGGCCATCACCGACCGCACCATCCATATGAAGGACGGCCTGCTCCTGCCCGAGAACGAGACAACATCTACCGACAACCCCTCAACACCCACCATATGAACACCATCAAAATAGGAGATTACAACACACTCACGATGACCCGACTGGCCGAGCGCCCCAACCCACACGCGTTCGGAGGAAAGGAGACCTTCGGCATCTTCCTCGACGGGGGAGCCGAGGGCGAGATTCTCATGCCATCCAAATATGTGCCTGAGGGCGTGCACGAAGGCGACCAGGTGACCTGCTTCGTCTATCTCGACCAAGACGAGCGCCTCATCGCCACCACCGAGCAACCACTGGCCAAGGTGGGCGACTTTGCCTATCTGAAATGCACCTGGGTCAACGAGTACGGTGCTTTCCTCGACTGGGGACTGATGAAAAACGTCTTCTGCCCCTTCCATGAGCAGAAGCGCCACATGGAGATTGGAGAGTACTACATCGTCTACATACACATCGACGAGGAGAGCTACCGCATCGTGGCCTCGGCCAAGGTCGACAAGTACTTGAGCCTGCCGCGCCCCGAAGACTTCCCCACGGCCAGCCAGCCCACGGCCGACGGCAACTCGAAGGGCGTGGAGTCGAACAAGCCTCTGCAGCTCCTGGTGTGGCAGAAGACCGACCTGGGCTTCAAGGTCATCGTTGACAACCAATACGGTGGCCTCATCTACAAGGACCAGATCTTCCAGCCCATCCACACGGGCGACCGCCTGACGGGCTACCTGCTCAACCTGCGCCCCGACGGCAAGATGGACATCAGCCTGCAACTCACGGGCCGCCGCCAGACCATGGACTTCTCCAAGACGCTGCTGCAATGGCTGCGCGACCACGACGGCCACTGCCCGCTGAGCGACAACAGTTCGCCTGAGGACATCAAGCAGACATTCCAGGTGAGCAAGAAGGTGTTTAAACGTGCCGTGGGCGACCTCTACAAGAAGCGCCTCATCACCCTGGCCGACGACGGCCTGACGCTCGCACCCGCCCAGCCCAACACACCAAGGCGCGTGCCACAGGGCTGCACACCCGGCAAGCGCAAGTAAGGAAACAGCACAGGTAAGCAACGGCTCCAACCAACAAACGACAAGCCCCGCTTCGTCCTCCAGGAAAGAGGATGAAGCGGGGCTTGCTTATTGATGGCCCGTCAGGCGCAACGCTTAGAACTCGGCGTTCTTCGGTGTGCGCGGGAAAGGAATGACGTCGCGGATGTTCTGCATGCCGGTGACAAAGAGGATGAGGCGCTCGAAGCCCAGGCCGAAACCGGCGTGGGGGCATGAGCCATACTTGCGCGTGTCGAGATACCAGTCGTAGGTCTGCTCACGCATGCCACGATGCTCGATCTCGCCGAGCAACTTCTCGTAGCTCTCCTCACGCACCGAGCCACCGATGATCTCGCCAATGCGGGGGAAGAGCACGTCGGTGCCCTGCATGGTCTTGCCGTCGGGGTTCTTCTTCATGTAGAACGACTTGATCTCTGCAGGATAGTCGGTCATGATGACAGGACGCTTGAAGTGCTCCTCGACGAGGTAGCGCTCGTGCTCGCTGGCCAGGTCCATGCCCCAACCCGTGATGGGGAACTCAAACTTGTGGCCATCCTCGGCAGCCTTCTGCAGGATCTTGATGCCCTCGGTGTAGGGCAGGCGCACAAAGCTCTCCTTGACCACACCCTCCAGGGTCTGCAAGAGGGTCTTGTCGACCATCTTGTTGAGGAACTCAAGGTCGTCCTTGCAGTTGTCCAAAGCCCACTGCACACAGTACTTGATGAAGTCCTCCTCGAGGTCCATCAGCTCATCCTTGTCCATGAAGGCCACCTCAGGCTCCACCATCCAGAACTCGGCGAGGTGGCGAGGCGTGTTGCTGTTCTCGGCGCGGAACGTCGGTCCGAAGGTGTAGATGGCACCCAGCGCCGTGGCGCCGAGCTCACCCTCGAGCTGTCCGGAGACGGTGAGGTTGGTCTTCTTGCCGAAGAAGTCCTTGTCATACTCCACCTTGCCGCTCTTGGCCACACGGTCGAGGTCGAGCGTGGTCACCTGGAACATCTCGCCGGCTCCCTCACAGTCGCTGGCCGTGATGAGCGGAGCGTTGAAGTAGTAGAAGCCGTGCTCATGGAAGTACTTGTGGATGGCGATGGCCATGTTGTGGCGGATGCGGAAGACGGCGCCAAACGTGTTGGTGCGCAGGCGGAGGTGTGCATACTGGCGCATGTACTCAAAGCTCTGGCCTTTCTTCTGCATGGGATAGTCGGAGGGACAGAGACCGTAGATCTCGATCTCACCAGCCTGAATCTCGCAAGCCTGGCCCTTGCCCTGGCTCTCGACAAGCAGACCCGTGGCGCGGATGCAAGCACCAGTGGTGATGCTCTTGAGCTCGTCCTCGCTGATCTTGGCCGGGTCTACGACGACCTGGATATTCTTGATGGTTGAACCGTCATTGAGGGCGATGAAGTCGACAGCCTTGCTACTGCGGTGCGACCGCACCCATCCCTTGACAGTGATCTCTTTGCCATAGTCGGTGCTCCGGAGGGCATCGACGACTTTAGTTCTTTTAGACATGATACCTATTATTTACTATTCATACATACCGTTGCGGAGCATCTCCACCTCCTTCTCGGTGAGGAAACGCCAGTCGCCACGGCGAAGGTTCTTCTTGGTCAATCCGGCAAACTGGGCGCGGTCGAGCTTCACGACGCGATAGCCCAGCTTCTCGAAGATACGGCGCACGATGCGGTTGCGGCCGCTGTGGATCTCGATGCCCACCTGGCTCTTGTCGTGGTCGTCGGCATACTCGATGGCGTCGGCGTGAACCTCACCATCCTCGAGTTCGATGCCCTCGGCAATCTTCTGCAGGTCTTCCTCGCTGACGTTCTTGTCGAGGAACACGTGATACACCTTCTTCTTGAGGAACTTCGGGTGGGTGAGCTTGCTGGCCAGGTCGCCATCATTGGTGAGCAACAGCACACCCGTGGTGTTGCGGTCGAGGCGGCCCACGGGATAGATGCGCTCAGGGCAGGCGTCCTTCACGAGGTCCATCACCGTCTTGCGCTGCTGGGGATCGTCGCTCGTGGTGACATAGTCCTTCGGCTTGTTGAGCAGCACGTAGACCTTCTTCTCGAGGGTGACGGGCTGGTCGTGGAACTTCACCTCGTCGGAGCGCTTCACCTTCATGCCCAGCTCTGTAGCCACCACGCCATTGACGGTGACGACACCCGACTGGATGAACTCGTCGGCCTCACGGCGTGAGCACACACCGGCGTTGGCCAGATACTTGTTGAGGCGGATGGGCTCGTTGGGATCGACATGCTCCTCCTTATACTCGATGCGCTTCTTCAGGCTATACTTGGCGTTGGGATCGTAGCCCTGACGCTGGCCGTAGCCACCCTGCTGGCGACCATAGCCACCCTGCTGGCGGCCGTAACCGCCCTGCTGGCGACCGTAGCCACCCTGGCGGGGCTGATAGCCGCCATCGCCCTGGTTGTTGTAGCGCGGACGATAGCCGCCCTGACGCTGGCCGTAGCCACCCTGGCGGGGCTGGTAGCCGCCATCCTCCTGATTGTTGTTGTAACGGGGACGATAGCCACCCTGGCGCTGGCCGTAGCCACCCTGGCGGGGCTGGTAGCCGCCATCCTCCTGATTGTTATTGTTGTAACGGGGGCGATAGCCACCCTGACGGGGCTGATAACCACCCTGGCGGGGCTGGTAGCCGCCATCCTCCTGATTGTTATTGTTGTAGCGCGGACGATAGCCACCCTGGCGGGGCTGATAGCCACCCTGGCGAGGCTGGCGCGTCTGCTCGCCTCCACCCTGCAAGCCGGCTCCGAAGCCCTCGGGACGGAAGCCGCCCTCGCTCTGTGCGCGACCGCGGTCAGAGCTGTAGGCACGCTGCGTGTGGATGCGCGGACGCTGTGTGCGGCCGGCGCTGTGATAATCTCTCTGGTAACCAGAAGGTCTGTTATAGCCCTCACGGCCACCTTCACCCTGCTGATTCTGTGCCTCTGCTGAATTCAGAGACTTGTTCTCCATTTCTTCTGCCATAATCTTGAATCTTTTGCTTTGAACTATGAACTATACCGTTTGACCTTCCCGGCCATGGCAGTTCCGATAAACGGGTGCAACGCGTCAAGCGCTCCCCTGTATCCCGAAACGACCGTCTCCGCAAGCGGAGAGCGGAAATTAGTAAGTTAGCAGTGTTCTTCGTTCAATTCTTTTGTTTACTTAATACTTTATAATGTTCACTGAATGTTATGTCTTGTCTGTCTTCTCCCGCCCCGGCGCCCCCACGGCTCCCGCCGCAAGGGGAGGAAGGGATGAGGATCACATGCCCGTGTAGTTGTGGGGCGTGATGGCGCGCAACTCCTGCTTCACGCTGTCGCTGACGTTGAGCGTCTCCACAAACTCGTGGATGGTCTGCTCGGTCATCTTCTTGTTGGTGCGCGTGAGAGCCTTGAGCGCCTCATAGGGATGGGGATAGCCCTCGCGGCGCAGGATGGTCTGGATGGCCTCGGCCACGACGGCCCATGTGTTGTCGAGATCCTCGCTGATCTTCTCCTCGTTGAGGATGAGCTTGCGCAGGCCCTTGAGGGTGCTCTGGATGGCGATGATGCTGTGGCCCAAGGGCACGCCGACATTGCGGAGCACCGTGGAGTCGGTCAGGTCGCGCTGTAGGCGGCTGACGGGCAACTTGCTGGCGAGGAACTGCAGCACGGCGTTGGCCATGCCGAGGTTGCCCTCGCTGTTCTCATAGTCGATGGGGTTCACCTTATGGGGCATGGCGCTCGATCCCACCTCGCCGGCCTTGATCTTCTGCTTGAAATACTCCATGGAGATATACATCCAGAAGTCGCGGTCGAGGTCGATGATGATGGTGTTGATGCGGCGGATGGCGTCGAACACGGCGGCCAGGCAGTCGTAGTTGCTGATCTGCGTGGTCCACTGCTCGCGCTCCAGGCCGAGTTTCTCGCTGACAAACTTGTTGGCGAAGGCCTTCCAGTCGTAGGCGGGATAGGCCACATGGTGGGCGTTGAAATTGCCCGTGGCGCCACCAAACTTGGCGGTCATCTTGCAGGCCTTGAGCTCATTGAGCTGCTCAGTGAGGCGGTAGACATAGACCATGATCTCCTTGCCCAAGCGTGTGGGCGAAGCGGGCTGGCCGTGGGTCTTGGCCAGCATGGGCACATTCTTCCACTCGTCGGCATACTGCTGCAACTGGGCGATGAGCTCCTCCACCTGGGGATAATAGACATCGTGCAGGGCCTCCTTCATCGAGAGGGGCACGCTGGTATTGTTGATGTCTTGCGAGGTGAGGCCGAAGTGGATGAACTCCTTGTAGGGCTCCAGGCCGCCGATCTTGTCAAACTCCTCCTTGATGAAGTACTCCACGGCCTTCACGTCGTGGTTGGTGACTTTCTCAATGTCCTTCACATGCTGCGCCGACTCCTCGTCGAAGTGGCGGTAGATGTCGCGGAGGCGATCGAAAAGGGAGTGATCAAACGAGGCGAGTTGGGGCAAGGGCAGTTCACACAACGTGATGAAATACTCTATCTCAACGCGCACACGATAACGAATGAGCGCATACTCTGAAAAATAATCTGCCAGGGGCTCTGTCTTACCACGGTAACGGCCATCGACTGGAGAAATTGCTGTCAACAAATCGAGTTTCATATCCTTAAATTAACACGTTTGCAAAATTACGAATTAATTTCGACACGATGGATATTCTCACAATAAAAAAGTTTCGCGTCTAACGGTTTTTAACGCCTTGGCTACCATATCATCAAATCCTACTGCCATTCAAGTGTCTGAAGCCATGATTTCCATTCCAACTACTTAGCATTTTATATTAGCAACGTATTTTCCATATAAACTTCCAAGTCCTTTTGCCTAATCTGTTGGGCAGATGTCCCATACCATTTCTCCAAATTCTCGGATACATACGGGAAGGTCTTCTTGAAAAGGTCAATAACATACACGCCCTTATTGAGTTTCTGTTCAATGAGATAGAGACGCGTACTCATCTACATCACGATATCCACGCGCCCATCATGAGTGTTCTACAAGAAAAAGCACAACACATAACTTACTCAACTTTAGAATTTAGGGGGGGGGGCGAAACACCTGGTACGGCCAAACTCTTGGGACCCGCTATCAAGTACTGCAGGCTTCTCTATCAAGTACCACAGCGATCAACTAAAAGCGGCTGTTGCCTGAGTACCAACAGCTACCTTCTTCTTGTTCCAACGACATGTCCAACCATCTTTTGACATGAGCCGTGCGCCAACGGAGCCACATCCGAATTGCATTGGCGGGATTGCGCCCGGCTTGCCCTTTGCAGGCTGATGGAGCCGAGCGCTGGCCGTTTGGGCAAATCCGAAAGATGAACCAAGTGTAACAGTCCAACACTGTTGACGGAACAGAAGACAGAAAAAGCTCCCTTCCGCATGACGCTGGAAGGGAGCCCTCAAGTATGTTTTCTAACAAAATCCTAAGCCTTTCCTGTGCCGAAGGGCATAGCGGTGAGGCCACCCTGCTGAGCGGGAGCCTGCGGGAGCTTGATTTCGCCAAACTCCTTCTCATAGCGAGCGATGTTCTCCTGCAAGGCGAAGAGCAGGCGCTTGGCGTGCTCAGGAGCCATGATGACACGGCTGAAGATCTGAGGAGGTGCAATGGGAAGCATGTGCGCGAAGTCGATCACAAACTCACTGCTGGAATGATTGATCATTGCCAGGTTAGAGTACTCGCCCGAGGCCACCTCAGGACGCAACTCAATTTTCACTTGATTCTGATTGTTGTTGTCAGCCATAAAGCTAATAAAGGTTTTTAAAAGGTTACTAATGTTTGTTTTCCAACTGCAAATTTAATGAAATCATGGCTTACCTCCAAACTTTTTGCAAGCTTTTTAGCAAGCCAGGACACATCTATCAATCATATCATTATTTGAATCATCGTCTGGTTTTCGCAAAAGAGATTCGCATCATCACATCGATTCTCATCAGCGAGTGTTTTTCGAGAGGAAAAAGGCACCCTGGAGCTCCAGGGTGCCTTGAGGGGGACGACTATGGGATGTCGTTATTTCATCACATTCTTACGCACGCTGCCATCGCTCATGCGCACGATGTAGAGGCCGTGGCGCTGTGTGTTGGCCTTTCGGCCGTCGATGGTGTAGATGCCCGTCACGGCCGAGCCCTTCGGCAGGAGGGCTGAAGCGATGCCCGTGGGCGAGTCGGCGAAGGTCACACCATCGATGGATTGGGCCAAGATGGCGGCATCATCGGGGCTCAGAGGCAGGTAAGCGCAGTGGGCAGGCACGTTGAGCGTGTTGTCGAGACGATAGAAGCCTGCGCCAGTGGTGCGCTCGTCGAGCAGGTAACAGGTATGGTGCTGGCGAGCGGTGTCGTCGGGCAGGAGTTCCACATTGGTACCCCTCAAGAGGTTGCCGTTGATGGCCTGTGCAGAGTCAGTGGTGAACGTGAGCGTGTAAGTGCCCGGTTGCTCAGCATAGAGCACTACGCCAGCATTGGCCGGAAGCACCGTGCCTTCAAACGGAGCCAGGCGCAGGTAGTGGTTGTCACGGTTGTACTCGGTGCCGGCATAGGCGCTGACGCCCTCAGGGAGCGACGCGTCGAAGTCGAGGCACACCGTGGCGTAATGGCTCTCGGGAATGGTGACAACATAACTCAGCGAGCGGATGGCCTGCAAGAGATCTTTCAGCTTGGCCGTGTAACCCGTGTCACCCCCGCAAGAGGTGTAGTTGCCATTGGCGGCGCTGTCGAGCAACACCAGCAGCGAGTCCTTGAGATCGACGGGCAGTGTACGATCGGTGTAGTCCATGGCCTCGTCGTAAGTGGCGATGTAGTCGGCATAAGCCTGGCGTTGCGCCTCAGAGATGAGCAGCCAGTCGTTGTGCTGATCTTGCGTCTTCGCGGCATTGTATGCCAGATTTTCATCAATGCCCATCACGCGGCCCGAGAAGTGGAACTTGTAAGCGTCGGGGCGCGTGGTGCCCGGCTCGAGGTTCATGTTGAGGTTGGCCTTGGTGGGCAACTTGTTATTGAGGCCGACTCCAGCCGAGAGACCCCAAAAATTACGGTTCCAGACCACCCAGTCGCCACTGCTGATCTGATAAGCGTTGTCCTTTTGGTGGGCGAAGGTCCACAGCGGAGCCTCAGCGATGTCGGTCACCGTGGGCTTGTCACTCTGACTGATGAAGAGCTGTTTGCCCACATTATATATATAGCGCTCTGACGACTCCTCGGCGAGCGGCTCGCCGACCCACCAGCTCTGAGTGGCTTGGGCCTTCTGCGAGAGAGCGGGCGTTCCCTCGAAGGTGACCACCAGCGGCTTGTGGTCACCCAGCGTGTAAGCCTCATCGAAGTCGATGGACACCGCCTTCAACTGTGCGCCACGCTTGGGGTTGAGATAGATGACCTTGTCGACCACCTCACCTTCCTTATAGCCGAGGTCGCCAACCATCAACGCGTCGGAACCCAAGACGGGATAGTTGCCATCCTTGCTCAACGTCACCCACGCATCATGCACGTCGTAGTTGTCGGCCAGCGGCTGAAGAAGCAGGCCCTGGATGTCATCGCGCGTGTAGCGACAGTTGGTGTCGCCCATAATGATCTTCGGACGTCCGTTGTTGGCAAGCTTCACGGCCTGGCAGAGTTGCTCCAGTTGGTCGGCGCGAGCGGCGCGGTCCTCAGCGTCATCCTCAGCGTCCATGTGGAGCAGGTAGACGTCGACCACCAGGTTCTTGGCCAACGTCACGGCATAGTGGCGGTAGCCCTTGGCGATGTTCTCGTCGGCACCACCCGTGAGGTATCCGTGTGTGGAGCTCCAGGGTGTCCAGTTCTCCTCACCCATGGCATAGGCCTTGCGCACCAAAAACTCCAGGCCGTCGGTGTCAGAGTGCAGGCCGGTGATGCCCCCACGATACTTGCCCATGTTGTAGGTTTCCAACAAGGGTGCGACGAGGTTGTCGTGATAGCCGAAGTCCTCGCTGAAGCCCAAGATGTCATACTGCTTTTCGGCAAGATACTGGCCAATCTGTGTGCTGCCAGCCTCGCCTGGTCCGTCGCCATTGATGGTGATGCCCGCAATCTTCTGTGGCAAGCCATCCACATTGAGCGCGCAGACGGTAAATCTCACGTTGTCGTCGTTGTCGGCTTGGGCGGTCAGGGTCATGCCGGGCAACACAAGCCAAGCCATCAACAACATCAAGAAATGATGAAAATGTGTCATCCTAAAAACATATTATGATTAATCTGCGTGCAAAGGTACGCATTTTATGGCCACTCGGCAAGCAGACTGGCCACAAACCATCAAAAAGAAGGTCAATTGTAACACCACGGAGTGTTTTGAGGTGATATTTCACGACTTCTTCGGGTGCTTTCTTGTAGAATATTTGTAACTTTGCGACAAGAGGAAATCACAAAACCAAACAATAAAATAATCATGAAGCTGACAAAGACTTTATCGACAGCGGCCCTCGCAGCCACGATGCTGCTCTGCCCCTTGGGCGCCCAGGCCGCCAAGCCTGGCGACTTCACCGTCGGCAAGGGCACGTTCCTGCTCAACGGCAAGCCCTTCGTGGTGAAAGCGGCCGAGCTCCACTACCCGCGCATCCCGCGCGCCTACTGGGACCAGCGCATCAAGATGTGCAAGGCATTGGGCATGAACACCATTTGCATGTATGTGTTCTGGAACATCCACGAACAGCGTGAGGGACAGTTCGACTTCACGGGCAACAACGACATCGCCGCCTTCGTCAAGCAGGCCCAAAAGAATGGCATGTACGTCATCGTTCGCCCCGGCCCCTACGTTTGCGCCGAATGGGAGATGGGCGGTCTGCCCTGGTGGTTGCTCAAGAAGAAGGACATCAAGTTGCGCGAGCAGGATCCTTACTTCATGGAGCGTGTGAAAATCTTCGAGAAGAAGGTGGCCGAGCACCTGGCTCCGTTGACCATCCAGAATGGCGGTCCGATCATCATGGTGCAGGTGGAGAACGAGTATGGCTCGTATGGCACCGACAAGCCTTATGTGTCGGCCATCCGCGACATGCTGAAGGACAACTGGTATAAGAACGGGCACGGCCCCGCCCTGTTCCAGTGTGACTGGGCCAGCAACTTCGAGCGCAACGGCCTCGACGACATGGTATGGACCATGAACTTCGGCACAGGAGCCAACATCGACCAGCAGTTCCGACGCCTGGGCGAACTTCGCCCCGACGCCCCGAAGATGTGTTCTGAGTTCTGGAGCGGTTGGTTTGACAAGTGGGGCGCACGCCATGAGACGCGCGACGCCAAGGACATGGTGGCCGGTCTTGACGAGATGCTCTCCAAGGGCATCAGCTTCTCACTCTACATGACTCACGGAGGCACGTCCTTCGGCCACTGGGCTGGTGCCAACTCACCGGGCTTCGCCCCCGACGTGACATCCTACGACTACGACGCTCCCATCAACGAATATGGACAGACCACACCGAAATACTTCGAACTGCGCAAGATGATGCAGAAGTACGCAGGTGGCAAGATGGCCAGTGTGCCCCAGCCTGCCGCCCCGCTCATCAGCGTGCCACAGTTCTCACTCACGGAGTATGCCACCATCGGGTCGGGCATCGACAGCACCGCCACCTCTGTGACGCCGCTCACCTTCGAGGACATGAACTTCGGTTGGGGTTCGATGATCTACCGCACCGCCCTGCCTGAGGCTCCCGCTGGTGCCGTGCTCAACATCGACGGGGCACACGACTACGTGCAGGTGTTCCTCAACAAGAAATACATCGGTAAGATCGACCGCGTGAAGAACGAGCGCTCGCTCGTCATGCCCGCCACCAAAAAGGGCGACAAGCTGACCCTCGTCGTGGAGGCCATGGGCCGCATCAACTTCGGCCGCGCCATCAAGGACTACAAGGGCATCGTGGGCAATGTGACGCTCAATGCCGCTGTCGACGGCGACGACGTGACCTGGACGCTGAAAGACTGGGAGCAGAGCCGCATCCCCGACACCTACGCCGACGCCTCACGCGCCATGACGGCGAGCAAGGAGAAGATGGGGCAGCAAGACCGCCTGAACACAAAGGCTGGCTACTATCGTGGCTACTTCAACCTCAAGAAGACGGGCGACACCTTCCTCAACTTCGAGAAGTGGGGCAAGGGCCTGGTCTACGTCAATGGCCACGCCCTGGGCCGCTTCTGGCGCATCGGTCCGCAGCAGACGCTCTACGTGCCCGGATGCTGGTTGAAGAAAGGCCGCAACGAGGTCATCGTCCTCGATGTGGTCGGTCCGCAGGAGACCACGGTCTGGGGACAGGACAAGCCTGAGCTGAACAAGCTCCAGCTGGAACAGAGCAACAAGCACAACAATATCGGCGACAAGCCCGACCTCAACTCTGCCACACCGGTCTTCGCCGGACAGATGAAGGCTGGCAACGGTTGGCAGACGGTGAAGTTTGACAAGCCCGCCACTGGCCGCTTCCTCGCCATCGAGGTGAACAGCAACCAGAGTGGCAAGGCCACAAGCGCCATCGCCGAGCTCTACGCGCAAGACGCACAGGGCAAGCGCATCAGCCGCGACGCCTGGAAGACGAAGTATGCCGACAGCGAGGACGACAATGGCAACCACACTGGCGACAAGGCCTACGACCTGCAGGAGTCTACCTACTGGCAGACGGAGGCTGGTGCTGACCTGCCCCACCTCTTGGTCATCGACCTCGGACAGAAGCAGACCGTCTCTGCCCTCGAATACCTGCCTCGCGCCGAGCAAGGCGCGCCAGGCAGCATCAAAGGCTGCAAGATCTACATCTATTAAGCGCATCGCGCCCTGTTAGCGCCAGCAATCGTCTGGCGCTGACAGGCGCACAAACACGAAAAAGCCCTTTGGCCTACTCCACGGCCAAAGGGCTTTTTCGTTTGTTTGATCAAAAAAATAGTGTCGAGAGATCGGCAAGGACAGCGTTGCGCAAGTCTTCGTTGTCCCTGTCGAGGCATTAAAAAAGTGCCAGCAGCATGACAGCTGTTGGCACTTCATTTTTATGTGAATGGATGTGTGATTACTCCTTGTTCTCCACGGGAGCTGAGAAGTCGAGCACGTTCTTCTTGTTGGCCTCCATGCGATCGTACTCCTCCTGCGAGCCGACAATCAGCTTCTCCCACTTGCGCAAGCCAGTACCGGCAGGGATGAGGTGACCGCAGATCACGTTCTCCTTCATGCCCTCCAAGTGGTCGACCTTGCCACGGATGGCGGCCTCGTTGAGCACCTTCGTGGTCTCCTGGAAGGAAGCAGCACTCATGAAGCTCTTCGTGCCCAGGGCAGCACGTGTGATACCCTGCAAGACCTGTGTTGAGGTGGCGGGCACAGCGTCGCGCACCTGCACGAGCTTCAAGTCACGGCGCTTCAGGCTGGAGTTCTCGTCGCGCAACTTGCGGGCGGAGACAATCTGGCCCTTCACGAGCACCTCGGAGTCACCAGCGTCGGTGACCACCTTCTTGCCCCAGATGCGGTCGTTCTCATCGGCGAAGTCGAGCTTGTCGACGAGCTCCTGCTCGAGGAAGATGGTGTCGCCCGGATCGTCGATGCGCACCTTGCGCATCATCTGGCGGACGATGATCTCGAAGTGCTTGTCGTTGATCTTCACACCCTGCAGACGATAGACGTCCTGCACCTCATTGACGATATACTCCTGCACAGCCGTGGGACCCTTGATCGACAGGATGTCGACCGGTGTGATCGAACCATCCGACAACGGTGTTCCGGCGCGCACGGCATCGTGCTCCTGCACCAAGATCTGGCGTGACAGGGGAACGAGATACTTCTTCTGGTCGCCCGTCTTCGAGGTGACGATGACCTCACGATTACCACGCTTCTGCTTGCCCATCGAGATCTCACCGTCGATCTCAGAGACGACAGCGGGGTTGGACGGGTTACGAGCCTCGAAGAGCTCAGTGACACGAGGCAGACCACCGGTGATATCACCAGCACCACCCACGGCACGCGGGATCTTCACCAGTGTGGTACCGGTCTTGATGACGTCGCCGTCATCAACAACCAGGTGACCGCCCACAGGCAGGTTATAGGTCACGAGCACCTCAGGTTCATATCCTATAGTCGGAAGTTTATGCGTATCAGCATCACCTGGCATAGCCAACACCTCTACCACAGGCACGAGCGTGTGGTCGCGCGAGTCGGTGATGATGCGCTCGGTCATGCCTGAGGTCTCATCGGTCTCAGCCTTGAAGGTCTGGCCCTCGACCACGTCGCGGAAGCGAAGCTTACCCTCATACTCACTGACAATGACAGCGTTGAAGGGGTCCCAACGGCAAACCTGGTCACCAGGCTTGACAATGTCGCCATCCTTGAAGTAGAGCGAGCTGCCATAAGGCACCTGCATGGACGACAGGACAATGTCGGTGTTGATATCGATGAACTGCACCTCGGCCAAACGGCTGACCACCATCTGGCAGGCGACGTCGTTGTCGTCGACATAAGGCACGGTGCGGAGCTCCTCAAACTTCAGGCGGGCATCGTTCTTTGCCTTGATGCCAGCATTGGCGGCAACGTTACCGGCGACACCACCAGCGTGGAAGGTACGGAGCGTCAGCTGAGTACCCGGCTCACCGATGGCCTGTGCGGCGATCACGCCGACAGCCTCACCAATCTGCACCATCTTGGCGGTGGCAAGGTTACGGCCGTAGCACTTGCGGCAGACACCCTTCTTGCTCTCACAGGTGAGCACCGAGCGGATCTCAACCATCTCGATGCCGCACTTCTCGATGAGGTCGGCCTCATCCTCGCGGATCTCCTCACCAGCGGCCACGATCAGCTCGTTGGTGTGGGGGTTGACAACGTCGTGGACAGAGACACGGCCCAGGATACGCTCTGACAGCGAAGATATGACCTCATCGCCATTCTTCAGGGCGCGGCACTCCAGGCCACGCAGCGTGCCACAGTCCTCCTCGGTGATAATCACGTCGTGAGAGACGTCGACCAGTCGACGGGTCAGGTATCCGGCGTCGGCCGTCTTCATGGCGGTATCAGCCAGACCCTTACGGGCACCGTGTGAAGCGATGAAGTACTCCTGCACCGACATGCCCTCCTTCAGGTTGGAGATGATCGGGTTCTCGATGATGGAGTTGCCCTCGGCACCAGCCTTCTGCGGCTTGGCCATCAGGCCACGCATACCGGCGAGCTGTGCGATCTGGTCGGCCGAACCACGGGCACCAGAGTCAAGCATCATGTACACAGCGTTGAAGCCCTGGTCGGCCTCGGTCATATGCTTCATCACAGCCTTCTTCAGGTTGGCGTTGACGTGCGTCCAGGCATCGATGACCTGGTTGTAACGCTCCTTATCAGTGATCAGACCCATGTCGAAGTTGGCGGTGATGGCATCCACCTCGTCCTGGCCCTTCTGGACGATCTCCTTCTTCTCATCCGGCACGATGATGTCGTCGAGGTTGAAGGACAGACCAGCGAGGTATGACATGCGGTAACCCAGGTTCTTGATGCCGTCTAGGAAGGTACAAGCGCGAGCCATACCAACAGCCTTGATAACGGCAGCGATCAGATTACGTAGCGACTTCTTGGAGATGACGCCATTGAAGAAGCCAATCTCAGAAGGCACAATCTCATTGACCACGACACGTCCGACGGTGGTGTCGACGATGTGGCGGACAGGCTTGCCGTCCTCGAGGTCGTCGACGAGCACCTTCACCTGGGCGTGCAGGTCGCAGCGCTTCTCATTGTAAGCGATGATGGCCTCTTCAGGACCGTAGAAGGTCAGGCCCTCACCCTTGGCACCCGGACGGATCTTGGTGATGTAGTACAGACCGAGCACCATATCCTGCGAAGGAACGGTGATGGAAGCACCGTTGGCAGGGTTCAAGACGTTGTGGCTCTGAAGCATCAGGATCTGAGCCTCGAGCACAGCCTCATTGCTCAAAGGAAGGTGGACAGCCATCTGGTCACCATCGAAGTCGGCGTTGAACGGCGTACAAGCCAACGGGTGCAGCTGAATGGCCTTGCCCTCGATGAGCTTGGGCTGGAAGGCCAACACCGACAGACGGTGCAATGTCGGGGCACGGTTGAGCAGCACGGGGTGACCCTTCATCACGTTCTCCAGGATGTCCCAGATGACGGGCTCACGGCGGTCGACAATCTTCTTGGCGCTCTTCACGGTCTTCACGATGCCGCGCTCGATGAGCTTGCGGATGATGAACGGCTTGTAGAGCTCAGCGGCCATCAACTTAGGCAGGCCGCACTCGCCCATCTTCAGCTCCGGGCCGACGACGATCACCGAACGGGCTGAGTAGTCGACACGCTTACCGAGAAGGTTCTGACGGAAACGACCCTGCTTACCCTTCAGTGAGTCGGAGAGAGACTTCAACGGACGATTGGACTCACTCTTCACGGCGCTGGCCTTACGGCTGTTGTCGAACAAGGAGTCGACAGCCTCCTGCAACATACGCTTCTCGTTGCGCAGAATCACCTCAGGAGCCTTGATCTCCATCAGGCGCTTCAGACGGTTGTTACGGATGATGACACGACGATAGAGGTCGTTGAGGTCGGAAGTGGCAAAGCGGCCACCGTCCAGCGGGACGAGCGGGCGAAGCTCTGGCGGAATGACCGGAATGATCTTCATGATCATCCACTCAGGCTTGTTGACATTCTTCGAAGAGCGGAAAGCCTCCACGACCTGCAGGCGCTTCAAGGCCTCAGTCTTGCGCATCTGGCTGGAGTCGTTGCTGGCGCGGTCACGCAGCTCGAATGACAACTTATCCAGACCCGTCAGGCCGTTGGCGTCCTCGATGGTCAGCTCATGGAGCAGGTCGAGCACAGCCTCGGCGCCCATCTTGGCGATGAACTTGTTGGGATCTGAGTCGTCGAGGAGGTCGTTGTCCTCGCTCAACTTGTTATCGATGATGTTCAGGTACTCATCCTCGGTCAGGAGGTCCAGCTTATGTGAGCCGTTGAGCTCCTCGCCCGTGTCAGGGTTGGTCATACCTGCCACCAGACCCGGCTGGATGACGATGTACTTCTCGTAGTAGACCACAGCGTCGAGCTTCTTGGTGGGAAGACCCAGCAGGTAGCCGATCTTGTTGGGGAGCGAACGGAAGTACCAGATGTGTGCCACGGGGACGACCAGCTCGATGTGTCCGCTACGCTCGCGGCGCACCTTTCTCTCGGTCACCTCCACACCGCATCGGTCACAGACGATGCCCTTGTAGCGGATGCGCTTGTACTTGCCGCAGGCGCACTCATAGTCCTTCGTGGGACCGAAGATCTTCTCGCAGAACAAACCATCACGCTCAGGCTTGTACGTACGGTAGTTGATGGTCTCCGGCTTCGTGACCTCGCCATACGAGTTTTCCTTGATCTCCTCGGGAGAGGCAAGGCTGATGGTAATCTTAGAGAAATTTGTCTTTACCTTTGTATCTTTTTTGAAAGCCATGTTTCTAACTTTTCAATATTCAAACATTAATCCAACTTCACGCTCAGTCCCAGACCACGCAACTCATGGAGCAGGACGTTGAGAGACTCAGGAATGCCCGGTGTGGGCATCGGGTCACCCTTGACGATGGCCTCGTAAGCCTTGGAACGACCCGTGACGTCATCACTCTTGATGGTCAGCATCTCCTGCAGGACATGGCTTGCGCCGAAGCCCTCAAGAGCCCAGACCTCCATCTCTCCGAAACGCTGTCCACCGAACTGCGCCTTACCGCCGAGCGGCTGCTGAGTGATCAAGCTGTACGGGCCAATCGAGCGGGCGTGCATCTTGTCTTCGACCATGTGGCCGAGCTTCAGGAAGTAGGTGATACCCACCGTGGCCTGCTGGTCGAACGGCTCACCCGTCTCACCGTCATAGACAGTGGTTGAGCAGAGGTTGGGCAGGCCGGCCTTGTCGGTCCACACCTTCAGGTCGTCGAGCTTGGCACCGTCGAAGATCGGCGTGGCAAACTTCACACCCAGCTTCTTACCGGCAGCACCGAGGATGGCCTCGAAGATCTGTCCCAGGTTCATACGCGAAGGCACACCCATCGGGTTCAGCACCAGGTCAACAGGACGACCGTCGGCCAAGAAAGGCATGTCCTCCATGCGCACGATCTTCGAGACGATACCCTTGTTACCGTGACGACCGGCGAGCTTATCACCGACCTGGATCTTACGCTTCTTGGCGATGTAGACCTTGGCCATCTTCAGGATGCCCGAGGGCAGCTCGTCGCCGATGGTGATGGCGAACTTGCGGCGGTTCTGCTCAGCGGCCAACTGCTTGTCCTTGCGGATGAAGTTCATGATCAAGTGTTGGATCATGCCGTTGATGCGCTCGTCGTCGGTCCATCCGTTGCTCTGGATGCCGTCGTATTCGAGGTTCTTCAGCGCGGCCACTGTGAAGCGGCTGCCCTTGTTGATGATCTCGGCCTCGGTGTAGTCCTTCACACCCTGCGACACCTTGTCGTTGGTGAGGGTCATGAGCTTGTCGACGAGCATGTTCTTCAGGTCGTCGTGCTTGGCCTCATACTCCTCGTCGATCTTAGCCAGCAAGACCTTGTCCTGCTTCTTCGACTCGCGTGTCTTCTCGGCACGTGTGAACAATTTCTTGTCGATGACGATACCGCTCAGTGAGGGGTTGGCCTTCAGTGAAGAGTCCTTCACGTCGCCAGCCTTGTCACCAAAGATGGCCCGCAGCAACTTCTCCTCAGGAGAGGGATCGCTCTCACCCTTCGGCGAGATCTTACCGATCATGATGTCACCGGGCTCCACACGAGCGCCGACGCGGATGATACCGTTCTCGTCGAGGTCCTTCGTGGCCTCTTCGCTGACATTGGGGATATCGCTTGTGAACACCTCCACGCCACGCTTTGTCTCACGGACGTCGAGCGAATACTCATCGACGTGGACAGACGTCAGCACGTCGTCGCGGACCATGCGCTCCGAGATGACCACGGCATCCTCGTAGTTGTAACCCTTCCACGGCATGTAAGCCACGAGGAGGTTGCGACCCAGGGCGAGTTCGCCATTCTCCGTGGCATAGCCCTCGGTGAGGATGTCGCCCTTCTTGACACGCTGTCCCTTGTTGCAGATAGGACGGAGGTCGATGGTCATGTTCTGGTTGGTGCGGCGGAACTTCGGGATGCGATACTCCTTCAGTGCCGGCTCAAAGCTGACAAACTCCTCATCCTCGGTTCTGTCATAGAGGATGCGGATGGTGGTGGCATCGACATACTCGATGACGCCAGCGCCCTCAGCCGTGATCATGGTGCGAGAGTCCTCACAGACCTGCTTCTCCAGACCCGTGCCGACGATAGGAGCGTCGTTGTGGAGCAAAGGTACAGCCTGGCGCATCATGTTACATCCCATCAGTGCGCGGTGACCGTCGTCGTGCTCCAAGAAAGGAATCAGACCGGCACTCACAGAGGCGATCTGCTGCGGAGCGACATCCATCAGGTCCACACGGTCGGGAGTGACCACTGGGAAGTCGGCAGCCTTACGGGTGTGCACCGTGGCGCGGATGAACGAGCCATCCTCCTTCAGCGGAGCGTTGCCCTGGGCGATATACTTGCCCTCCTCTTCCTCAGCGGTGAGATAGACCACATCCTTGTTCTCCATGTCGACCTTGGAATCCTTCACCACACGATAAGGAGAGGCGATGAAGCCGAGCTCGTTGATGGTGGCATACATACAGAGAGAAGAGATCAGACCGATGTTAGGACCCTCAGGCGACTCAATAGGACAGAGACGACCGTAGTGCGTGTAGTGCACGTCACGGACCTCGAAGCCTGCGCGCTCACGGGTAAGACCGCCAGGGCCCAGAGCTGAGAGACGGCGCTTGTGTGTCACCTCGGCCAACGGGTTGGTCTGGTCCATGAACTGGCTCAGCGGGTTGGTGCCGAAGAATGAGTTGATGACGCTTGAGATGGTCTTGGCATTGATCAGGTCTGTGGGGGTGAACACCTCGTTGTCGCGCACGTTCATGCGCTCACGGATGGTGCGACTCATGCGGGCCAGGCCCACAGAGAACTGGTTGGCCAGCTGCTCACCGACCGTGCGCACACGACGGTTAGACAGGTGGTCGATATCATCCACACTCGCATTGGAGTTGATGAGCTTGATCAGATACTTGATGATGGCGATGATGTCCTCCTTCGTCAGCACACGCACATCACCGTCGGTATCCAGACCGAGTTTCTTGTTGATACGGTAACGGCCAACCTCTCCGAGGTCATAACGCTTGTCGGAGAAGAACAGGTTGCGGAACACCTCGCGTGCGCTCTCGTCGTCCACAGGGTCAGCATTGCGCAGCTGACGGTAGATGTAACGCACGGCCTCGATCTCCGAGTTGCTGGGGTCCTTGGCCAAGGTGTTGAAGATGATGGAGAACTTGTTGGCAGTGTCCTCGTCCTTATGCAGCAGGATGGTCTCCACGCCGCTGTCGAGGATCTGCTCATAATTGTCCTCCGTGATCTCGGTGCCACGCTCCATGATGAGGTTGTTACGTTCCATCATGGTCACCTCACCCGTGTCCTCATCGGTGAACTCCTCATAAGAGGTCTTCATGACGTTACCGGCGAGCTTGCGGCCAAAGCACTCCTTCAAGGAGTCCTCATTGACAGCGACCTCCTCGGCGAGATCGAAGATCTTCAGGATATCCTTATCCGACTCGTAACCGATGGCACGCAACATGGTGGTCACAGGCAACTTCTTCTTACGGTCGATGTAAGCGTACATCACATTGTTGATGTCCGTGGCAAACTCAATCCAAGAGCCCTTGAACGGAATGATACGGGCACTGTAGAGCACCGTGCCGTTAGCATGGACACCCTGACCAAAGAAGACACCGGGAGAACGGTGCAACTGAGCAACCACGACACGCTCAGCACCATTAATGACAAACGTGCCATTGTTGGTCATGTAAGGGATCGTGCCCAGAAAGACATCCTGGATGAATGTGCCGAAGTCCTCGTGATCAGGATCGGTGCAGTAGAGCTTCATCTTAGCCTTCAAGGGTACGCTATAGGTCAGGCCACGCTCCAGGCACTCGTCGATGGAGTAACGGGGCGGGTCGATATAGTAATCCAGGAACTCAAGAACGAAATTATTACGCGTATCGGTGATAGGGAAGTTCTCAGCGAACACCTTATACAAACCGTCATTCTTGCGTTCCTCAGGCGGAGTGTCCAACTGCAAGAAGTCACGGAACGACTTCAGCTGAACGTCGAGAAAATCCGGATAAGGGTACGGATTGTGGACGCTTGCGAAATTTACTCTGTTATTAACAACTTTGGTCATAAATGTGTTATGTGATCTGTTACCTGTGAAGTCTTGTTTGCAAAGACGCAAAAAAAACTTGAAAGACACAAAAAGGTTAGGACTCACCGACTGGGCAAATCCTAACCAATTATGATATGATAAGTAAAGAGGCTAAACCTCTATCAGCTTACTTCAGCTCAACCTTAGCGCCGGCCTCTTCGATGGCCTTCTTCAGGTTCTCAGCCTCGTCCTTTGAGAGACCCTCCTTGATGGTAGCAGGAGCACCCTCGACGAGAGCCTTAGCCTCCTTCAAACCAAGACCGCAAGCCTCCTTGACAGCCTTCACAACCTGGAGCTTGGTAGCACCGATGTCAGTGAGGACCACGTCGAAAGAAGACTTCTCCTCAGCAGCCTCGCCTGCGCCACCAGCAGCAGGACCGGCAGCCACAGCAACAGCTGCAGCGGCGGGCTCGATACCATACTCGTCCTTCAGGACAGTTGCCAACTCATTAACTTCCTTAACAGTAAGATTTACTAACTCTTCTGCAATAGCTTTTACGTCTGCCATTTTATTCTAAATTTTAATTTTTCTTGTTAATATTGATTTGACCTTATAGTTGTCGGTCACACCCGTGCGACCTTGAACCTTCTTACTCAGCGCGCTCGCCTAAAGTCTTAAGCACACCGTGAATGGTGTTTGCGCCTGACTGGAGTGCAGAGACGACGTTCTTTGCAGGAGACTGCAAGAGAGCGACCACGTCTGCGATGACCTCGTTCTTGCTCTTGAGAGCGGCCAGCTCGTTGAGCTTGTCAGCACCAACGAAGATGCCTTCCTCAGCGTAAGCAGCCTTCAATGAAGGGATGCCAGCCTTGGCGATTTCCTTGTCCTTGAGCAACTTTGCGGGCACGTTAGCAGTCTCGCAGAACAACACTGCGGTGTTACCCTTCAAAGCGCCATAGATATCAGAGAAATCAGTCTCAGATGCCTCGAGAGCCTTGTGAAGAAGCGTGTTCTTCACGACGACCATCTTGATCTGCTGCTTGAAACACTTGCGACGAAGATCGCTAGTAGCCTCAGCGTTCATGCCGGTCACATCTACCAGGTAGAAGTGAGGATACTCCTTCAGCTTCTGTCCAAGTTCAACGATAATAGTATCTTTAGCTTCTTTCTTCATTTTACCAAACTTTTAGAGTTATTCGACAGATTTCGGATCAATCTTGATACCCTTACTCATTGTAGAGGAAAGGAAGATACTCTTAATATAAGTTCCCTTAGCAGCAGCAGGCTTCAAACGGATGACCGTGTTGATGAACTCCTTGGCATTGCCATAAATCTGCTCGGCAGTCATAGAAGCCTTACCGATAGAAGTATGGATGATACCAGCCTTGTCCACCTTGAAGTCAATCTTACCCTGCTTCACCTCCTTGACGGCCTTAGCCACATCCATCGTGACGGTGCCACTCTTGGGGTTAGGCATCAAACCACGAGGACCAAGGAAACGACCCAGAGGACCAACCTTACCCATGCAGGAAGGCATAGTGATAATCACATCGATATCGGTCCAACCAGTCTTGATCTTCTCAATATACTCATCGAGACCTGCGTAATCAGCGCCAGCTGCCTTAGCAGCCTCTTCCTGATCGGGTGTGCAGAGGCACAGAACGCGAACAGACTTACCAGTACCGTTAGGCAGTGACACAACGCCACGAACCATCTGGTTAGCCTTACGAGGGTCAACGCCCAGGCGGACGTCAACGTCGATCGAAGCGTCAAATTTCGTAGTGGTGATCTCTTTCACCAACTGAGCTGCCTCGTTCAATGCGTAAGCCTTCCCTGCTTCAACCTTCTCAGCTACTGATTTCTGATTCTTTGTCAGTTTACTCATTTTACTAATTTAAATTGAAGAGTTAATTATTTACCAGGGAAGTCACCCTTAACAGTAATACCCATGCTACGTGCTGTACCAGCAACGAGACGCATGGCACTCTCAACTGTGAAGCAGTTCAAATCAGCCATCTTATCCTCGGCGATAGCCTTCACTTGATCCCAAGTGACGGTACCCACCTTGTTACGATTAGGCTGGCCAGAACCCTTCTTGACCTTAGAAGCCTCGAGCAACTGAACAGCTGCGGGAGGAGTCTTGATCACAAAGCTGAAAGACTTGTCCGTGTAGTATGTGATAACGACGGGCAAAACCTTGCCGGCCTTATCCTGGGTACGCGCATTGAACTCCTTGCAGAAGCCCATGATGTTGATACCCTTAGAACCCAAAGCCGGGCCTACGGGAGGTGAAGGATTTGCAGCGCCACCCTTAATCTGTAACTTGATTAATCCAGCAACTTCTTTAGCCATTTCTTTTTTATTAAAAATAATTGAAACGTATAAAAGCGACGAATAGTCCGTAACAACTATTCAGCCACCTTTTCGACTTGCATAAAACTAAGCTCCAAAGGAGTTTTTCTACCGAAAATCTTGACCATGACCTTCAGCTTGCGCTTCTCAGTGTTGATCTCCTCGATCACACCCTCAAAGCCGCTGAAAGGACCATCCATGACCTTAACCGTCTCATCGAGAACGAAAGGCACATTGACCTCGTTAACAATCTCAGTCTCCTCAGCAGCACCCAACATGCGGTTGATTTGTGACTGGGGGACAGGAGAAGGATTATCCAAACCTCCAAGAAAGCCAAGGCAATTAGGCATGAACCTCAACAATGTAGGCACATCACCCACAAGGTCAGCCTGCACAAACACGTAACCGGGAAGCGAGATCTTTTCAGTCTCAACACGCTTTCCGCCACGCATCGAAGCATGCTTCTCCATCGGGATAAGCACCTCATACACATGATCAGCGAGCATCTGGTTGTGCTTCAATTCAGCCTCAATGTACTCCTTGAGCTTGGCCTCCTTGCCGCTCACCGCACGCATCACATACCAATTCTTACCTGCTTCTGCCATTTTCTTACTTGGAAATTAACCTGGATAAACAAACTTCATGAGATTCTCGAAGACGAGATCAATGCCGAAGACCACCAGTGCAATGATAACGGAAGCAGATAATACAACCACTGCACTATGCGTCAATTCGGCACTTGTTGGCCAAGTAGTGTTATGCGCAAGTTCGTCGTAACATTCCTTGCAATAATTTGCTATCTTCTTGAACATATTATCTTCTTTTAGCACGGGTTGAAAGACTCGAACTCTCGACACCTGGTTTTGGAGACCAGTGCTCTACCAACTGAGCTAAACCCGTAAGTGAGTCTCTGTGTCACAAGGGCACAGAGACCCTTTTATTTAGAATGATCTGTAATCAGATTATCCCTCTTCCTCCACGTCGGGGAGAAGTGCGGTGATCTGGCCAGAGCCAACCGTACGGCCACCCTCACGGATAGCGAAACGCAGACCCTCGTTCAGAGCAACCTTGTAGATCAGGCGAACCTCGATCTCAACGTTATCACCAGGCATCACCATGTCAACGCCCTCGGGGAGAGTGATCTCACCTGTGCAGTCCATGGTGCGGAGGTAGAACTGAGGACGATAGCGGTTGCCGAACGGAGTGTGACGGCCACCCTCTTCCTTCTTCAGCACGTAGATAGAAGCCTTGAAGTGATCGTGCGGAGTGATGACACCCGGGTGCACGACAACCATGCCACGCTTCACCTCGTCCTTGTCGATACCGCGGAGCAACAGACCAACGTTGTCACCAGCCTCACCCTCGGGGAGAGTCTTGCGGAACATCTCGACACCAGTGATGACAGACTTCTTGTCCTCACCGAGACCAAGCAGCTGAACCTCATCACCGATCTTGCATCGGCCAGTCTCAATACGACCAGTGGCAACAGTACCACGACCAGTGATTGAGAACACGTCCTCAACAGGCATCAAGAAAGGCTTATCAACCTCACGGACAGGCTCCTGGATCCAAGAGTCAACAGCGTCCATCAGCTCCATAACCTTGTCCTCCCACTTAGCGACACCGTTCAGGGCGCCCAGGGCAGAACCGCAGATGATAGGAGTATCCTCCTCGTAACCGTAAGAAGTGAGCAGATCCTGCACGTCCATCTTCACGAGGTCAATCATCTCCTCGTCGACCTCAGGGTCATCACACTTGTTGAGGAACACTACCATGCGGGGCACGTTCACCTGACGGGCGAGCAGCACGTGCTCACGAGTCTGAGGCATAGGACCATCGGTAGCGGCGACAACCAGGATAGCACCGTCCATCTGGGCAGCACCAGTAACCATGTTCTTCACATAGTCAGCGTGACCCGGGCAGTCGACGTGAGCGTAGTGACGCTTCTCAGTCTCGTACTCGATGTGAGCGGTGTTGATGGTGATACCACGCTCTTTCTCCTCAGGAGCGTTATCGATCTGATCGAAGCTCTTGACATCCTCACCAGTACCCAGGCGCTCGTGCAGCACCTTAGAGATGGCAGCAGTCAGAGTGGTCTTACCATGGTCGACGTGACCGATGGTACCGATGTTTACGTGCGGTTTGGTGCGCTGATAAACTTCTTTAGCCATAGCTTTACT
>JBNMMB010000025.1:0-38284 GCA_050875105.1 Prevotella sp. | reverse complement strand
GTGTTAAAAATCAAAGAGTATTGAAAGTCAAGACTTTATGGTTAGTTAGTCATAGTAAGTTATGGTTAGTTATAAGGCTCTAAATACATAATAAATTTCGGAATGTCGCCTACAGCCTATGCTGGCGCGTAATTGCAACAAATCGTACATCAGTTGACACGTGAGGAACAGCCTCTTTGTTAGATACTACTTAATTTTGCGGCAGAAAATCAAAATACTGTTCAACCAAATTAAACCGTACTTTTATGAAAAGGCATCTACTTCTTTCGTTCGGTCTCGTGATTATCGGACTGTTCTGTGCCGTTAGCGGTGCCAGTGCCCAGCAGACCATTCAGCGTTACCTCCGTCTCACCGACGGCAACTTCAACCCCAACAACTGGGGCACCAACGCTGTGCCCCCCATCGACCGCTCCATCGAGATCACCGACCACTACAACTCGGTGGCCTGGAACTACACCACGCCCATCGACCTCAGCGTCTACGACAAGGTGCATGTGTCGCTTGCCGACGTGCAGTATGTGCCCGCTGCCTCCGACGGCATCCTGGGTACCGACGACAACGGCATGACCTGTGTCGTGTTCCGCATCGTCGATAATAATAATAAGGAGTACTCCCACCGCATCTACCGCAACGAACTGGGAGCCGACGGCTTCGACATCGACGTCTCACAACCGCTCTACACCGAGCAAGACGAGGAGATCGACCGCTCACAGGTCAAGGCCTTCGTGCTCTGGACCTACGATGGTTGTAACATCACTTTCAACTCCATCTCCATGACCCGCAAACTGGCCGCCGGCGAGGAGGACTATTGCACCACACCGTTTGTCATGACCAACGAGGCCATGAACTATAAGTCGGAAGACGGCACGGTGCTCAATGATAGCACCTGGTATGCCAACCTCTATGCCAAGGAGGGCAGTGAGTCGTTCATCGGTTGGGACTGGTCGGCACAGCCCAAGGACTTCTCCGCCTACAACTATCTCGTTGTGGTGCCCAAGTATGCCAACTCGGTGGAGGAGCCTGCCACCGCTTCTAATGTGAACCTCACCCAGTACAGGATGGAAGACGCCTCGGGCAACATGTTGGAAAGCCAACAGTTCCGTCACGCTCCCTACAACTATCCGCGTGCCATCGTCATCGACCTGAAGAACTTCAAGGAGACCTATCGCGCCGGTGAAGGCACCGACGACCAGCCCCTGCTCGCCGACTACGACGTCTCGAAGATTGCCAAGTTCTACTTCGCCAACATGTGGGGCGGCGACAAGGAGACAGGCTATGGCTTCTCGGCCATCTATCTCAGCAACACGGCCCCCACGTGGAGTGGTGAGGCCTGGGGCTCTGCCCAGACCCTGGCCGACTATGTGCGCACCATCAACGATGCCGACGCCAACCTCTACACCACCATCTGCCTGCCCTACGCCGCAGCCGTCACCAATGCCGACGCCTACACCGTGAAGGGCATCGACGAGACACGTTGCCAGGTGGTGCTCACTCCTTACACAGGCATCCTCAAGGCCGGTGTGCCTTATGTGCTGAAGACCCTCTCCGCCCAGACCGTCACCTTCTACCGCGCCGGTGCCAACGAGGTGCTCGAGGGCTCTGCCGCCAATGGCCTCACCGGACAGCTCGAGGCCAAGGTGTGGGGTGAAGGCACACAGAGTGGCGAACTGGCCGACCCGCAGGTCTATCTCTATGACGAGGCCAAGGAGAAATGGGTGGCTGCCACCGACGACGGTTCGCACGACTTCATCGAGGGCAACTATGCCTACCTCGACGCCAACACCTTGCCCCGCGTGAACGCCACAGACGATGATATCGCCATGGACATCGAGATCGACGACGCCACGGCCTTCAATGGTCCCACGGGCATCAAGGAGCTGAACGGCGACGAGACCAAGACCGTCCGCCAGGCCACCTACAACCTCGCCGGCCAGCGCGTCAGCGACAACTACAAGGGTGTGGTCATTAAGAACGGCAAGAAATACATCAACAAGTAATCGCTCTCCCGATCATCCATCAAGCAGATAACGCACTGGTTGCGTTATCTGCTCTTTTAACTATCCATATTCAAAAAACGACATCATGAAAAATGTATTGACTGCCATGTTGCTCATGGCAGCATGTGCATCGTCTGCCTCAGCTGCAAACGTGCTCAAGTTGGGCCAGCAGGTGACTGGCGACCCTGCGGCGCTCGCCGCCGAGGGCACGCGCTTCGCCCTCGTGCAAGACGCCACCTCATCAGACCCCAAGATCATCGTGTTCACCCCCAGGCGTTTTGGTTGGTACAACCAGAGCACCTGTTCCACACTCTCCATGGCCACCGACACGCTCAACACATACAGCAACGCGCAGTATGGCTATGAGTTCTCGCTCGAGGCCATCAGCGACCCCAACGACGAGACAGCCAATGGCAATTACTATCTCCGTGTGCACCAGAACAACCCCACACAGGGCGAGACCTATTATTATGGTGCAGGCTATTTCAATGAGTGTGGTGGATGGACCACCAACTGCGATCAAAACAAAGGTGACAACAAGGTCTATGGCGGTTGCGACAACTATAGCGCCGTGTGGATCGTGACGCGGAATGACGACAACACCTATTCGTTCAAGAGCGCAGAGAACGGGCGTGGCTACCTGACCTATGTGCCCCGAACGGACGAGGGCGAGAAGCCCGACCAGCATCCGGCCTTGGCCACCAAGCAGGAGGACGAGCGCTGGCAACTCTATACGGTGACCTTCGCCGAGGAGGCGCAGCCGGGCGACGTCACAGGCTACAGGGCCTTGAACCCCGCCGACATGACCGCCGACGCCACGGGCGCCACGGTGGGATGGGACTTCGCCACACCACAAGACTGGACAGATTATCAGTATCTTGTCGTGGTGCCGAAGACTCAGTATGAAGATGGCAACAACATCAACCAGATGCAATACGAACTCTCGGACGGCACCCACACCGTCAAGGGCTGGACTTTCGCCTGGGGCACTTTCCAGCGCCGTCGTGTGGCCGTCATCGACATCAAGAACAAGACCATCCCGAAGAGCAACACCGACAACACAGCACTGGACGGTGTCGACCTCTCAAGCCTCGACTTCGCTACCGTCAAGTCGTTCAAGGCCGTCATGGAGGGTACGACCGACAATCCCACATTCGCCTTCTCGGCTGTTTACCTGACCAACACCCCGCCCACCTTCAGCAATGAGCAGTGGGGTGGCGACCAGGTCACGGCCGACTATGTGCGCCCGACGCGTGCCAAGGACGCTTACGGCACATTGTGCTTGCCTTACGACGCTGCCGTGTGTGGCGTGGATGTCTATGAGCCCACAGGTGTCGACGACGCCGACGAGCCGACAGTGCTCTACCTGAAGCCAGTCGCGGGTGTGCTGACAGCAGGCAAGAGCTACATCTTCAAGACACTCGCCGACAACCGTTACAATGCCGACGGCACCACTGTGTCGCAGGCGCTCGCTTACCTCTCAGCTTACAAGGCTGGTGAAGGCACGACACAGGAGACCTCAGCCGCCAATGGCCTCATGGGCAATCTCACCACAGCATCAGTCGCCGTGCCCACGGGCAGCTACATCCTCGTGGGTGGAAAATGGAAGAAGGTGGTCACTGAGACCAATACCATCGGAGCCAATCGGGCTTACCTCGACCTCAGTCAGTTGACCACTGCCACGGCCAAGGGCAACATCGCCATGTCGCTCGGCGACGGCGCAGCCACAGGCATCAGTGAGCTGAAGGACAACGAGGCAAAGTGTCACACTGCCTACAACCTCAACGGACAGCGTGTGCCGGCCAACTACAAGGGTATTGTGATCGTAAACGGAAAGAAATATATTAACAGATAAGCATTATTCATCATGAACAAGAAAATGTATAAGAAGCCCTTTATCATCGTCAGGGAGATCGAGGAAGATGAGGCCTTGTTGGCTGCAAGTTCTACCATGGGTTTTGGTGGCAATGCTGGCGACGGTGAGACGGGAGATGCCAAGAGCAGCTCCTTCTTCGAAGACCATGACCAGCCCACCCACGTCAGTCCCTGGGCCGATGACGACGAGTAAACGCTCGCCTAATGAACAAGCAAAAAATCCCCGCCAATCGTTGGCGGGGCTTTTTCGTGGCCTGTGCTCCGTGGGCCTGAACACAACATGAGCCTTCTCCTACCTGTTTGTGCCAAATGTCCCAATAACAAACCATTTACAACAATTGGAACAGCCATTGCAACATATGTGAATGCCCTTTTCGCACCATTATTATAACTTTGCGACGTAGAAACAACCACGTAACAAACAATCATTAACGCTCTAAAAATGAAAGCACACCGATTTATCTTCTCGTGCCTGTTGGTCTTGTTCGGCGTCGCCGCCAAGGCCCAGTATGGCACGCTGGCGCCCCTCCACGTCAGTGGTAACCAGTTGCAGGACACCCATGGCAATCCCGTGCTGCTGCATGGCGTCATGGACACGCCCAACCCTTATTTCAACAACAATCGGTGGGGCGACCAGTGCAACCGCAACATGGTCACACCATGCATCAACTATTTTGACAAACTGTTTACCGCCATCACCGACACGGCGCAAGGCACGTGGTGCAACGTCTTTCGTTTGCACCTCGATCCCGCCTGGACCAACCAGGGGGCGGCGAGCGGCGAGAACGACATCTCGAAATTCTCGCCCACACGATTGCACAACTATCTCAACTGGCTCTACATGCCCATCATGGAGAAGGCGTTGGCCCACGGACTGTATGTCGTGGTGCGCCCTCCCGGAGTGTGCCCCGAGAACGTGCAGGTCGGTGACGACTATCAGCGCTACCTTCTCCAGGTCTGGGACTCTGTGACCAACAACGCAACCTTCATGGCCCATCAGGGTGAGGTGATGATCGAACTGGCCAATGAGCCTGTCAACGTGAAGGACGCCTCAGGCCAGGCCAACACCGCCACATCGCTCCACGACTACTTCCAGCCCATCGTAGACCTCATCCGTCAAAAGGGTTACACGGGCGTCATCTGGGTGCCAGGCTATGGCTACCAGTCGCAGTATGGCCCTTATGCCACCCATCCCATCACCGGTTACAACATCGGCTATGCCGTCCATGTCTATCCCGGATGGTACAACACTGACAACAGCACCGACTACACTGCCGACTCGTTTCTCCAGCAGTTTCTCCAGCAGGTGCCTGTGGCCAAGACCAATCCGATCATCGTCACCGAGATCGACTGGAGCCCGGAGAAGGTGGGCGAGGGCCATTACAATGAGTTCGGCCAGTGGGTGCCCGCCAACTATGGTACATGGGGCACGGCCACGACGAGACGTTGGGGCGCGGCGTGGAAGCACGTCATGGACGCGTGTGGCAACATCTCCATGACCCTTGCCGGAACAGGCGACTACATCAATATTGACAAGTATCTCGCCGACGGCACCGTCACGCGGGCCTTCGCCGCCACCGACGACGCCTGTGACAGCGCTTGCTGGGCGTGGTATGCCCAGTATGCCACCACCCACCAGCCGCGCCCGGCCTACACCCGCACGCGCACCGCCGACCAGGGCGACGGCACCTACATCAACCCACTCATCAACGCCGATTTCCCCGACCCCGATGTCATCCGTGTCGGCGACACCTATTACATGGCTTCCACGACCATGTTCCACACGCCGGGCGCCACGCTGCTCAAGTCAGCCGACCTCGTCAACTGGGAATATTGCAACAATGTGATCGACGAATATGCCAATACCGACGCCTTCAATCTTGCCAATGGCAGCAATGCCTATGCGCAGGGCATGTGGGCACCGACGTTGCGCTATCACAAGGGCACGTTCTACTATGCCTTCCTCTGCCAGGGACTGGGCAAATACATCATCATGACCGCCACCCATCCTGAGGGCAAGTGGACCAAGCACGTCTACGACACGGGCTGGTACGACGCCTCGCTGCTCTTCGACGGCGACGACACCTACATCGTCTCGGGCATCAACACCCTCACCGTGACCCGTCTCGACGACAAGTTCAACGCCATCGAGTCAAAGGTGGTCGTGGAGCGTCCCGACAGGGGACTGGAAGGCTCCCATTTCTATCATATTGGCAACTACTATTACATCTATGCCACCTATGGTGGCAATGATGGGTCGCAGACCATCTTCCGTTCCTCCACACCCATGGGCACCTACACCGAGTGCCCCACGCTCCTCATGGAGGGACAGAAGATACACCAGGGCACACTCGTCGACACCCCGACGGGCGAGTGGTGGACCATACTCTTTAAGGACGCAGGAGCCATAGGCCGTGTGCCATATCTCGAGCCAGTGATTTGGAGCGGTGGTTGGCCAACGATTGGCAACAACGGCACCGACGTGTCTGCCGGTGGCACGGCACACAAGAAGCCCGACACAGGCACGCCGAGTGCTCCTGCCTCCTTACCCACCAACGACACCTTCACCGACCCCACGCTGGGCATGCAGTGGGAGTGGAACCACCAGACGGAGAGCCGCAACTACAGTCTCTTCGACAATCCCGGCAACCTGAGGCTCTACACCGCTTCGGTGGTCAAGGGCGATGGCCTCGCCGACAACATCGGCCGTGGCCTCATGCAGGCGCAAGGCTCGTTGACACAGCGCATCTTCGGCTACGACAACGTGGGCACCCCCAATGGGGCGATGAAGCAAGCCTATGGCACCATCAAGCTCTCGACGGCCCACATGAAGGATGGCGACTACACGGGCATCTCGGTGTTCCAGGAGCCCTACTGCACCTTCGGCGTGGTGCAGCGCGACGGCAAGCGCATGCTGGAGTTCTATCGCTCGGCGGTAGACAACACGCAGGAGCGCTCCACCAACCTCGGTGTGACCGTCGATGATGTGGTCTATCTCCGCACCGTTGTCGACTGGGGACAGAACCGCGTGTTTGTGGAATACAGTTTCGACAATGCGCATTGGACACGTCCCTCGCTCTCGATGAGCATGGGTTATCATGTCAGCGTGTTCGTGGGCAACCGCTTCTATCTCTTCAATTACGCCACGAAGCAGACGGGCGGATATGTCGACATCGACTGGTTCTCCACCGAGCCCGTTTTCTCCGAGGACAGATATTTCGCACCGGGCACCCTGAAGACGTTCTCTGAGGATGACCTCACCATGGCCGACCTCACCTTTGAGCGTGCTCCCATCAGGTTGAAACCAGGAGCCTCGCAGGAGGTGCACGTCACCTGCACATCGGTCAGCGGACTGGCCAATGACGTCTCGTCGGCTTGCCAACTGACACTCGATGGCGACAGCACGCTCTCGCTCACAGGCAACGTCATCACGGCGACGGCGGTGGGAGCCGGCACGCTCACGGCGACCTATGCCGACCGCATGGGCAACACGCGCACCATCAATACAGCTGTCGAGTCTGAATACTTCCCCCTGACGAGCGACCAGGTGAACACATCGCTGCGTGGCAACGGCGCGTTCGACGAGGCGACCGGTCTCATCACCCCGACGGCCTATGGGCTTGTGGGCTGGCAGTATGCTGAGGGCATCGACATCTCGCGTTACACTTACCTGAATGTCTTGCTGAACGAGGTGCCCGAGAGTGGCATGCAGTTGTGGATCTTCGACACCGACAACCTCAGTGGCGATCATTACACGGTCGACCTGGCGACAGGCAAGGAACTGCGCAACGGCATCACCCCCGCCACCGACTGGACTTCTGGTGAAAAGGAATACAGCATCAAGCTCTCCGACATGCATATCGCAAGAAAGACACTTTGCGACCCCACTCACATCCACTGTGTGGCCTTCTACGGCAAGGGTGGAGCGGTGAGCGTCGGCAAGGTGTGGGTGGCCAACGACACCACAACGGGCATAACCGAAGTGAGTGGTGACACGTCAGGCATGACGACCACGAACGTTTACAACCTCGCCGGCCAACGAGTGTCCGACACCTACAAGGGCATCGTCATCAGCAATGGAAAGAAACACATAAGAAAATGAATAAAATGGTTTAAGTAGATTTGTATAATGGTTTAAGTCCAAAGGCTTTCGGCTGTCGTGGTGCATGCACCATCGACGCCGAGAGCCGGAAGACTTAAAGCATGATGCGAAGCCTTAACAACTAAAAACTCATAAACTAACGATATGAAAAAGATCATGCTAACGATGCTGCTGCTGGTCACAGCCGTTGGCCTCAAGGCCCAAGGGGTAGTCCAGGGTGTCGTCACCGACACACACGGCGAGACCATCATTGGAGCCACTGTGAAGGTCAAGGGAGTGACTGACGCCATAGCAGCCACCGACATTGACGGCAAGTTCAGCATCAATGTTCCCACTAAAGACGCAACGCTTGTGTTTACCTACATCGGCATGAAGCCCCTGGAGATCAAGGTCGGCTCGAAACGAGAGCTGAAGGTGGTCATGGAAGACAACCAGACCAAGCTGAAGGAGTTTGTCGTCGTCGGCTACGGACAACAGAAGAAGGCATCGGTCGTGGGTGCCATCACCCAGACCGACAGCAAGACACTGGAGCGTACGGGTGGCGTGAGTTCGCTGGGCGCCGCCCTCACGGGCAACCTGCCTGGCGTCACCACCATGTCGAGCAGCGGTTCGCCGGGCGAGGAAGACCCGGAGATCGTCATCCGTGGCGTCACCTCCTGGAACTCCAGCGCGCCGTTGATCCTCGTCGACGGCATTGAGCGACCGATGAGCAGCATCGACATCAGTTCCGTCGAGAATGTGTCGGTGCTCAAGGACGCCTCGGCGACGGCCGTCTATGGCGTGAAAGGCGCCAATGGCGTGATTCTCATCACCACGAAGCGTGGACAGGACGGCAAGGCTCGTGTGCAGGTGAGCATGAACGCCGTGATGAAGACCGTGTCGAAGTTGCCGTCGAAGTATGACGCCTACGACGCCCTCACCATCCGCAACATGGCCATCGAAAACGAGTTGGGGCTTTATCCTGAGTCGTGGACGAAGATCACGCCGCAAGACATCATCAACAAGTATCGCCATCCCGCCGATCTCACGGAGAAGGAGCGCTATCCGAATGTAGACTGGGCCGACGTGCTCTTTGGCGGTCACGCCATGTCATACAACCCCAATGTCAGCATCTCTGGCGGCACCAAGACGGTGAAGTATTTCGCCTCCATCGACTACATCCATGAGGGCGACATGTTCAACCATGTGAACAACAACCGCGGCTACAAGGCCGGCTATGGTTTCGACCGCATCAACGTGCGCTCCAACCTCGACATCAACCTCACACACACCACGCTGCTCAAGGCCAACATCTTTGGCAGCCATGGCATACGGAGAGGATCCTATGGCATCACGCTCAACTCCTATTATGAGACCCAACTGTGGCAAGCAGCCTACTCGGCCCCGCCCGATGCCTATTGGCCCCGTTACAGCGATGGCACATGGGGATATTATCCTGCCGACACGCAGGGCGCGCCCAACTCGCTTGTCAACCTCGCCATTGGCGGCATTGAGAAGCACACGACGACACGCATCAACACCGACTTCACGATTGAGCAGAAGCTCGACTTCCTGCTCAAGGGCCTCAAGGCCAACTTCACCATCTCATGGGACAACACGTTTGTGGAGAACCGCCGTGGCATTGCCGATGAGCTCAACAACCCGCAGTACAAGTGGATCAACCCCGACACGGGCGAGACCACATGGAAGGAATCGACACAGGACAACACCAACTTCGACTTCCAGGAAGGCATCAAGTGGACGCCGGCCGCCGGCACCGTCGACGATGGGGCCACACAGCGCAACCTCTACTATCAGGCACAGCTCTATTGGGCCAACACCTTCGGCAAGCACGACTTGTCGGCCATGGGTGTCTTCAACCGCACGGAGCACACGCTTGGCTCCGAGTTTACCAACTATCGTGAGGACTGGGCCTTCCGCGCCACCTACGCTTATGGTGGCCGTTACTTCGCCGAGTACAACGGGGCTTACAACGGTTCAGAACGATTTGCCAAGAAAAACCGTTTCGCCTTCTTCAACTCTGGCGCCATCGGATGGATGGTCAGCGAGGAGAAGTTCTGGGACAAGATCCGCAAGTATGTGCCGATGTTGAAGTTCCGCTACTCCATTGGTGAGGTTGGCGACGACAACATCTCCACGCGATGGATGTATCTCACGCAGTGGGCCTATGGCGGCAACACGTTGCAGGGCTTGAACATGCAGCAGTCTCCCTATACCTTTTATAAGGAGTCGGTGGTCGGCAACCCCGATGTGCATTGGGAGAAAGCCGTGAAGCGCAACTTCGGTATCGACTACTCGTTCTTCGACGGGCTGCTCTCCGGTAGTGCCGACTTCTTCTCTGAGCGTCGCTCCGACATCCTCGTGGCAGGTTCGGAGCGTGCCATCCCCCAGTATTTCGGCACTGCCGCACCAACGGCCAACCTCGGACGCGTGAAGAGCCATGGCTACGAACTGGAGCTGCGGGTCAACAAGGTGCTGAAAAACGGCATGCGCCTGTGGGGCAACTTCAACACCACACACGCTGAGAGCAAGATCCTCGACCGCAACGACGCTCCCGGACTGCCTGCCTACCAGAAACAAGCGGGATACACCATCGGCCAGCACCATGGCTATCTCACTGGCGGCTTTGCCAACACGTGGGACCAGATCATTGGCATGACCGAATACAACACCAACGATGACCAGAACCTGCCAGGGCAGTTTATCACCATCGACTATAATGCAGACGGTGTGATCGACGCCAACGACGCCGCCCCCTATGGTTACAGTTCCATCCCGCAGAACACCTACTCGGCCAGCATCGGCTGGGAATGGAAGGGCTGGAGCCTCTACTGCCAGTTCTATGGCGTCACCAACGTGACACGCTATGTGGTCTTCGACGACTTCTCGGGCCGCCTCGACAACGTGTACAACCACGGCTCGTTCTGGAACCAGGAGACGATGTCGGGCGAGATACCCATTCCCCGTTGGAACTCAACGCCCAACAACGACTACTTCCGTGGCACCACCGCTTACTACGATGGCAGTTACATCCGGCTGAAGAACGCCGAGATCGCATACACCTTCACGCAGCGATGGGTGAAGCTGATGGGCATCACCAGTCTGAAGGTCTATCTCAACGGCAACAACCTCTGGATGTGGTCGCACATGCCCGATGACCGCGAGACCAACACCGCCGGCACGGGCAATGCCTCACAAGGCGCCTATCCGACCGTGAAACGCTTCAACCTGGGCATCAAGCTGACGTTGTGATGAGCGCTTCGGACAAGGCGCATCAAGCGCCAGACGCGACAATCAAGTATAGAGTAAACAACAATTGAGTTTAGAATTCATCATGAGACGACATATTTTCAGAAAGGCTTTCCTGACCGCTTGCGTCGCCGCAGCCACCGTGCTGGCCCTGCCCGGTTGCACCGACTACCTGGACAAGTCGATCGACTCGGAAATCTCTGAGTCGGAAGCCTATAAGAATTTCACCAATTTCCAGGGCTTTGTAGAGGAGCTTTACAATTGCATCCCCGACTTCTCAAAGAAATATTGGAACAACAATTTCAACTGGTGAGAAGACGAGATCATCAATGTGGGTGTCGACTATCTGCTCGGCTACCAGATAGACCATGGCAACTTCTGGGCATGGCAACGCGAACACACGGGATGGGGCGACTCCAACGTCATGGATGGCACCTATCTCTCCACCTCCAGCGACGACCGCTTTGGCAAGTCGCTGTGGCGTGGTTGCTGGTATGGCATCCGTAAGTGCAACCTCGGCATCCAGAACCTCGACCAGATGATGGGCACCGAAGAGGAGAAGAACCTGATCAAGGGACAGCTCTATTTCTTCCGTGCATGGTTCCACTTCGAACTGATCCAATACTTTGGCGGACTGCCCTACATCGACAAGGTGTTGGCGGCCAACGAGACCATCGAGGAGCCCCGGTTGACCTATGCCGAGTGTGCCGAGAAGTGTGCCGCTGACTTCCAGACGGCTGCCGACTGCCTGCCCCTCGACTGGGACGAGACCCAGGTGGGCAAGAACACCTACGGACAAAACCAACTGCGCATCAACAAGATCATGGCCCTTGCCTATCTTGGCAAGAACTACCTGTGGGCAGGCTCGCCGCTGATGTGCCATGAGCGCACCATCGAGACAGCCAATGAGCTCTCTTACGACAAGGACTACTGTGCCAAGGCCGCTGACGCCTTTGGCAAGGTGCTGAAGCTCGTGGAGGACGGAAAGACCAAGTATGGTCTGTTGCCCTTCGATGAGTACCAAAACAACTTCTTCACCCTCGACCAAAATGGCGTGATGCCCGGACAGTCGAAAGACCAGACAGTGACCGAGGCCATCTTCCGCGGTCCGACCTATGGCTCATGGAACACCTCCAACCTTGCCCAAGACCGCGCCTATGGTGGCGAGGACATCAACGATGCAGGTGTCGTGTTGTTGCCGACAGCCAACTACGTCAACTACTTCGGCATGGCCAACGGCCTTCCGCTCGACGCTGTGGGCTCAGGTTTCGACAAGACACGCCCCTGGAAGGGCCGCGACCCGCGCTTCTATGTCGACATCGTCTTCGATGGCGAGAAGATGATCAGCGGGACGCTGTCGTCGTCCAACGAGAAGTGGCGCTATGCCCAGCTCTACACCGACGGCCTCTACCGCAACGTGATCCGTGGCTCGCGCACGGGCTACTTCAACTACAAGTTTATCACCCAGACTTGCAACAAGTTCGACAACGGTTATGGCTATGCCCATGCCTACCACCTCTACATCCCCTACATGCGCCTTGCCGACGTCTACCTGATGTATGCCGAGGCCGTGGCTGCCGCCAATGAGAACCCGCAGGCCGGTGCGGCCTCGTTTGACCACAAGTCCGCCGTCTACGCCCTCAACAAGGTGCGCGAGCGTGCCGGCGTGTCCGACCTCAGTGGCACTTACGCCACCTCCTACACCGAGTTCATGCCCGAGATGCGGCGCGAGCGTGCCGTGGAGCTGGCCTTCGAGGGCCATCGCTTCAACGACTTGCGCCGTTGGCTCCTGCTCGACAAGGCACCCTACAACGTGAAGACCTCGCAGGAGTTCATTCGCGACGGAGAATACAACACCAAGGCGTCGTCATACGATCCGAAGAACAACCGCGTGGTCAACTTCCATGAGGTGCAAATCCTGAAACGCGACTTCACCACGAAGCACTATTGGCTTCCGCTGAAGAAGGACGACTGCTCACTTTACGATTCTTTCCAACAGAACCCCGGATGGTAAAAAATGAAACCCATGAAGAACAATAAGATATTCTTTCTGTTGCTGACGCTTGCCACCGCTCCGACCACATGGGCGAAGGGCGCAGCCGAACCACAAGACTCGGCACACGTCGGGACCAACACGCAAAAGGTCGACGTGATGTTTCGCACCGTTGACCGCGAAGACCTGATGGGCGGTGTGACGACCGTCGACATGGACCAGCTCAACGACATCAACTTCTCCACCTACACCTTCGACAACATGCAGGCGTATGTGGGAGGCTACAATGGCCAGTTGTGGAACAACGGCGAAGCCCTCGTCCTCATCGACGGCGTGCCCCGCGACGGCGGCTCCGTGTTGCCCTCTGAGGTGGAGTCGATCACCTTCCTCAAGGCCGCGTCGGCCGTGGTGCTCTATGGCAGCCGTGCCGCCCATGGCGCCATTCTCATCAAGACCAAGCGCGCCAAGACCGACGGCCTGCAAGTCAAGGTCAACGGCAACGCGGGCCTGTATGTGCCCAAGGCTTACCCCAAGTACCTGGGGTCGGCCCAGTACATGACACTCTACAATGAGGCGAGAACCAATGATGGATTGTCGCCGGTGTTCAGCGACGCCGACATCTACCACTATGCCAGTGGTGAAAACTCATATCGCTATCCCGAAATCAACTTCTTTTCCAGCGACTATTTGAAGAAGAGCTCGCAGCGCTACCAGGGCACGGCGGAGTTTGAGGGCGGCGGAAGGTTGGCCCACTTCTATGCCAACATCGGCTTGTACCACAGCAACGACCTCATGAACTTCGGTGAGGGGAAGAACAACCACGTCAACCGGCTCAATGTCAGGGCCAACATCGACCTCCGCCTCAACGACTTCATCACCGGGTGGGTCAACACCAGCGTGTCATACTATGACTCGCGCAACGACCTGTCTGACTTCTGGGGCCAGTCGGCCGTCATGCGTCCCACCAGCGTCAATGCCTTCTAGCCGCTGATTCCCATCGACCGCCTCGACCCGATGGACAAGGCCTCGCACGACCTGGTGGCCAACTCCAACTATGTCATCGGCGGCAAGTACCTGTTGGGCGGTAACATCATCAACCAGACCAATCCCTTTGCGGCCATGTATGCGGCTGGATACAACAAGTACACCTCGCGCTCGCTCCAGTTTGACACGGGCATCCGCTTCGACCTGCGGAAGGTGCTCCAGGGCCTCTCGTTCACCACACGCTTTGCGGTGGACTATGCCACCTCTTATAATACGTCGATCCACAACGACTATGCGACCTATGAGGCCACCTGGGACAACATCAATGGCCAGGACATGATCACGTCGCTCACCAAGTATGGTGTCGACAAGCGGACGGGCACGCAGAATGTCAGCGGCTCCTACAACCGCCAGACCATCCTCTTCAACGCCCAGTTTGATTACGACCGTTCGTTTGGCAACCACCATGTCATGGCCACGCTTCTCGCCAATGGCTACCAGCAGACCACGACGGGCGTCTACCATCGCACCAGCAACGCCAACCTCGCCTTGCAGCTCAACTACAACTATGCTCACCGCTACTATGCCGACCTGAGCATGGCGGCCGTCCACTCGGCCAAGCTCGCTCCCGGTCATCGCGAGGCTCTCTCGCCCGTGTTGTCACTGGCATGGCGGATGAGCAAGGAACAGTGGCTGGCCCCTGTCAAGTGGATCGACGACCTCAAGCTCACGGCCAGCGCAGGCATCATCAATGAGGATATCGACATCAACGACTATTACCTCTATGAGGGCACCTACACGCCCAATGGCACCTGGTGGGGATGGAGCGAGAGCGCCAACTCCATGCGCACGTCCGACTCACAGCGTGGCGAGAACCTCGGACTCACATTCGTCAAGCGCAAGGAGCTGCGCCTGGGTCTCGACGCGTCGTTCCTTGGCGGGGCCATCACGGTCGATGCCAACTACTTCAACACTCTTACCGACGGACTGGTGACGCTTGCTTCCAACCTGTTCCCCAACTACTACGCCACCTATTTCCCCTCATCGTCGTTCATTCCTTACGTCAACTACAACAAGCAGCGGCGACAGGGCTTCGACTGGGAGGTTGCCGGCCGAAAGAAATACGGCGAGGTGGACGTGCGCCTCGGCTTGACAGGCATGTACTACACGTCGAAGAACACGCGCCTCTCCGAGAATGTGGGCTACGACTGGCTGCGTGCCGAGGGCCAGCCCGTGGAGACCATCTGGGGCTATCGCTGCCTGGGCTACTTCCAGGACGAGGACGACGTGAAGCACTCTGCCGTCATCAACAACAACACGCGCCCCGGCGACCTGAAGTATGCCGACCTCAATGGCGACAACATCATCGACGCCAACGACCGAGTGGTGATTGGCAAGTCGATGGCTCCCTGGTGGCTTGGCGCCAACCTCACGGTGAAGTACCGCAACTTCACGCTCTTTGTCAACGGCACCGGCAATTTCGGTGGCAAGGCCCTCAAGGACAACCTCTATGAGTGGTGCTATGGCGACCGCAAGTATAGCGATGTGGTCTTGGGCCGGTGGACGGCTGCCAATGCTGCCAACGCCACCTACCCACGCCTGACGACGCTCAGCGGCGATCTCAACTTCGTGGCGTCCGACTATTGGCTCTATTCCACGTCGGCCTTCCGCATCAACAAGGTGCAGCTGACCTACGACTTCCCGAAGGCCCTGTTCCACAAGGTGGTGACCGGCCTGAAGGTCTTCCTCACAGGCACCGACTTGCTGACGATAGCCAAGGAACGCAAGTACATGGAGACCAGCGTCGGTGGTTATCCGCAGACCCGGAGCTACACCCTCGGTGCGACAGTAACATTCTAAACCAGAAGACAGAAAACACTATGAAACCCAAATCATTGATCCTATTATCTTGTGTGGCCGCTATGGTTCTCACGGGTTGCGACGACCTGTTCACGCCCGCCATAGAGAACACAAAGAACATCGAGTATATGGACCAGAACGCCTCGTTTGCCGAAGGCATCCTGGCCAACGCCTACACACGCCTGCCGTGCAGCTCGTTCCCCTTCTCCGAGGTGGCCACCGACGATGCTGTGAGCAACCTCGCCACCAATGGCTACCGGCTCATGGCCTCTGGCTCGTGGACGGCGCAAAATAATCCGATGGATATGTGGAATGGCTGCCGGGCGGCCATCATGTACATCAACTCCTTCCTCTCGCGCGTCGACAAGGTGGCCTGGGCCAACGACGAGACGGCACGTCTCATGTATCGCGACCGCGAGAAGGGCGAGGCCCTCGGCTTGCGTGCGCTCTATATGTACTACCTGCTCCGTTCACACGGCGGTTACAGTGCCGATGGTGAACTGTTGGGCGTGCCCATCGTGAAGGACGCCGAGGGTGCCGAGAACCCCAGCGACCAGACGCGCGCCACCTTTGCCGAGTGCATGAAGGCGCTCTATGAGGATTGCGATAGTGCCCTGGCCTTGTTGCCCACGCAGTATGCCGACATCACGGATGAGGCCGACATCCCCGCCAGATACCGCCAGATGGGCGCCACGGTGAGCCAGTACAACCGTGTCTTCGGCTCCAGCTTCAACCTCCGCATGTGCGGTTCCATCGTCGAGGCTTATCGTGCCAAGGCCACGTTGCTTGCCGCTTCGCCTGCCTTTGCCGCCTCGGGCTACACCTACGCCCAGGCTGCCGATGCCGTGGCTACGGTGCTCGACCGCATCGGTGGCGTGAGCGGCATGGACAAGAATGGTTGGAAATGGTATGCGCAGACCAGTGAGATTAGTGCCATGACCTCGCAGAAAAACCCGAAAGAAGTGTTGTGGCGAGCCGCCAAGGGCCAGGAAAACGGTTGGGAGAAGGACAATTTCCCTCCCTCGCTCTATGGTGCCGGCCGCATCAATCCCACCCAGAACTTCGTCGACTGCTTCCCTGCCGCCAATGGTTATCCCATCACCGATGCTGAGAGCGACTACGACCCGTCTAAGCCCTATGAGAAGCGCGACCCGCGCCTGACGGCCTATGTCGTGGTCAACGGCTCGACAGCCGGCGTGGGCGGACATGTCATCACCACTGCCGCTGACGGCACGGGCCTCGACGCGCTCAACAACACCGAGGGCTATTCCACCCGCACAGGCTACTACCTGCGCAAGTTGCTCCGCCAGGATGTGAACCTCGACCCCATCGTCAACAGCACGCAGTTCCACTATGTGCCCCGTGTGCGCTACACGGAGATGTTCCTCGACTATGCCGAGGCGGCCAATGAGGCTTGGGGCCCGACGGCCAAGGGCGCTCATGGCTATTCGGCCTATGACATCATCAAGGCCATCCGCAGTCGTGCGGGTGTGGGCGCCTCCAATGGCGACGCCTATCTTGAGAGCATCAAGGACGACAAGGACAAGATGCGCGACCTCATCCGCAATGAGCGCCGCATCGAGCTATCGTTTGAGGGTTTCCGCTTCTGGGACATCCGCCGCTGGGGACTCAACATGAACGAACCGGCCAAGGGCATCAACGTGACGTCGCAGTCGTCGACCGTGTTTGATGTGGACACCCGCAACTACAAGGACTACATGCAGTATGGGCCCATCCCTTATTCGGAGTGTCTCAAGTATCCGTCGCTCAAGCAAAACAAAGGCTGGTAAGCTCCCTGCCAGCAACACCAAGAAAACCACCGTTCAACCCATAAACAATCCAAGACATGAAATCAAGATTATTAATGATAGCCTTTGCTGCCGCCTCCCTGCTCAGCAGCTGCCACAACGGCGACATCGAGTTTGGCGATTACGACATCCAGCGCGTCAGCTTTGCCAAGCAGACCCCCGTGCGCACCATCACGCTAGGCACCGACGATTATCCCACGACGCTCGACAATGAGCACCGCTTCGAGGTCTATGCCGTGCTGTCGGGCGTGGAGAGCAACAAGAGCGACCGCACCGTGCAGGTGGCCATCGACAACAGTCTCTGCGACGGTCTCTACTTCTCCGACAACGGGCGTAAGGTGCGGCCATTGCCTGCCGACTACTACCAGCTCAGCGGCAACACGCTGACCATCCCCAAAGGCAGTGTCATGGGCTGCGTGGGCGTGCAGCTCACCGACGCCTTCTTCGCCGACACGCTGTCGAAGGATGTCAACTATGTGTTGCCCGTGCGCATCGTGTCGGCCGACGTGGACATCATGACCAATAAGGACTATACGCTCTATGCCGTGAAATACAAGAACAAGTGGGATGGCGTATGGCTCAGCCATGGCACCGATGTCATCAACGACAATGGCGTGGAAACCACCGTCAGGCGCGACACCAACTATGTGGAGTACTATGACCTGCGCACGCTGTCGACGAAAGCCTACATGCAGGTGCGCTATCCCATCACCACCACCATCACCTCGACCACCAACCGCGTGACGACGACCACGACGCGCACGTGTAGCCTCATCCTGACGTTTGACGACCACGACCACTGCACCATCACCACCGACACACCCGACTGCACAGCCTCGGGTAGCGGACAATGGACAGAGGGTGGCGCCAAGAAGGCGTGGGGCGGCAAAGACCGCGACCTCTTGCAGTTGAACTATGAGATCAGCTTCAACTACACGACCGAGGGCGCCCCTGCCGTGAAGCATTACACGTCCACCGACGAGCTCATCATGCGCGACCGCCAGAGCAAGAGAGAAAGCTTCGCCACGACGACGAAGTAGGAGAGAACATCAACATCCAAGAACCCTACAACTCACAATAAGCTCATGAAGACCATTCATAACATCAGATATTCTGCACTCCTGTCGTTTGCCGTTTTGGTGACGGGCGCATTGGCTTGCGTCTCGTGTGCCGATGGCGACATGGTCGGCATGCCGGCGACTGAGCCCGACAGCCTGGCCCAGCAAGACGACCTGCGCCAACTCGACGTGCTGAAGCGTTATGCGCCCGACAACTTCAAGGTCAGCACCTTGGCCGACGTGTCGCTGCTGACGGGCACGGGCGTGGAAGCTCGCACGCTCTACTACAATTTCAACCAGGTGGAGAACGACGGACCGTTCAGCCACAGGAACGTCATGACGACGGCTGGCAACATGATGACGGCCGACGCTGCTGACTTCCTCGCCGCTGCTGCCGACCGCGGCCTGTCGGTCTATGCCGGCCCGCTTGTGTCAGGCGACAAGCAGAACGTCGACTATCTCAACAATCTCATCAAGCCCGACGTCTACAGTCGGGATGGCAGTCCGCTGACGAGCCGTTGCATCGTCATGACCAACAACAAGACGGGCGAAGCCACAGAGCAACAGGTGGAGTTCTCGTTTCCCAACTCCGTCGCGGTGACGCCTGGCCGCCAATACCGATTGCAGTTCTGGGTGAAGGGCACGCGCGAGGGACGCCTCTCGCTCGCCGTGTCGGGCGGAGCCGAGTTCTCGCCGTCGATTAGCGTCACGCAGGAGTGGCAACAGGTGACCCTGCGCACAACGATGGCCGCAGGCCTCTACACCTTGCGCACCATCTTGTTCCGTCTTGGTGAGTATGCGGGAACACTCTATGTTGACAATTTTGCCCTGGCCGAGCGCAACAGCATTGGCCGCTATGTCAACAAGGAGATCGACAACGCCAACCTCGACGACGCCGAGACCACGGCGGCGAGCATTGCCAAGGTGGAGGGCGCTTCTGAGGGCATCACGCAGCTCACGGTGTCGGAGGTAGGTGAGGGCTACGACCCCAACACCTACACCGTGGAGAAGACGCCACAGGTGAAGCACGACCTGTTGTGCCGGGCTGTCGCCGACTATGTGCAGCGCATGGACTCCGTCATCAGCGGCCAGGCCGACGCCGTGACCGTGGTGGCCAATCCGCTCGATACCACCAGCCTGTCGGTCGACAACTTCAACTACCAGACTTATTGTGGCAACGACTATGCGGTGGCCGCTTTCAAGGCGGCGAGGGCGAGTGGCGCCAAGTTGTTTGTGGCCGAGGACTCGTTGCTGACCCAACCGTCACGTGTCGACGACCTTGTGGCCTACCTCCAGGCCTTGGAAGCCAAGGGTGCGCAGGTGGACGGCATCTCCGTGCGCGTGGGTCTCACGACCGATGAGTATGACGATGAGGTGGCCAACCAAGTCATGGCGAAGTTGGCGCAGACAGGCAAGCTCATCCGCCTGGAGTCGGTGGAGGTGGCCTATCCCGACGGTGCTCCGCAGACCCAGGCCGCGCTCAATGCCCAGGCCGATGTCTATGGCAAGCTCCTGCAAGCCTACAACAGGCATGTGCCCCAGTCGCAACGCTATGGCATCTCGCTGGGCCGGATGTTTGACGGTGACGGTGCGTCATCGGACTTGTGGACCGCCGACGGCAACCGCAAACCGGCCTATCGAAGCATCGTAGAGAACTTGCTACAGAAATAGCAATTGCTTTCACCTCAGTCTCTCATAACCAAAGGTGAAAGCGACTGCAACTATGAAGGATAGGGATGATGGGGCGTACCCGTTGTCTCTATCTTTTTTTGTTTTGTCTCATTTGCGGTGTGACGTTTCCGTATGGCAAAAAACAGAAGGTGCAGGGACGCTCTCGGCATGATAAAATTCCTATCTTTGCAGCGGATAGATGGCGCTCAGCCATCAAAAAGCCAACAATCATAGCCATTTCAACATACCAAAAACATAAAACCATGAGCAAACAAAAACTATTCAACCTGCTTGGGACAGCCTTGCTCGTTGCTGCCTCGGCGACAACCCAGGCGCAAGTGGTGCTCGACTTCGACATGGCCGATCGTGGACCGGCCATCACTCCCAACCATTATGGTGTCTTTTTCGAAGAGATCAATCATGGTGGCGATGGAGGCCTCTATGCAGAGATGATCAACAACCGCTCTTTTGAAGCCAACAGCAGCAAGGCGGACAGTTGGTCCACGGTGGGCAATGCGACGACCACCATCACTGCCGGAGGCATGCTCAACGAGAATCAGGGACACGCCTTGATCGTAAAGATGAATGTGGTGAAAGCAGGCATTCGCAATGAGGGCTACTATGGCATGACCATCCGAGAAGGAACCACCTACAAGCTCTCATTCTGGGTGCGGCCTCTCGATGGTTACCGGGGAAACATCGTGGCCCAACTGCAAGACAAAGACGGCAAGAGTCTCGGAGATACCACAATCGTCATCAGCAAGGCCAACCAATGGGCCCATTACACGGCGGAGATCACCGCAACAGGGTCGGCTGTCACCAGCGGCTATCTCGCCCTGCTCGGCACCGCGAGGGGAACCGTCAAGTATGATGTCGTCAGTCTGTTCCCTCCGACCTGGAAAAACCGAGAGAATGGTTGCCGCATCGACTTGGCCGAGAAGATTGCGGCCATGAAGCCCGCATTCGTGAGATTTCCTGGCGGATGCTACATTGAGGGCTGGGAAGGCTGGGGCAGCCACAACCGATATGAATGGAAGAAGACCATAGGCCCAATCGAGAATCGTCCGGGGCACCAGAACAGCGGTTGGGGCTATTGGGTCAACGATGGCCTTGGCTATCAGGAACTGCTTCAGTTTACCGAGGACTTGGGTGCCGAGGGCTTGTTTGTCGTTAACATGGGTTTCGGACATGGTTGGGACGATGGTTACGACGCTGCCGTGACCACCTACCTGCAGGAGGCGCTCGACGCCATCGAGTTTGCCATTGGCGACACCACGACGACCTACGGAAGGTTGCGTGCACAATATGGACATCCGGCACCATACCCCTTGAAATACATTGAGATTGGCAATGAGAACGAGAACTTCGCACAATATGCGGAGCGGCACTATGTGTTCTACAAGGCCATCAAGAAGAAATACCCCCAACTGACGCTCATCACCGACGGAGCGGGCTTCAACTCGTCGACACCCACGGAGATGGGCGATTGGCACGACTATACCGATCCTGCCTGGATGATTAGTAATTACGCAAGGTTTGACAACCGCTCGCGTGCTGCCGCCAAAGTCTATGAGGGTGAATATGCAGTCACTGCGGATGGTGGCTTCAGGGGCAATCTCAATGCCGCCATTGGTGAGGCTGTCTACATGGAGGGCATGGAGAATAATTCTGATGTGTGTGTGATGGCCAGTTATGCGCCACTGCTCTGCAATGAGGGTCGTGTCAGTTGGCATCCCGACTGCATCTGGTTCAACAGCGACTTCAGTTATGGCACGCCCTCTTATCACGTGCAGAAGATGTTTGCCAACAATATCGGAAAGGTCAACGTGAAGTGGACAGAGAACGGAAATGTCGCTGCCTTGCGCGACAATTCTTTCGGGTTGGGTACCTGGCGTACCGATGCAACCTTCTCCGACGTTAGGCTGATGAGTGACGACTCTGTTGTCATCAATGCCGATACCACTCAGGCGAGCAACTGGAAAGTCAGTTCGGGACAATGGAAACAGGCCAATGGCGTGTTCACACAGACCGACGCCAGTGTCTCTGGGGCCAAATATCTCTACTTGCCAACCCACACGTTGACCAATTACACCCTGAAACTCAAGGCGCGCAAGAACTCGGGTGAGGAGGGCTTCCTGATCATCTTCGACTATCGTGATGCCAACAACATGACGTGGTGGAACATTGGCGGGTGGGGCAACACGCAACATGCCGTCGAGCAGACCGTCAACGGCACGAGGTCCATCCTGGGCCAGACGGTCAAAGGGTCGCTCGACGATGGCGTCGACTATGACATCCGGATAGAGAAAAACGGCAACAAGGCGAAATGCTACATGAACGGCAAACTTATCCATGAGGTGACGCTGAATGCCTATGCGGCAAGTCGCAATGTGTATACTGCCGCGAGCATCGACGATGAGACGGGAGAGTTGTTTATCAAGTTGGTCAATCCCAACAGCAGCGCCCAGCCGACGGTGCTGAAGTTTGACAACGGCAGACCCGTCAGTGCTTCGGCTGAGGTGCTCACCAGTGCCAAGGGCACCGACGAGAACACGCCCGAAAATCCCAATTTGGTCTCCACCGACTCAACAACCCTTATGGTCGACGGCGACTCCATCGTGTTCAATGTGCGTCCGCTGTCGGTGAATGTGGTCAAGGTCAAGATGACCCAGGTCAGGACGAAGGAGCCTGCCACGCTTCCTCACGCCAAGGCTACTTACTCTTTTGAGGCCGGCCAGCCTGTCGACGACAGTGGCACCTACAAGGGAGCGCTCATGGGCGACGCCACGATAGCCGAGCTGAGCGACGGCAACCATGCCCTTTACAGCGGTGGCATCGGTGGCAAGGGCTACATGAGCCTTGGCAAGGCTGTCGTGAAAGACGTCCTTGGTGGTGGCAACGACTTCACAGTGTCGATGAATATCCTCACGATGCCAGAGAACAATTTCAGCCAGTATAGTTGGGCGCTGTCTTTTGGCAACGGCACGGCCAGGTATCTCGGCTTCATCAACGCGAGTGGCGCCAACAACTGGTTTGCCGAATGGGTCAATGACGAACGGACGAGTTTGAATTCCAATGGTGGCCTGCGAGTGGGCGAATGGCACAACCTCACGTTCACGCGACAGGCAAACACGTGCTCTTTCTATCTCGACGGCTTCAAAGTTGCCGAGAAGAATGTGACGACTCCTACCGCAACCCTGGTGAGGAGCCTCACGGGAGCCTATATCGCGAAGTCGCCTTTCAGCGCTGACGCCATCATGGAGAATTGTTACTTCGACGACTTGCGGTTCTATGACGAGAGTCTCGACGCAGACCAGGTGAAACTGCTGTATGATGAGGCCTCGACAAAAGCGACTGTTCTCTTTTTCGACACGAAGGCGACTGGCATTCAGTCGATTACTGGTGCCCCCAAGTCTTCAAAGAAGGCCTATTTCGGTGTTGACGGACAGCAACATCCGACGCTTCAGCGGGGTGTCAACATCGTTAGGGAGGCCAACGGCCAACTCATGAAGGTAGTGACCAAATAAGGCCTGCCGATCCTCTTGAAGTTATTGCTTTCTGCCGAAAAGTGGCTTTCCACATCGGAAAGTTGCTTTTCGGCAGTATTTTTTTTGTGTTTTTGCCCTTGGTAAAACGAAGAAGTGTTTATCTTTGTAACATGATTTCTAAGCGCACTACACGGTAGGCAAGTTATCAATGACAAAGACAAGAGAACATGGACACAAACAATGATTTCAACAACAGATGTGGTTGCTTTCTGACCGCACTGGTGATTGTGGTGGCTGCCACTTTCAACACGATACATTCCATGAAAAGCAGCGTCAGCAGTGATGATGCCATTCCTGTCTCAATGGTAGACACAACTTATGTGCCGCCTTCTGATAGCTACTGCGTTGACGACTCGGACGATGATCAGCAAGACGATGATGCGGAAGGCGCCGATGATGCCTATGATGACGGCTACGCGGACGGTAGCGAGCAAGGCCGGAAGGATGGCGAGACGGCCCTTGCGTTTCAAATGGGTTATGACGACACAAATGATTATCAGGGGCATGATGCCGCCCTGTATCGGCAAGGTTATGAGGAGGGATATGAGGATGGCTACGCTGGAGGAAAGGATTACCTTGCGACGATGAATAAAATCAAGAAAGAGGAGGAAAAGCGCAATCGCCGGTGGCATGGGGGAGCGCCCGAAATGGTGCATTGGGACCACGACCGACCGGTTGCCCGAGAATGGGTGACGGGCCGTGAGGTGCCAATTCAAGTACAGCCCACGTTGAGTGGGGGAAATATGTATCGTATCTCAACAGAGTGGAAAAGCTTCAAGTAGCGCTTGGCCTGTCTTGTCAATCAACTCTTTCCCAGTCGAGCAGTCCCTTTCCCTTTTCGTCCAGTTCGATGGCGAGTCCGATGACCTGTCGCTTGTCGCCTTTGAATGGCTCGAGGTATTGGCGGTCGATGATCTGTCGTGTGGCCGCCTCCTTGCCGCCGTTGTTGGCCAGTTTGAGTTCGATGACGTAGATGAAGCGCGGTGTGTGTGCCACGAGGTCGATGCGGCCTGTGGCCAGCATCCTCTCCACCTCCACGCGGAAGCCGATGGCGTTGAGGATGGTGCTGATGATGAGGCGATAGCATTCCTCCATGTCCATCGAGGCCATTTTCTTGTTGCTGTAGGGCACATCGGCAATGAGCGCCTTCATGTATTTCATCGCTTCTTCGACCTGGCCGTTGTACAAGGCCAGGTACAGGTAAGCCTGTGAGGACTGTATGTCGTCAACGTCTCTCAAGGTCAGTGCAGGCAGCACCATCTCATAAAGGGCTTGCCTCACCTCCTCGTTGGGGAAGCCGAGATGGTAAACCATGCCCTCCACATACTTGATGGTGAGATAGCCCGTCTGATAAAGGAAGAGTTCTGCGCCACCCCCCGTGACATCCGATGTCTCGATGATGTTGCGCATGATGGCGCAATTTTCAAATTTGCCCATCCTCAGTTCCACGTTCTTGACAAACTTCGGCAGGAGTGATGTTGCCCCCGAGGCAGCCCAGTAGTTGGCCAGCTCACCCGTGCTCAGCGCATTGATCAGGCTGTAAGGGTTGTAGATGTCTGTCATGTTTCGGAAACTGAAATGGTAGCCGTCGTAATACTCCTTCAGGTGGTCGCGTGTCTCCTGTGCGTCCCATCCGTTCAGCGCTCCCATCTTCTCCAGTTCGGGCTTGAAGTTGTCGACAATTTCCTGCTCCGTGATGCCGCACAGGGCCACATACTCGGGGAAGAAACTGATGTTGGTGAGGTTGTTCAAGACAGAGAACAAGGAGATCTGCGTGACCTTGGTGATGCCGGTGATGAACACGAACTTCTCGTAGGCGTCATCGCTCTTCAGGATGGCGAAGACCTCTCGATACACGGCTGTGCAAGCCTCATGGTCAGGTGTTCCCCAGGCGTGTTGCAGCGGAGCGTCGTATTCGTCGATGAGGATGGCCACCTGCAAGTTTGTCTGTTCGTGTGCCTTGGTGATGATGCCATGAAAACGGTCGGCCAGGTTGGCACCAGCTTTCGGCACCACGCCATATAGCTTTTCGTATTCGTCAAATCGAATGTCGAGATAAGAGCGCAAGGTGTTGGCTGTGGCTCCGCCACGGCTCATGTCCAGTCGAATGACAGGGTAGTGGATTCATTCTTTCTCCAGCTCCATGATCTTCAGTCCCTCGAAGAGCTCCTTTCTGCCCTCGAGGTACATCTGCAAGGTGTCGACAAGGATCGACTTGCCGAAGCGGCGAGGACGACTGAGGTAGTTGTACTTGTAGCCTTGGTTTGTTAAATTCCACACTAAGTCAGTCTTGTCCACATACAGAAATCCTTCCGTGCGTATTTTACTAAACGACTGAATGCCCACAGGTAATCTCCTGTCTTTTTTCTCGATCATGGCTTTTGTGGTTTGAACGTTTGTCTACAAATCTACAACTTTTTTATCAAGCCTGCAAAGAAAAGGATAAAAAATAGTTGTCTATTTTGTAGCTGATAATCTGCGGAATGTCATCTTTTCATTGTATCTTTGCAACGTAAAGGACGCTCGACTTCTGGCGGGCGCACAGTGACAAAACACAAGATTGATGAAACGCATTTATCTCACCCTCGTCCTGCTCGTCACCACGACCCTGGCGGCGCTTGCGGCAGGACGCAAAGGCGGCACGTTCACCGTGTTGCAGTGGAACATCTGGCAGGAGGGCACCTCGGTCAAGGGCGGCTATGAGGCCATCCTCGACGAACTGGAGCGGCTGAAGCCCGACTTTGTGACCTTCAGTGAGGTGCGCAACTACCGCGACGACTTCATTGCGCGTGTCTGTGGCGACATGGCCAAGCGCGGCCTGACCTACTATGGCTTCCGCTCCGACGACACGGGCCTGCTCTCCATGCATCCCATCACCACCCACAAGACGGTCTTCCCGCTGAAGGACGACCATGGGTCCATCTACAAGCTCGAGACGGAGGTGTGCGGTCGCAAGGTGGCTGTCTACACCAGTCATCTCGACTATCTCAACGACACCTACTATGAGGTGCGCGGCGTCAACGGCAGCACCTTCCACGAGATGGAACCGCTCACCGATCCCGCCGAGATCTTGCGGCGCAACGCCCTCTCGCAGCGCGACGAGGCCATCGCCATGTTCCTGGCCGAGGCCCGCCGCGACCAGGAACGCGGATACATCACCATCATCGGCGGCGACTTCAACGAGCCGTCGGTGCAAGACTGGACGAAGAAGACGCGCAACCTCTATGACCACCACGGCGTGGTCGTGGCTTGGCCCCAGACCACCTCGCTCCTCCGTGCGGGCTTCAAGGACTGCTACCGCACGGCCCATCCCAATGTGCTGACCCATCCGGGCTTCACCTTCCCTGCCGACAACCCCGCCGTGAAGGAGAGCCGGCTGACATGGGCGCCCAAAAGCGATGAGCGCGACCGCATCGACTACATCTTCTATCGTGGCAAGGGCGTCAAGGTGAAGCGCTGTGAACTCTTCGGTCCAGCGGGATGCATCGCCTATTGCAAGCGCGTGCCCCTCGGCACCCAGGAGCCCATCGTGACACCGCTGGGTGTGTGGCCGTCCGACCACAAGGGCGTCATCGCCACGTTTGAGGTGAAATGACAATCAAAACATCAAGGAAATGAAGAAAATAAGATGGGGATTTATCGGTTGTGGCGAGGTCACCGAGAAGAAGTCGGGTCCCGCCTTCAGTGAGGTGCCGGGCTCGCAGGTGGTGGCCGTGATGAGCCGCAACGCCGCCAAGGCACGCGACTATGCTGTGCGCCACCACATCCCCAAGTGGTACACCGACGCCCAGGAGCTCATCGACGACCCGGCCGTCGACGCCATCTACATCGCCACGCCGCCTTCGAGCCATGCCACCTTTGCCATCATGTCCATGCGCTCGGGCAAGCCCTGCTATGTGGAGAAACCGCTGGCGGCCAACTATGAGGACTGCCTGCGCATCAACCGCATCTCCGAGCAGACGGGCGTGCCCTGCTTCGTGGCCTACTATCGCCGATACCTGCCCTACTTCCGCAAGGTGAAGGAACTGGTGGACGACGGCACGTTGGGCAAGATCATCAACGTGCAGATACGTTTCTCGGTGCCGCCCCGCGAGCTCGACTATGCGCGCGGCAGCAACCAGCCGTGGCGCCTGCAACCCGACATAGCGGGTGGTGGCGGCTATTTCTATGACCTGGCGCCCCACCAGCTCGACCTCCTCCAACAGCTCTTCGGCGTCATCATCCGCGCCCATGGCTACTCGGCCAACCGTGCCCACCTCTATCAGACGCAAGACACCATCAGTGCCTCGTTTCTCTTCCAGACGGGCATCCCGGGCAGTGCCTCGTGGTGCTTCGTCGGCCATGAGAGCGCCAAGGAAGACCGCATCGTCATCATCGGCGACAAGGGCTCAATGGGCTTCTCGGTCTACAACTACGATCCCATACAGCTCGTCACCAGCGAAGGCAACGAGAGTTTCATCATCCCCAATCCCGTCCATGTGCAGTTGCCCATCATCCGGTCGGTCGTGGAGCACTTGCAGGGCATCGGTGTCTGCGAGGCCACCAGCGTCAGCGCCACACCCACCAACTGGGTCATGGACCGCATCCTGGGTAAGTTCTGAACCATGAGAATACGCACATTGCTTGTCGCCCTCCTGATGGCCCTGGCCTGCCAGGCCGCCCCCGACTCCAACGACTCTACCGAGGTGGCCGGGAAGGCACGTCGTGCCCATGCCGTGGGGCGGCAGTTGCGCAATCCCATCCTCAACGCTTTCTATCAGTTTGCCAAGGAGTTCTCGCGTGTCGACACCAACTATGTGGAACCACAGCATTACAACTTCACCGTGATGTTGCAAAACACCAACACTTACGAGGTGTATTACCTGGCCAACAAGGCTCACCAGGGCATTTATTTCTCGCCGAAGCCCTCGGTCAAGGTGGGCCCCTATGTGGGATGGCGCTGGGTGTTTTTGGGCTACACTGTCGACCTGACCCACCTGGGCAGTGGCGACAAGAAGCAAGACCTCAACCTCAGTCTCTACAGCAACCAGATCGGGCTGGACCTCTTCTATCGCAAGTCGGGCGACGACTACACCATCTCCAAGCTCAACCTGGGCAAGGACATCGACACACGGGCCATCAAAGGCGCGTCGTTCGACGGCTTCCACTCGAGCATCACCGGTGGCAACCTCTATTATATCTTCAACCACCGCAAGTTCTCCTATCCTGCGGCCTACAGCCAGAGCACGGTGCAACGACGCACCGCGGGCAGTCCGATGTTGGGCATCGGCTATACGCGCCACTCGCTCGAGGTCGACTGGGAGAAACTGGGCACGCTCGTGGAGCAGCGCCTGGGCGCTGACTATGGCGCGGAGGTCATCGACTCATCGCTGAAGTTCTCGAAGGTGAAATACACCGACTACTCCGTCTCGGGTGGTTATGGCATCAACTGGGTCTTCGCCTACAACTGGCTCTTCAACGCGTCGCTCATGGGATCGCTGAGCTACAAGCGGTCGACGAGCGACGTGCAGCAGCAGTCGAAGGACTTCTTCCGCGACTTCGATTTCAAGAACATCAATCTCGACGGTGTGCTCCGCCTCGGACTGGTGTGGAACAACACACGTTGGTATGCGGGCATGAGTTCCATCTTCCATGCCTACAACTATCGCAAAGACCAGTTCCGAACCAACAACATCTTCGGTTCGGTCAACATCTATTTCGGTTACAACTTCGGACGGAGATGACCGCCCACCCATTTCTCAGACAATGAAAAAAACAATCATCTTTCTTTTTCTGATCTTCCTCAGCGTCTTGACCTCCCAGGCCGCCACGCCCGACTATTGGCGTAGCGACTCGGTGAAGGTGGCCCGTCTCCTGGCACGTTCGTCACGCCTCCCGCAGGGCACCAACCACATGATGTGGTTTGCCCGCCAATTGTGCGGACTGCCCTATGTGGCCAAGACGCTGGAGAAGAATGCCGACGAGCGACTCGTGGTCAACTTGCGGCAGATGGACTGCACCACCTATGTGGAGACCGTGCTGGCCCTCACGCGCTGTGCCCGCCAGCACCGGTTGACCTTTGCCGACTTCTGCACCAACCTCCGGCTCATCCGTTATCGCGGTGGCAAGGTCGACTATCCCGACCGGCTCCACTATTTCACCTATTGGATACAAGACAATGTGCGCATGGGCATCGTGGAGGACATACAGGGCCCCACGCCGCCTTTCATCGCCGTGCAGACCGTCCGTGCCAACTACATGACCACCCACACCGAGGTCTATCCCATGCTCCTCAAGCATCCGGAGTGGGTGGCCGACATCCGCAAGATGGAGGACTCCATCAGCGGCCGCCGCTACCGCTACATTCCCAAGACCCAACTGGCCGACAGCAAACTGCTCCGGCAGACCATCCATGATGGCGACATCATCGTGATCCTCACCTCCAAGAAGGGCCTCGACACCAGTCACATCGGCATCGCCGCCTGGCATGCCGACGGCCTGCACATGCTCAACGCCTCATCGGTGCATCACAAGGTGGTGGAGGAGCCCATGCTGCTCTCTACCTACATGGCGCGCCACCCCTCGCAGACGGGCATCCGCATCGTCAGGCCCAGATGAGTGGTCGGGTAGGGAAGGGACGGAGGCTCTTCTTTCACGAAAAGACAAATCATAAAACGAAACATCAAAACACAGATAAAGACATGAAGCAAGCAATGAAGTATGTGGCAGCGCTGGCGCTGACCCTGGTGCTGGCCCACGGCAGTGTGGCCGCACAGACCTATACCGCACAGTATCCGAAGGACGTGGAGAAGATGGCCGCCAAGTGGGTGAAGCGTGGCGCCTGGAAGGGCTCGTTCAACAAGGCCGTGCCCGCGCCGACCGTCAACCCCACGGAGTTCTACGTCCAGTACACCCGCAACAAGCGCCAGTGGGACGCTCTCTTCGCCTGGTTGCAGGCCAATGACCTCAAGGCGCTCAAGCCCGGACGCACGCCCATTGGCGACTCAGGGCTCACGGCATCGGTCGAGGATGGCACCAACTGGTGTGGCGAGGGCGACCTGAAGGCGGGCAAGGGATCGGAGTCGCACCGCGAGAAGATCGACTTCATGATCGTTGTCGACGGCTCGGAGGGTTTCGCACGGCTCGACCATGACACGTCGGTGCCCCTGGACGACTACAAGCCCGACGTGGAGCACTATCGCTTCGACGTGGCGCGGCTGCAACGCTTCGAGTCGATTCCTGGCACGTTCAACATCATGTTCCCCTGCGACTGGCATGTGGCCAAGGTGAAGACGGGCAAGGACGGCGAGCACGTCAAGGTCATCGTGGTGAAGGTTGATTATAAGCGATAGGCCATGATCAAGCGATATCTTTCGAAGGCGCCGCTCTGGGTGCTGGCGCTCTATGCGAGCACGCTGATCTTCCTGGTCTACACGTGTGCTTACGCCTTCCGCAAGCCCTTCACCGTGGGCCTCTATGAGGGTGAGACGCTGTGGGGCTTCGACATCAAGATTTTGTATGTCCTCTTCGAGGTCATCGGCTACGCCTGCTCCAAGTTTCTGGGCGTGAAACTGTTGCCGGGCATGAAGCACAGTCAGCGCATCTATTACACAATCGGCCTGATGAGCTTCTCCGAGGTGGCCCTGCTGGGCTTCGCCCTGTTGCCTCCATACCTGAAGGTGTTCGCCCTGTTTCTCAGTGGCCTGCCCTTGGGCATGATGTGGGGCGTGCTCTTCAGTTACCTGGAGGGCCGGCGCATCAGCGAGGTGCTCAACGTGGGGCTGAGCGTGGCGCTCATCGTCTCGTCGGGCCTGGTCAAGACCCTTGGCCAGTTTGTGCTCGATAAGTTCGACGTGGGCGAGTATTGGATGCCGGTGGTCACGGGTGCCATCTGTTTCCCGTTCATGGTGGTGTGCGCCTACCTGCTCAACCAGATGCCGGAGCCCACTGCCAAGGACATCGCCCAGCGCTCCAAGCGCGAGCCCATGACGCGCGGAGAGCGTCGCACGTTCCTGCGCCGCTTCGGCCTGGGCATCGGTCTGCTGATGCTTTTCTATGGCTCGCTGACCGTGTTGCGCGAACTGCGTGACTCGTTTGCCGCCGACATCTGGAAGGAGCTCCATGTCGACGGAGCCTTTGTCTTCACGCAGACCGAGATACCCATTGCCATCTTTGTGCTCTTCTTGATGGGCCTCATCGTCTTTGTGCGCAACAACTGGCGTGCGCTCAACATCATCTATGTCATCACCATCATCGGTGGGGTGCTGATGATTGCGGCCACGCTGATGTTCACGTCGGGTGTCATTGGTCCCATCTTGTGGATGATCCTCTTGGGCTTGGGCCTCTACATGGGCTACATCCCCTTCTCCTACCTGGTGGAACGGCTCATTGCGGCACTGCGCATCACCAGCACCACGGTGTTCCTGCTCTACCTGGCCGACTCGTGTGGTTACCTGGGCACGGTGGCTGTGTTCCTGGTGAAGAATTTCAGCCGGTGGGACATCTCCTGGGGCACCATGGTGGTGCGCACGGCTTACGTGGTGGGCGTCATCTCGATCATCAGCATCATCCTCATCTACCGCTATTTCAGCAAACAACTCAAGGAGATTGCCCGGCAGAAGAAAGACGACCTCCATCAATAAGTCTTGGCGCAATGAAAAGCAAAGTCTCCATCATCCTTTTGGGCCTGTCAGCAGTCGTGTTGCTGGCGCTGGCCAGTTGTGGTAACCATAACCGGGCCATCATCGATCGGGCTTACCAGTTGGTGGAGACCCATCCCGACAGTGCGTTGCGCCTGCTTCGAAGTGTCGGCTCAGACGACTTGGGCGATGAGGAGGCGCGCTATGCCTTGGTCTACACCATTGCCCAAGACAAGAGTGGGGTGGAGGTGTGCAGCGATTCGCTCATGCGCAAGGCCTACACCTATTATAATAGGTATCCTGACGACTCGCTTTACGCCAAGTGCCAATACTACATGGGCGAATACTATGCACTGAACGACAGCACGGAGAGGGCCGTGGACTGCCTGACAAAAGCCATAGAAGCTTCGAAGCGTGACCGCGATCCCTACACCCAGTGCCTGGCGCTCAGCCTTTGCTCTAAAACTTTGAATGAGTCGGATCCAGCAAAAGCGATTAAGTATGCGCGCCAAGCGGTTACCATTTATGACAAGTTGCCAAATGCCAAGATTGCCAATAAGGTGTATTATCTTTTAGACCTTGCGGATGCGTTATTGGAGGCTGACAGCTTGAATGTTGCGCAATCTTTCTGCGAGAAGAGCGTTTATTTGGCATTGCGCTCTAAAGATCCCGTACTTCAATCTGAGGCTTATCAAGACTTAAGTTTAATCCTTAGAGAAAATGGAGATGTAGCTCATTCTTTAAAATATGCAAAGCTAGCCAGTAGTTTAGTTCCGTCCTCTATTTCAAAAGCTTTAAATCTTGCTTCGACTTATCTGGAAATTGACTCTTTCAATGAGTGTGAAAGACTACTCGGAACAGTCAAAGCTAAACAAGCAGAAGATCTATTCACCGTTTATTACCTCAAGCACATTTTGTCGATGAAACGACATGGCGAAAAGATAGCATGCATTTATGCAGATTCTGCATATTCTTATATAGGAAGTATGTATGAAAAAGAGTTGAGCAAAAAAGAAATGTATTACTCTTCTTATGCCAAAAGCCAATACGAAGAAGGTGTAGTAATATCTAGAAACAAGATGCTTTGGGGATTTCTCGCTTTTGTTGCTTTATTGGCGGTTGTTATTATTGTCCTTGTTGTGTATTCTTATTTACAATATAAAGATAAAGTAAGGATAAAAATTTTGTCTCAAGATAAAGAAAGACAGTTGGAGGAACAACTGCATGAGGAAGAGATGAAGCACAAAGAGGTTCAATTGTCTACCATGAGGGGATACATACTCAAGAAGATTGATGTGGCGAAGAAATTAGCGAAGTTAAGGGAAATGAAACAAGGTCACGTTGAGCTTGCTAATGAGGACTGGGAAGAAATACGTGTATTTCTTGCAAGCTTTGATGGTGATTTTGTCGAAAGACTTCAAAAAGAATATCCAAATCTTCATGAGGAAGACATCAGACTCATGATGTTGTTACGTCTCAAGATGTCGGCAAAGACCATGGCTCTGGTTTATGGCATCAGCGAAAAGTCTATCCGACAAAAACTTTTCGTGTACAAGTCGAAGGTTGGTATTGAGGATAAAAAGATCTCTTTGCGCGAGTTTATTGAGGCTTTTTGAAGGCCGTAGATGCAAAAAATAGACATGGTAAAAATTCTTATATTTGCTATCTGTTTGATTAATAGAAGATTATGGCATTTTGTGGAAAATGGAAAATAGACATCGAAAATTTGCTTGTAAACGTATAAAGCTCTAACTTTGCAGCCGAAATCAAAACAAAATGGCATGAAAAAAGTTCTTTTTAAGGTTCGCCAGTCATGCTTGCGAGCAATGTTGTTTGTCTGCGTTTGTGTCTTCGGACAGAAGGCATGGTCACAAAACTATCGGGCCACTTATTCTGAGTTCGGCACACTCAACCATGGAACGGCCGTGCTGACGTTTAATAATGAGGCGTGGCTGTATGAGATGACCTACAAGTTTGACATGAGCATTGAGTCGGGCGATGTCTACATCCCCGAGGAAGACCGCAAGAGCTCGTTCGACTACAACCTCTTCAATTACTATTCGCTGAAGCAGAACCGGTGTTATTGGGAACTGTTGGCTGTCAATGAGCGCGTGGTGGTGAAAGACTCCGTCAACCGTCTCAACTGGGAGATTGTGGCCGACAGCACGCAGACCATCGGCGGCCATCCGTGTGTGATGGCCCGTTGCGACCTCTGTGGCTGGCCCATCAAGGCGTGGTATGCCACGGATGTGCCCGTGTCGTGTGGCCCTTGGCGATTGTGGGGCCTGCCCGGCTTGATCATGAAAGCCTATACCGACGATGGCCAGATCGACATCCAGATGACCTCGCTCAGTCCCGTGGCCGACGGTCCCCAGGAGCCCGACATCAGCAAGAGCAAGATAATCAGCCGCGACAAGTATGTCGCCCTGTCTTTGGCTAACGCCAAGAAGTTGGCCCGGACCTTCAACAGCCTGCAAGACCGTGATGGCATGATGAACGCCGACGTCAAGCTCAACAATCCCGACAAATGCTTCCAGTGATGCCCTTTGTTACCCGTCGGTTGGCGGCCTTCGTGCTCTGTCTCTGCTTGTCCGTTGTCACAAGCCGTGCGAGTATCGGCGGCACGGTGGTCAATGCCGACCGCCAACCAGTGGCCGGAGCGAGCGTTGTGGCCTACAACAGTGCTCACCAGATGCTCTGTTATGCCACGACCGATGGCAACGGCCGTTTCTCGCTGACCTCGGAGAAGACCGCCCACACAGCCTTTCTCACCATCAGCCTCTTGGGCTACAACGCGCAGACGGTGCGCGCCCAGGATGGCCAGAACGATCTCACCGTCACCCTCAAGGATAATAAGGTGCAGTTGCGCGAGGTGGTGGTGAAGGCCAAGCCCATCCACCAGGACAACGACACCACCCGCTATTTTGTCAATGCCTTTGCCGACGGACACGAGCAGACCGTGGAAGACCTGCTGAAGAAACTGCCCGGCATCGACGTCGGCGAGGATGGCAGCATCTCCTTCAAGGGCAAGCCCATCTCCAAGATACTCCTCGATCACACCGACATGTTTGGCGACAACTACAAGACCGCCAGCCGAACGCTGTCGCCCCAGATTGTGGGCTCGGTCGAGGCCATCAACCATTTCCAGGAGAACCGCATCCTCCACAAGGTGAAACAGTCGGACGACGTGGTGCTCAATCTCACCCTGAAGAACCACCAAGGACTGCAGAAGCCCAACGGACGCGTCAGCATCGGCGGCGGGCTCACCGACCGCTACAGCATGCACGCCAACCTGCTGACACTCAACAGCAAGGTGAAACTCTATGACGCCGCCTCGCTCTCCAATGTCGGCAGTGCGGACCTCCTTTCCACCGACGACCTCGACAACTATGATCCCGTGGACGAGGTCGACGACTACACCCACCTCTTCTCTGACCGCGAGAACATCCGTTACGCCGAGCGCAAGTCAAAGAGCAACAGCTTGAGCATCGTCTTCCAGCCCTCATCGTCCCTCACCCTCAACGAGCAGTTCATCGCCGAGGACAACCACAGCGAGTCGTCCAACAAGGAGACGATCCGCTATGTCGCCCAGGACATCACGCGTGAACGCACCACAGGCCTCAAGAACCGCCCCGTGACACTCAACAACAACATCAGCCTCAAGTGGGACGCCGACAAGAATACCCTCGTGGAACTGCACAACCGCGTGCTCCACACCAATACCCACACCGACAACCGTTTCACCGAGGAGACCGCCGCCGACTATCGGTTGCGAGACCGCAACACCTATGTCGACAATGACCTGCGCGTCTCCCACTCCCTGGCCGACCATGCCGCCCTCGTCGTGGAGGCCGAAAACGTGGTCAACGATGGCCGCGAGTCGTTTGGCTATGGCGCCGCGCAGCAGTCTGCCGCTCCTGGCGCCACCATCGCCCAGCGCCTGAAGGGCAACCGCGTGGCCAACTCTTTCTCGGCCAAATACCTTCGTCGGTGTCGGCGCTGGGAGTATGACCTCAGCCTCGGTTACCGCCACCGCCAGAACAAGTTGACCGCCACGGGCGCTGCCGCCACCGACCAGCTGTCGGCCGACCGCGAGCAGTTGGCCTACTGCCAGGCCAACGCCACCTGTTCGCTGGGTCTCTTCAAGATAGAGGCCGGAGCCCTGATGGGCTATTGGAGCCAGGCCATGGAGACCACCGCACTGGGCACGACGACCTTCCGCAAGTTGAAGTTGATGCCCCAACTGACCCTCAACTATGAGTTGAAGCACCATCACTTCTCCGCCTCCTGCACCTATGAGCCCCTGTCGATGGACCCCGCCGACTACCTGACGCGCCACACCGACGAGCGCCAGACGACCGTTGCCGCCTCGCTCTATGCCCACCAGAATGCCGACCTGCGTGTCACGTCGTCCTACGTCTTCACACCCACGGCCAGCACATTGCTCATGGCCGTCTACAACTACACGCTGTCGCCCCATACGTTTGTCTACGACTTCCAGGTCAGTCCCACGCAGGAGCTGTGTGTGCCCACGTCGCTGATGTCCGAGCACAACCACTTCGCCCTGCTCACGGTGAACCACTACATCGACGCCCTGCGCCACGGCCTGAAGCTCTCGGCCAACTACAACGCCCAGCAATACCACAACGTCATGGACGAGGGAGGCATGCAAGCCGTGACCTGCGAAACGCTCAGCGGCACCGCCTCGGTGCGCTCCTCGTTTGGTGGTCCGCTCAACTACATGGTGGGTGCCAGCTATCTCCGCTCCTCCTATCGCCGTCAGTGGGTGGGCGCCACCCATGCTGACAACTACTCCTTCTTCCAGGAGCTCACCCTCCGCTGTGGCAAACTCTTGGCCAAGGTGGCGGTCGACGAACATTTCCTCGGCAAGGATCACGACTTCTATCTCTTCCTCACGCCCGACATTCTCTATACCTTGCCCAAGCAGCGCATCACCCTCTCGCTGAGCGCCTACAACGCCCTCAACCGCAAGTGCGTTCACGAAATGACGCTCTCCGACACCTATTCGCGCGAGTTCCGGCAAGCCATCGTGCCCGCCCAATACATGCTTACCGTCAGTTTCAGGTATTAAGCCCGTTGGTTTGACGCGTGTCGTCACCGCTTGGGCTATGTGGAGCCTTAATGATCAGGCATGAATTTTCTGTTGGCCGGATGTCTATGGAACAGCAGATTGCATGGCATCGGAATGCTACTGTCATGAGAAGCTGGCAGTACTTGATAGAGAAGCCAGCAGTACTTGATAGAGAAGCCAGCAGTACTCGATAGAGAAGCCGGCAGTACTCGATAGAGAAGCCAGCAGTACTTGATAGAGAAGCCAACAGTACTTGATAGAGAAGCCCCCGCGAACCATCATTCCCGTGGTAACTATTCAGCGGTAGGTGCATGACGAGTCGTCAAACCTCGAACAAGGCTTGAATGGCATTGAAAGGAGTTTGGTTGTGCTTTTTTGCTGTCTCAACAACAGAGTGTAATTCCAGAAATGCATCAGCTCCAAAATCCG
>JBNMMB010000024.1:0-38498 GCA_050875105.1 Prevotella sp. | reverse complement strand
TCAGAGTTTTGCGATAGATATCTTATCGAGTCTCCGTTAGGCATCTATCGAGTCTCGATAAGATATCTATCGAGTCTCGATTCGATATCTATCGCAACTCGATTAGGCCTCTTTCGCCGAACAATTTCATACAAATTAACTACCATTAAGACTTTTAACGAAATTTAATCGGACAAAGCCAGTTTATTTTTCTCTAGAAGGTGCAGTCGCCAGGTGCCTGTTTTTTCAGAATTTCTAAGACAAAAGCGAAGCCGATCCCAATCAAAGCGCTCCATCCTGGAGAAGAAAGGCAAACAAAAGCCCGCCATGCCACGCGTAGTGGACGCCCTCTCGAAATGGGCACGGCGCTTGGGATGGCGGGCTACGTGAAGGCCTTCACAAGATCAGATGGGCTGTGTGGCCTCGCGGAGCCACTCGAGGTCGGCACCTTCGAGATGGGGTGCGAGCACATCGTAGACATGCTGGTGATAGTCGTTGAGCCAGCTTACCTCCTCATCGAGCAACTCGTCCTTGAGGATGGGCGTGGTGTCGATGGGGCAAAGGGTGAGCGGTTCGAACTGGAGGAAACGCCCAAACTCGGTGTCCTTGTAATGGGTGATGATGAGCGTGTTCTCGGTGCGCACGCCGAAACGACCTGGCAGATAGATGCCCGGCTCGTCGGTGACGGTCATGTGTTCGACGAAAGGAGCGGGCATCCATTCCATGCGGAACTGGTGAGGCCCCTCGTGCACGTTGAGGTAGGCGCCCACGCCGTGACCCGTGCCATGGAGGTAGTTGAGTCCCTCGCGCCACATGGCCTCGCGGGCGAGGATGTCCATCTGTGTGCCACTGGCTCCTGAGGGGAACTTACACAGCTCCAACTGGATGTGGCCCTTGAGCACGAGGGTGTAGATGTGTTTCTCATAATCGGTGACGGGACCCAGGGCGATGGTGCGGGTGATGTCGGTGGTGCCGTCCTGATACTGTGCGCCGCTGTCGAGCAAGAGGAAGCCGTGGGGCTCCAAGGGGATGTCGGTCTCGGGCGACGCCTCATAGTGGACAATGGCTCCGTGGACGCCATAGCCGGCGATGGTGTCGAAGCTGATGTCGCGGAACAGGGGCTGCTCGGCACGCAGGCTGGTGAGCTTCTGGTCGACAGAGATCTCGGTCTGTCCGCCGGCCTCAACGGCAGGCTTCAGCCAGCGCAGGAACTTCACCATGGCGATGCCGTCCTTGAGCATGGCCGAGCGATAGCCGCGGATCTCGGCCTCGTTCTTGATGGCCTTCATGGCGGGGACAGGACTGTCGTGGCGCACCACCTCCTGCACCTGCACCAGGCGCGACAGGGTGTAGTTGGTCTCGTTGGGGTCGAGCAGGATGTTGTATTCGCCGTAGCACTGGATGCCCTGCCGCACCTCATCGTAGGCAGCCGTCTGCACACCCTGGCCGTGGAGATAAGCCTCCACCTCGGGCGTCACCTTCTCCTTATTTATATATAGCGTGGCCTCCGACGAGGAGATGAGGAGGTAGGACACGAACACGGGATTGCAGTGGACATCGGTTCCGCGGAGGTTGAGCGTCCAGGCGATGTCGTCGAGGGCGGACACCAACATGCCGTCGGCATGCAGGGCCCGCAGGGCCTTGCGGATGCGCGCCAACTTCGACTCAGTGGTCTCGCCGGCATACTCCAGCGGTTGGATGATCACCGTGTCGGCAGGGATGGCCGGACGGTCGGTCCAGAGCGCGGCCAAGGGGTCGAGGTTGGTGCGGACGGTGATGCCGCCCTCGTGGCGCAGGTCGCTGATGAGCGCCTCGACGCTGGCCATCGAGTTGACCATGCCGTCGACACCCACCTGGGCGCCGTCGGTGTCGCGAAGCTGCTGGCCCAGCCACTCGCTGATGGTGGGCGTGCCCTCGATCTTGAGTTTCATGAGTTGGAACTCGGTGCCCGAGAGTTGTTCCTCGGCCGCGAGGAAGTAGCGGCTGTCGGTCCAGAGAGCCGCCGAGTGGAGCGTGACGACGGCTGTGCCTGCCGACCCGTTGAACCCACTGATCCACTCGCGTCCCTTCCACCGGTCGGGCACATACTCGGAGTTGTGGGGATCGGTGCGGGGGAAGATGAATGCGTCGAGCTTCTCGCGACGCATCAAGTCGCGCAAGCCCGCCAAACGCTGTGCTATGTTTTCCTTCATATCGATAAGAATTAATTCGTTGGTCTTTTGCCAAATAGACATGACAAAGATACGTTTTTTAAGAATAAACAACAAATTAATAACCCAAGAAATGTAGGGGCGCAAGTATTTTTTTAGTAACTTTGCAGAAAAGAGACAACGGGCAGGCGCCATGGCATGGTCTTTGCCCGAAGAAGAGTGGAATATACTTACAATCTTAATAACATAATTTCGCTATGAAGTATTTAACAAATGACAAGCTTCTTATCGTCGGTGCAGGCGGTATGATTGGTTCCAACATGGTTCAAAGTGCATTGATGCTGGGTCTGACTCCTAACATCTGCCTGTATGACATCTATGAGCCGGGCGTGCACGGTGTGTACGACGAGATGGAGCAGTGCGCTGTTCCTGGTGCCAACCTCACCTACTACGCCCCCGCTGTGGAGGACATGAACGATCCTGAGAAGGTGGCCGAGGCTGCCAAGAAGGCTTTCACTGGCGCCAAGTACATCATCTCTTCAGGTGGTGCTCCCCGTAAGGCTGGCATGACTCGTGAGGACTTGTTGAAGGGCAACTGCAAGATTGCCGCTGACTTCGGTGAGAACATTAAGAAGTATTGCCCCGACGTGGAGCATGTGGTGGTGATCTTCAACCCGGCTGACGTGACGGCCCTGACAGCCCTCATCCACAGTGGCTTGAAGCCCAACCAGCTGACCTCTCTGGCTGCCCTCGACTCCACTCGTCTGCAGCAGGCCCTGGCCCACGAGTTTGGCGTGCAGCAGGACAAGGTGACCGGTGCACACACCTATGGTGGCCACGGTGAGCAGATGGCTGTCTTCGCCTCACAGGTGAAGATCGACGGCAAGCCCCTCCAGGAGCTGGGCCTGTCAGCTGAGCGCTGGGAGGAGATCAAGCACATGACCACACAGGGTGGTTCGAATATCATCAAGCTGCGTGGCCGCAGCTCATTCCAGAGCCCTGCCTACAACGCTGTGAAGATGATCGAGGCTGCCATGGGCGGCGAGCCTTTCACCCTGCCCGCTGGCTGCTATGCCAACCTGCCTGAGCTGGGCATCAAGGACGTGATGATGGCTCTGCCCACCACGATCGACAAGACGGGTGTCCACTACACCGTGCCCACAGGCACCAAGGAGGAGATGGACGAGCTGCAGAAGTCATACCAGCACCTCTGCGACATGCGCCAGGAGGTCATCGACCTCGGCATCGTTCCTCCCGTGGAGAAGTGGGGCGAGGACAACGCCAACCTGTAAGCCATCACGTTGCTGGATGACAGCAACAGACTGAACAAACGAAAAAACCCATCGGCCAATGGCCGATGGGTTTTTTCGTTGTGTATCACTTGTTGAGCTTGGGATAGGTGATGCGTGTGTGGTAGAAGGCCTTCAGGCGGTCGATGAGCACGCTCTTGGCCTCGCTGATGTCGCGAAAGGTGATGGCGGCCTCGGTGAAGAAGCCTCCCTCCACCTGTCCGTCGATGATCTTGTTGACGAGTTGCGTGATGCTCTCCTCGGAGTAGTCCTTGAGCGAATGGGAGGCGGCCTCGCAACTGTCGGCCATCATGAGGATGGCCTGCTCACGCGTGTAGGGGTTGGGGCCAGGATAGGTGAAAGGCTCCTTGTCGACAATCTCGTCGGGGTGCTCGTTCTGGTACTTGATGTAGAAATACTTCGCCATGCCGTGGCCATGGTGGGTGAGGATGAAGTCGCGGATGATGACGGGCAGGTTGTTCTCCTCAGCCAGTTTGACACCATTGGCCACATGCTCCACGATGATCTGGGCGCTCTCCTTGTCGGTCAGGTTGTCATAGGGACTGATGCCGGCCTGCTGGTTCTCGGTGAAGAAGGCGGGGTTCATCATCTTGCCGATGTCATGATAGAGGGCACCCGTGCGCACGAGGGTGCTGTTGGCGCCGATGCGATTGGCGATCTCGGCGGCGAGGTTGCTCACGGTGATGGAGTGCTGGAAGGTGCCGGGGGCCTCCTCACTGAGGCGACGGAGCAAGGGACCATTGGTGTTGGACAGTTCGATGAGGGTCACATTCGACGTGAAGCCGAAGGCCTTCTCGACGACATACATCAGTGGGTAGGCCAAGAGGAGCAGCACGCCATTGATCATGAAATGGGAATACATGCTCGACTCGAGGTTGAACGTGGTGCCGCTCTGCATCAGGCGGAGGGTGAAATGGGTGACACACGTGGCCAGGAACACCAGCAGGGCGGTCTTGAACACCTGGGCGCGCGAGGACATCTCACGCAACGAATAGATGGCCACAAGGCCTGCCACCACCTGGATGACGATGAAGTCGAACTGGTAGCGGAGGGCGGCGGCGCTGATGAACACCATGACGAGATGGGTGATGAAGGCCGTGCGCGAGTCCTGGAACACGCGCACGAAGATGGGCGTGAAGGCAAAGGGCAACACGTAGACACTGAAGTTGAAATAGGAGTGCTGCATCATCAGCGACACCAGGATGGGGAAGATCGTGATCAGCGCATAGAGCATCAGGATGTTGCGCGACTTGTCGAAATAGTCCTTGCGGAAGAGCGACAGGTAGACGGTGAAGAGGATGACAAACGTGAGCACATAGAGCGAGTTGCCGATGAAGTTGAGGTTGACTTGCTTCATGCTGGTGCCTCGGCGGTTCATCTCGCGCTCGAGCGACGACAACTCCCTATAGCGCTCCTCGGTGACGATCTCTCCCGTGCCGATGATCTTCTGTCCGGCCTTCACCATGCCCTGGGCGGGCGGTATGGACCCCAAGAGGTCGTTCTTGGCGGTCTCTGAGCGAGCCTTGTCATAGATAAGGTTGGGCTCGATATAGTCGATGAGGTTCAAGCGTTGCAGGGACTGCCGATCGGGCGCGAGGCGCTCATCGGAGAGGAGTTGCTCGTAGGCGCTCATGGTCGAATAGAGGCCGTTGACGCTCACCTGCTCCATGTTTTTGCCAAACACAACGCGCACGGTGCCCGTCGTGTCGCGGTGGACACTGTTGAAAAGGGGCGTCTCCATGATGCCCGACTGGTAGAGGTGGTGCAGGCGTTCCTCAATGATGTGGGTGTAGGCGGCAGGCACGCCTGGCAGTCCGCTGGAGAAATCCTGCCGGAACTTCTCCACGACGCGGTTCTCTACCTGCTCGTCATAGTCGAAATAAGGCACGAAGAGCTGCATGACGGAGTCTTTCTCTCGCGCCAGGGTCTCGTCGGTCTTGTAGATGGGGAAGTCGTATTGGGCAATGATGTCGCCATAGCGCCAGGGCTCGTCGACGTCGTAGACAAACTGCCGGCCCTCCTTGCGGGGCAGGAACCAAACGATGAGCACCACCGTCAACAGCACCAACGCCACACGCGTCAGCATGCGGCGCCAGAAATAATTCGTGTCCTTGTAAAAATCGAAACGCATCATGTGAGTATGTGTAACTATGCGGCCCCTGTGGCGCGGTAGCGAAACGAAGCTCTGCCCATTCTTGGCCTTTTACCGTGCGAAAATAATAAAAAAATACGTTAAAGAGGAAAAAATGTAGTAATTTTGCAAAAAATAATTTTCATCACCATGACAGAAAGAAAAGTCAGGGTGCGTTTTGCGCCCAGTCCTACCGGTCCGCTGCACATTGGCGGCGTGCGCACAGCCTTGTACAACTATCTCTTCGCCCGTCAGCATGGAGGCGAAATGGTGTTCCGCATTGAGGACACCGACAGTCACCGCTTCGTGCCCGGAGCCGAGGATTACATCATAGAAGCCTTCAAGTGGCTCGGCATCAATTTTGACGAGGGTGTATCGTTTGGCGGAAGCCACGGCCCTTATCGCCAGAGCGAGCGACGCGACATCTATAAGAAATATGTGAAACAGCTCATCGACGCCGGCAAGGCTTACTACGCCTTCGACACGCCCGAGGAACTGGAGGAAAAACGCAAGGAGATCCAAAACTTCCAATACGACGCACACACACGCATGCAGATGCGCAACTCGCTGACCATGGACCGCACCGAATGGGAGCAGCTCATCGCCGACGGCGCTCAGTACACCGTGCGCTTCCGCATCGAACCGGGTGAGGAGATCCACGTCAACGACATGATCCGTGGCGACGTGTGCTACAAGAGCGACATCCTCGACGACAAGGTGCTCTACAAGAGTGCCGACGAACTGCCTACCTACCACCTGGCCAACATCGTCGACGACCACCTCATGGAGATCACACACGTCATCCGTGGTGAGGAGTGGTTGCCGTCTGCCCCACTCCACGTGTTGCTCTACAAGGCCTTCGGATGGGAGGACACCATGCCTCGCTTTGCCCACCTGCCCCTGCTGCTGAAGCCGGAGGGAAAGGGCAAGCTCAGCAAGCGCGACGGCGACCGACTGGGATTCCCGGTCTTCCCGCTGGAATGGCACGACCCAAAGACGGGCGAGGTGAGCTCGGGCTACCGCGAGAGCGGATACTTCCCTGAGGCGGTGGTCAACTTCCTGGCCCTGCTGGGATGGAACCCTGGAACAGACCAGGAGATCTTCTCGCTCGACGAGCTGGTGAAGGCGTTCGACATCACCAAGTGCTCGAAGAGTGGTGCCAAGTTTGACTACCAGAAGGCGGCTTGGTTCAACCATGAATACATCCTCCGCAAGGACGACGAGGAGATCGCACAACTCTTTGCCCCGATCGTGGCCAACAACGGCGTTGATGAGTCGTTCGACCGCGTGAAGGAGGTGGTCCACATGATGAAGGACCGCGTCAGCTTCGTGCGTGAGTTGTGGCCACTCTGCAGCTTCTTCTTCATCGCACCCACAGCCTACGACGAGAAGACGGCCAAGAAGCGCTGGAAGGATTTCAGCGGTCAGCAGATGACTGAGCTCATGGAGGTGCTGCGTGGCATCGAGGACTTCTCGGTGGCTGGCCAGGAGCCCGTCGTCGAGCAGTGGATTGCCGACAAGGGCTACAAGATGGGCGACGTGATGAACGCCTGGCGACTGACGCTGGTGGGCATCGGCAAAGGCCCGGGAATGTTTGACATCGCGGCCTTCCTCGGCAAGGAGGAGACACTGCGCCGCATGGCCAAAGCCATCGAAACATTGGGATAAAACAGGGAAGACATGTATAACTTCATCATGCTTCTCTACAGCCTCGGCGTGAGGACGGCAACCTTGTTCAGCGACAAGGTGCAGAAGATGTGGCAGGGCGAACAGGCGGCGCTCGACACGCTGAAAGAGCATGTCGACCCGAACGCCAGCTACATCTGGTTCCACGCGGCCTCGCTCGGCGAATTTGAGCAGGGACGCCCGCTGATCGAACGCATCCGACAGGACTATCCACAATACAAGATTCTGCTGACGTTCTTCTCGCCGTCGGGCTATGAGGTGCGCAAGAACTACGAGGGGGCTGACATCGTGTGCTACCTGCCACTCGACACCCCGCGCAACGCCAAGCGCTTCCTGAGTGCCGTGAAGCCGGTCATGGCTTTCTTCATCAAGTATGAGTTCTGGTACAACTACCTGCATCTGCTCAGCCAAAGCGGCGTGCCGGTATACAGCGTGTCGAGCATCTTCCGTCCTGACCAGGTGTTCTTCAAATGGTATGGGCGGGAGTATGCCAATGTGCTGCGTTGCTTCACGCGCTTCTTCGTGCAAAACGAGGAGAGCAAGCAATTGCTGGCCAACATCGGCATCAACGACGTGGACGTCGTGGACGACACGCGTTTCGACAGGGTGCTTGAGATCAAACAGGCCGCTAAGGAACTGCCACTGGTGGAGGCGTTCACAAAGAACGCCCAGCACGTGTTTGTGGCGGGCAGCTCATGGCAACCCGACGAGGACATCTTCATCCCCTACTTCAACCAACACAAGGACTGGAAGATGATCATCGCACCTCACGTGATCGGTGAGGAGCACCTATCACAAATCTTGCGTCTGCTCAAAGGTCGCAAGGTGGTCAGGTACACGCAAGCCACGCCTGAGGCTGTGGCCGACGCAGAGGTGCTGATCATCGACTGCTTCGGTCTGCTATCGAGCATCTACCGCTATGGCCAGGTGGCCTACGTGGGCGGCGGATTCGGTGTCGGCATCCACAACACACTGGAGGCTGCCGTGTGGGGTGTGCCGGTGTTCTTCGGGCCCAACAACCAGAAGTTCCGCGAAGCGCAGGGTCTCAAAGCCTGCGGTGGTGGACTGGAGATCAACGATGCCACAGAGTTCCAAACAAAGATGGACAACGTGATGAAGGCCATCGAAACGGGCAAGGAGATGATCGGACAAGAGGCCGCCGCCTATGTCACCACGCACGCCGGAGCAACAGAAAAGGTGCTCAAGGCTTGTCTGGGAAACAAGCAGTAACCCACAGCACGAAACAACTATCTCAAGGAGAAGACACACACCTACACAACAAGACAATAACAAGCACGCCCTGAAAGGTACCGCTACACAAGCGTAGCAAAGGCCTTTCAGGGCGTGTTTTTGTTTTGCAGGAGGGACGTAATAGGCATATTAGGCATAATGGGCATAATGGGCATATTAGGCATAATAGGCATAAAAAAAATCCCCAGCGCTCGCGCTGGGGATTTTCTTGTTATATGGAGTCTTGCTTGCTAGTGGGACCTTGCAAGCAATCTCTTGTTACGATCAATTAGTTCAGGACAACCTTCTTGGTAACAACCTTGCCATCAGCAGTCTTACCGCGGAGGATGTTGACACCCTTCTGCAGACGACCCATGCGACGACCGTCGACTGAGTAGACCTCATTGAAGTTGACCTTCTCCTCGTTGCCAATCTCGTTGATACCGGTTGCGGCAGCGTGAGAACTGTTCTTACCATAGTAGTAGAGCTCCCAATCGGAAGTGACAAGCCAGTCAGACTCCGTGTAGACATCGTCACCGAAGCCGAGGCGCAGGATGCCACTCTCATTCACATAAGTGTAGAAGCTCATCACATAAGCTTTGGCGTCGAACATGACACGAGCGTTGGCACGTGTGTTAGCCAGGAAGTAGTGGAGGCTGTCAGTGGTGGTAGAGTCGATAGCCTCATACCAGTCTGTACCAGTAGCGCTGAACTGATCCTTGTACTCGCGAGTAGCCCACATGTTAGGCTGGACAACCTCGAAGTTAGCGTAGATCTTAGCACGTGTGACATCCTGGATAGAGTCGCCGATGAGTTCCTTCCAAGCGCGGTTAGGACCAACCTGACGGAAGAAGCCCTTCACCTTGACCTGGTATGTGCCCTCGGGCAGACCAGTGATATCCTGGTAGACATCACCCTGTGCGTCCCAAAGCTCACCAACGTTGTTAGAAGCAGCAGCGCCAGTGCCTTCCTTCACGTCAACGGTCCAACCATTGAGTGCGTCGTTGAAGGTCGGGTTGACGATCCAAGCAGTGTAGTCAGAAGGAGCATCATCAGAACCCTCCTTGATCATCAGGGCCTTGCGAGCCTTGGCCATCTCAGCCTGCTGAGCAGGAACGTCAAGGATAGCGATGGTTCCATCAGTGATGGCATCCTTCACCTCAGCGATCAGCTTGTTGGCATTGGCGATAGCCTCAGCACCTGCACCCGTCTGGCTCATAGAAGTCAGAGAGTCGAGTGAACTCTGCAGAGCCTTGTAAGCATTGATAGAAACCTTGACAGTATCCTCAACACCAGCCAAGCCAGCATAAGCCTTCAACATAGCGGCACCGTCTTCACCGGCAGAAGCAGCATCAGCAGTGGTCAGAGCAGCATCGAGAAGAGCCTTCTCATTAGCGCTCATCGGATCAGTGATGGCCTTCATCTCTGCGATCTTAGCATCGAGAACGGGCTTGACATACTCAACGTCGGTGCCCAGATATTTCAGGGAGAAGTCGTGGAAGACGACCCAGCGACCAGAGGTCTGGTCAGGATCCTGAGCCTTGATACCAATGCGCATGGTACCGCCCTGCTCAGTGACAACACCTACAACAGTGTTCTTATAAGTCTCAGCGTCAGCGCTCATCACGGTGTAAGCAGTGGCCATGGTGTTAGGCACATACTTGCCATCCTTAGACTCCCAGCTCTCCTGCTCGTCCTGAGCAGCAGGCCATGTGAAGTCAGCGATATTGTGGATGCGCTTCTCGCTCTTGCCAATGTAGATCCAAGCGGGAACCTCAGTCTTGCCAGCCTCGTAGTTGGTCCATGTAGCGTCGATGTAAGCCGGGCGCATGAAAGCCTGAATGCTCAGCTCGTAGGCACCGGGCTGCAACTTAGTGATGTCCTGATAGGTATCGAAGTCGGCAGCCCAAACCTCGCAGAGACGGAGGTCAGCGTTACCACCTGAACCGAAGGTAGCGCCCTTCCAGCCTTCCTTGCTCTGAGGCTGGTTCTTAGAGGGTTCAACACTTTCATCATTGAATGTCGGGTTGGTAATGAGTTCTGTCACATCTTGACCGGGCTCATAGCTTGACTTAATAGCATCATCAAGAGCATCACGAATCTGCTGAGTCATTGCCTCAACTTCCTCAGTGCTAGCAGTCAATTCATCCAGCATTTCCACAGCTTGATCCGTAAGTTCACGAACAGCATCGCCTCCGCTCAACTGCCAGCTCTTCTCCTCGGCCTCGTATTGTACCTTATCAAGCGTTGCCCATGCCTTGACATTGGCAATCACAGCGTCGTACAAAGCCTTAGCCTTGGTGTATGCGGCAGAAGCATCTGCCTTCGTAGCAGCATCCTTACCCTCCGTGGCAGCCTGCTTGGCCTCATCAAAGAGAGAAGCAGTGTACTTGTTGTTGTCGTCGGCGGCAATAGCCTCCAACTTCGCCAACAGACCATTGTTCACATACTGGAAGGTCTCAAGGCTCTGGCCGAGGCTCTCGAGCTTGAACTCGCTCCAAACAGTCCAATAGTCACTTGTCGTGGTATCAGCCATAAGACCCAAAGTGACATCTGCGGTCTCGGGCAAAACAATTTCGATCACGTTGTGTCCGTTGAGCACGCCATCACCATTGCGGTCCTCAGTGAACCAAGTGGCAGCCTGCTTACGAGAGTTGACTGTAGTTCTTGCAACGGTATCAATTTCGATGGTGTCATTGCCAACAAAGAATTTGCCGTGCATGCCCGTGCGAGTCAAAGCGACAGCTGTGAAGCGGTAAACGCCAGCAGGAAGCTGGTTGATGGTAGACTTCAAAGAATAGCCCTTGGCATTCCAGAACTCACCGCAACCATCACTTGAGCTACCTGTAGTGGCAGCAGCACCATTCATATTCGTAACGGTCCAGCCAGTAGGTGTACCAGATGCGATAGGAGTAGGATTGCTGATGTACTTGCTTGTCAGATCCTGGGGATTGGTGGGAGAAGCAGCGTTCTCGATAGCGTCAGAAAGACGTGCGGCCTCAGCCAAGATATCGTCGACAGCAGCGTCGGCATTGGCCAGCAATGCGGCACCAGCTGTAACGTCAACACCAGCACCACTAGCCTGCTCTACGACTTTCAGCAACTTAGCCTTAGCGTCTGTAATGGCAGCAGGCAAGAAGATGAACTTGCAAGAGTCGACATCGGTCACATCATAGTAAAGACCCCATGTGACACCGTCAACCTTAGACTTAGAAGCATGTGTCTTGTTGACACCCAGATATTCGCCGGGAATGTAGCCAACCAAAGAGTCGGCATGTGTAGACTCTGCTGTAAGCTGGTAGGCTTCCAAGTTAGGAACCTGGAAAGTATAGGTGTTATTGCCAGCAGAAGCGATGGCCCACTTAGAATCCTTCTCGATCCAACCAGTAGACCAGTCTACGAAACAACCCTTGGAACCTACACCAATAGAGCCATCATTAGGCTGACGCCACATGATGTTCTCCTTGCCGTTGCCTCTGTAGTTGAGCCAACCCTGAGCATCATTCTTGATTTGGTAGGTGCCATCATCCAATTGGACAATAATACACTTAGCGGCTGATGTCAAAGGAGCCACAAGAGCCTGTGTGCCCCAAGCCTCACCTCCGCCAAAATAACGTCCAGTAGCCACGTTCTGTATGTAGACCGTGTCTCCCGGATTGAGTGCCAATGGATTGATGGTGACAGTCCAATCGGCAGCCCATGATGTCAACGCCGTCAGCATGGTGACGATCAGCATTGACATAAAGCGTAAACTTTGTTTCATAAGCTTTGGTTAAATAATTATTAAGTTAAACAAAAATTCTGTTTCGCGAATGTTCATTAGTAGTTAATTCATCGTTCCTTTCATTCCTTCTTCCCTCCTCCATTCTTTAGTTATAGGTGATGCACGGCCTTACATGGCCATACGTCTCACATATTCTCTCACCTCCTGCCGTGAGCGGTAGAGCCGCGACTCCACGGCCCGATAGGTCATGGAAAGCGTCTGGGCAATCTCCTCGTTGCTCTTGTCGGCATAGTGGCTGAGCATGTAGATCTGCCTGTTGGCAGGTGCCATGTGGTCGAGGGCCGTCTGCTCGAGCGCGAAAAGTTCCTTGAGCAACACCCGCTCGTCCGACTGGCGCGAGTCGTAGGCGTCGGCCGTCAGCATCTCCGTGAAGTGCTTGCGGATGGCAGCACGACGGCGGAGATAATCGGTGCGCAGGTGATAGGCAATCGTAGCCGCCATTCCCTCAATGGTCTCTGGCAACAACAGGTCAATCGACATCAGGCGCACAAAGACATTCTGCGCGAGGTCCTCACAATCGGCCTCACACAGGCATGCCTGCCGGAAGATGGCCAGGACGGCGTCCCACATCTTACGGTAAGTCTTGTCCAACAGCTGTACCCTGTTTATCGTTTGGTTCATTGAGTTGAATGTTTAGGTGTAGTGGGGGTTAAGGGTCCCACACATACAATGCTTGGTTCGTTGCAAGTGCAAATATAGACAAAAATTAAATGATGCCAACACAATTTTCCAAAAATGTTTCAATTTTAACATTTTGTTCGCACACAGAGGAAAAAAGAGCCCCCGAAGGGTTGTCCTCGGAGGCTCTTGTTGTGTGACATCTTGCCTTTACCATCCTGCCTGGAGCGGCAGTGGAAAGGCCCAGATGAAGTGTTTATTTCACTACGATCTTCTTCGTGACGACCTTGCCTTCGGCATTCTTGCCGCGCACGATGTTCAAGCCCTTCTGCAGGCCATTGACACGGCGGCCGTCGACGGTGTAAACCTCATTGAAGTTGACGTTGTCGTTGGTCTCGAGGTCGCGGATACCGGTGGCCTCACCATACTGGCTGTCCTTGCCATGGTAGTAGAGCTCCCAGTTGGAAACCACGAACCAGTCTTGCGGCTTGTGGGCCGTGTTCTTGAAGCCCAGACGGAGCAGGCCATTGGCGCCCACATAGGTGTAGAAGGTCTGGACAGGATAGTAGTTGGTCTGGAACTGATACTCAGCAGCCTCCTGGTTGTTGGCGAGGTGATAAGTGATAGGCATCAGCTCACCTGTGACGTCGTCGTAGACTGAGTCGACCATGTCGCTGTAGCCACCGATGGTCCAGCTGTAGAGGTCAGGATCATACTTAGAGCACCAGTAGTTCGGCGTGATGCTATCCCAGTTGGCATAGACAGTGGCACGCTCGCCATAGTTCTCGATGGAGTCGCCCAGCAGATCGGCCCATGCCTCAGCAGCGCTGACGGGACGGAAGAAGCTCTGCACATGCACCTCATAGGTACCCTCGGGAAGACCCTCGATATCCTGGTAGACATTGGCAGTTGCATTCCAGATCTCAGCTGTGTTGAAGTTAGCGCCGGGGTTGCCGTCGCCAGCAGTCTTATTGACGGTCCAGCCAGTCAACTTATCCTCATAGTTCGGGTTCACGATCCAACCCGTGTACTTAGAAGGAGCATCGTCGCTACCAGGCTGCACCATGAGCGCCTTGCGGGCGAGAAGCATTTCTTTCTGCTTGGCGGGGATGTCGTCCACATCGATGGTGCCGTTCTCGATCATGCCGCTCACCTCGTTCAGGAGGTTGGTGGCCTGAGCGCGAGCCTCCTCAGAAGCCTGTGTGGCATCGTCGAACTCGGTCTTCAGAGAGTCGTAAGAAGCCTGGAGCTTCTTGTAAGCTGCGATGGAGACATCGGCAGCCTTCTCTGCGTCGGCAATGGCAGTGAAAGCGTTCATCATGGCGTCGCCATCCTTAGCGTCGATAGCGGCCTGGCCGTTGGCAACGGCAGTGGTGAGTGCATTCTTGTGCTCAGCGGTCATCTTCTGACCCACATAGTCATTGTTAGCCTCATTGATCTTGTTGACCAGCACAGGCTTGACATAATCAGGATTATTGCCCATGTACTCCAGACGGAAGTCGCGGAAGATCACCCAGCTACCGTCGTTGTGGCCCTCGATCTTGAAGCCGATCGGCATGGAACCGCCAGCCTCTGTGACGACACCGTAAACGACATTACGGTAGTTGTCGTCGAAGGTGGGATCCTGGTCAGCGTCCACGCTACCGTTGAAGGCAACGTAAGACTCGTCCATCGTGTTAGGAATGTAGAGCGGAGCGTCGTCGGAACCGACGTTCACCCAGTGGTTCTCACGAGACAGTGAGGTGACACTCTCGGGGAAGGTGCAAGCGTAGATGCTCTTGACACGCTGCTGTGTGAGGCCCATGTAGATGTAAGCCTTGGTCAGCGAGTCACCGTTGAGATAATTCTGGTAACCATCAGGTGAAGCGAAGCCTGAGCGATAGAAGGCCTGGATAGAGAGGCGGTAAGCACCCTTCTGCAGACCGGTGAGATCCTGGTGGATGTTGCAATCCTGGTTGTAGACCTCAGCCAGACGAGTGTCGGTGACCCAACCAGCGCCAATCACGTTGGCACCTGTCCAATACTGTGTGCTCTGCGGCTGCTGATAGTTGTTCTCTGCCTTTGTGTCGTTGAAGGTAGGATTCTTAATCAGGTAGGTCACATCATCGCCCACAGTGTAGCTGCCCTTCTGGCACTCTTCGAGGGTCTTGGTGATGTTCTCGATCATGGCCAGCACCTCAGCAGTGCTTGCGGTGAGGGCGTCAAGCATGTCGTGAGCCTGGTCGGTGAGCTCAGTCACAGCCTCGCCATTGTTGAGCTGGTAAGCATCCTCCTCAGCCTGGTCGGCGGTTTCCTTCAGAGAAGCCCAAGCGGCCACATTGTCTTTCACCTCCTGGAGTTTCTGCTGTGCCTGGACGTAGTAGGCAGAAGCCTCTTCCTTGGTAGCGGCCTCAACGCCTGCAGTGGCAACATTGATTGCCTCATCCATCAGGGAAGCGGTGTAAAAGTTGAACTCGTCGTCCTTGATCTCGTTGAGCTGATCCAGGACGCCCTGGTTGACATAGTGGAAGGTCTCAACGCCACGACCGTAGCTCTCGATCTGGAACTCGCGCCATACGGTCCATCCGTCACCGGTAGAGGCGGCAGTAAGACCAATGGTGATATCCGTGTCTTGAGGAAGCACGACAGTGATGACGTTTGTGCCATTGTTCACGCCGTCGCCATCATCATCGGTGTTGAACCATGTGGCGGCCTGTGCGCGCGAGTTGACAATGTTTGAAGTGACAGTGGCGATGTTGATGGTATCGGTGCCAACAAAGAACTTGGTCGCCATGCCGTCACGTGTGAGGGCAATGGCCTTGAAGCGATAAACGCCGCCGGGGAAGTTCTTGATGGTTGTCTTGAGCGTGTAGCCCTGCTTAGACCAGAACTCACCCACTCCATCAGAGGTATCGCCCGTCTCACCTGCTGTTCCATCGGGTTTGAGGACAGTCCAACCAGCGGGTGTTCCCTTGGCGATTGGCTTGGTGTTGGTGAGATACTTGCTGCCCACATCACGGGGATTGTCGGGAGAAGCAAGGTCCTCAATGGCGTCGGCCAACTTTGGCACGGCAGCCAAGACATCTTCGACTGTGGCGTCAGCGTTGGCCAGCAAAGCAGCATACGCTGTGACGTCTACGCCAGCGGCTTCAGCCTCCACCATGGCTGCATAAAGCTTGCCCTTGGCCTGAGTGATGTTGGCAGGCAAGAACTGGAACTGGCAGTTTGCAGCCGAGTCGGCATACGACACATCATAATATAAGCCCCAAGTGATGCCGTCGCCCTTGATCTTGGTCTCATGGGTGCGGTTAACACCGAGGAACTCACCATCCACATAACCCTGCAGAGAGTCGGCGGGTGTGGAGTTCTCATCCACATTATAATCGTCGAGGTGCGGCACCTGGAAGGTGTAGGTGTTGTTGCCAGCCTCGGCAACAGCCCACTTGGCAGCCTTCAGCGACCACACATTACTATAATCGACGAAGCAGGTCTTCACGCCTGCACCGACGGTGCCCTCATTGGGCTGACGATACATGGTGTTGGGATTGTCTGTGCCCCATCCGCGCACGTCGTTCTTTACTTGATAAGTGCCATCGTCCTGCAAGACGAGGATGCACCTGCTGGCCGATGAGATCGGACCGACAACAGCCTGGGTGCCCCAAGCCTCGCCGCCGGTGAGGTAACGTCCCGTTGCCACGTTCTGGATGCAGACGGTGTCACCCGGGTTGAGCGCCACTGGATTGATGTTGACCTTCCAGTCGGCTGCGCCCGCTGACAACGCTGTTGCTGATGTGGCAAGCAACATTGACATGAAGCGAATCTTTTGTTTCATAAGCTCTAAATTTAATTTTTAGATAATTAATAAGGTTTGATGTTTTGGCAATACTATGTTGAACTAAGTTTACGTGCTGCAAATTTATAGAAAAATCGTGCATGGACCTCATCGAAATGTTTCATAAAGGTATCGTTTAAGTTTCATGAGCCTAAAAAAGACGTCTCGCAAGGGTGTTCTCGTATCACACAGCACAGAAAGTAGTGAAGCCAACCAACGCGTAACTCCATTATTCACAAGGAATTGTGCAAAAAGCATGGCAAAAACACAGCCTCTTAGGGTGTAACAAGGCAAAGCGTCCCGAGATAAAGGGTCTCCAAAGGGGAAAACATGAAACAACACCCCCAGACGAGGCCGATGAGGATGAGTAAATAAGGCCGATGAGAATGAGAAGACGGGGCCAATAAGGCTAAGTGAATGAACCCGACAAGGCTAAGTAGACGAAAATGAGGATGAGTAAAACAAAAATCGTCCCCGAGAGGCATGCGACGCATGTTCTCGGGGACGTTTCTGTTATGTTTGGCCTATCGGCGGCAGGTCATCGACCAACCGTGGCAATAGGCAAATGATCGATAAGTCTTGGTGTGATCTTACTTGATCACGACCTTCTTCGTGACAATCTTGCCATCAGCAGTCTTGCCGCGAACAATATTCAAGCCCTTCTGCAGGCCGTTGACACGGCGACCGTCGACAGTGTAAACCTCATTGAAGCTGATGTTGTCGTTGGTCTCGAGATCGCGGATACCGGTGGCCTCACCATACTGGCTGTCCTTGCCATGGTAGTAGAGCTCCCAGTTGGAAACCACGAACCAGTCTTGAACCTTGTGGGCAGTGTTCTTGAAGCCCAGGCGCAGGAGCCCATCAGCACCCACATAGGTGTAGAAGGTCTGGGCAGGATAGTAGTTCATCTGGAACTGATACTCAGCAGCCTGACGGTTGTTGGCGAAGTGATAGGTCATAGCAGTACCCTCAATGGTATCGCCATTAGCGTCGAGCTCGGCATAGACCATGTCACTGTATGCGCCAGTGATCCAGCTGTAGCTGTTAGGATCGTACTTAGAGCACCAGTAAGACGGTGCGATGCTATCCCAGTTGGCATAGATGACAGCGCGCTCGCCATAGTTCTCGATAGAGTCGCCCAACAGATCCTTCCAGGCCTCGTCAGCGCTGACCGGACGGAACAGGCTCTGCACACGCACCTCATAGACGCCCTCGGGCAGTCCGTGGATGTCCTGATGGATGTCGGCTGTAGCGTTCCAAATCTCCATGGTGTTGTACTGGATGCCGGGGTTGCCGTCACCAGACTTCTTCTCGATGACCCAGCCGTCCTGCTTGCCGTAGGTCGGGTTCTGGATCCAGTTGGTGTACTTAGTAGGCTCAGCGTCTGAACCGGGGAGGATCATGAGGGCCTTGCGGGCAGCCTTCATCTCCTCTTGCTTGGCGGGGATGTCAGCCACGGCGATAGTTCCGTTGTTGAGCATGTCCTTCACCTCGTTGATGAGGGTCTGGGCAGTGTTACGAGCCTCCTGAGAAGCCTTCTCAGAAGCGTCGTACTGAGCAGTCAGCGAGTCGTAAGAAGCAGCGAGCTGAGCATAAGCGTTGATAGAAGTGGTAGCGTTGGCCTCTGCGTTAGCAATCGCTGTGAAGGCAGCCATCATGGCGTCGCCATCCTTAGCATCGAGGGCAGCCTGGCCAGCAGCAACCGCATTGTCAAGAGCAGTCTTGTCGGCAGCAGCCATCTTCTTGCCAACGAAGTCGTTCTGAGCCTCGTTCATCTTGTTTTCGAGTACAGGCTTGATAAAATCAGGATCGTTGCCAAGATACTCCAGGCGGAAGTCGCGGAAGATCACCCAGCTGGCGTCGACATGGTTCTGAATCTTGAAGCCGATAGGCATGGAACCGCCATTCTCTGTGACAACACCATAAACGATGTTACGATAGTTGTTGTCGTAAGCAGGATCCTGCTCACCATCCGTGCTACCGTTGAAGGCCGTGTAAGCCTCATCCATGGTGTTAGGCACGTAGACGGGGTTGTCACCACCCACGTTCACCCAGTGGTTCTCACGAGACATCGTGGTGATGCTCTCGGGGAAGGTGCAAGCGTAGATGCTCTTCACACTCTGCTGGGTCTTGCCCATGTAGATGTAAGCCTGTGTGAGGGTATCGCCGTTGAGATACTTCTGATAAGCGTCGGCAGAAGCGCCGCCGGGACGATAGAAAGCCTGGATGGAGAGGCGGTAAGCGCCCTTCTTCAGACCAGAGAGATCCTGATGGATATCGCAATCCTGGTTGTAGACCTCAGCCAAACGAGTGTCGGTGATCCAACCAGCGCCAATGACTTGAGCGCCAATCCAACCAGTCTTGCTCTGCGGCTGCTGATAGTTCTTCTCGGCGTTCTCATCGTTGAAGGTAGGATTCGTGATCAAGTTGGTCACATCGTCACCCACATTGTAAGAGTCGAGCTTAGCTTGCTTCAAGGCCTTAGCAATCTTGTCGATCATCGCGAGCAACTCCTCTGTGGTAGCAGTTCCAGCGTTATGGAGCTCCTGACCCTCGAGAGCTGTATTGAGCAACTGCTCCTGGTCAGAGTAGTAGTCATAATAATTCTGCTCAGCAGTTGTAGCATCATTGTAAAGCTTGATATAAGCCGCAATGTTCTGCTTCAGGTCAGCCAGACCGGCGACAGCCTTCAGGTAAGCAGCGTAAGAAGCCTCCGTGTCAGTGGCATCGATGCCTTCCTGTGCGGCGGCCTTAGCAGCCTGATACACGCTGGGGGTATAACCGAAATCGTCTGTTCCGTCCGGGTTTTCAATGGCCTTCTCAATCTCTGCCATCACGTTGTTGCTCAGATAACGATAGCTCTCGATGCCCTGACCCAGATAAATGAGCTTGGCATTGTCAATGCCCATCCAGTTAGCAAGCAGTGTATCCTGTGCCAAACCGATCTGCAAGGTGTCGGTGCCCGACAAGTTGACGATCATCTCGTAAGCACGAGGATTGCCACGTGTGAGCAGGGTCTTGACGTCGTTGGCATACACATACTGCTTCTGGTTGACAGCGTTGTTGTCGTCGAAGCTGTTGACGAAAGCAGCGAGGCCAACCTTGTAGACACCCTCGGGGAGGCCCTTCACTGTCTGGTACATGTGTCCAGAGATAGCAGAGCCCTTCCAGTTCTCATAGAAGTTGCCATCGAAGGCGCCCTCGTCATTGACAGCCTTGTCGGTAGACATGTTGGTGGTAATCGCCTTGTTCTGTGCGTCTGTTGTGGAAGTCCAACCATTCACATTGCCTGCACTGAAGTCAGCGTTTGTGATCATGCTGGTCATGTCCTGAGGATTTTCGGGAGTTACGACAGCAGAAATCTTGGCGTTGATGCTCTTGACAGCAGCATTCACCTCGTCAACGGTAGCGGCGGCATTGTTGAGCACAGCAGCCTCGGCGGTGACATCCACGCCACGTGCCTCTGCGTCGGTGAGCAAGCTCACCAGCGGCTGCTTGGCAGCCCAGACCTCATAATCGGCCTTGGCCACGAAAGCAAACTGGCATCCAGCCTCATTGCCTGTGTAAGGAATATCATAGTAAAGTCCCTTGGTGATGCCGTTGTTCTCGGTTCTGCCCCACTCTGAAGCATGTGTAGGCTGAGTACCCAGATAAAGCGTTGCATCATAAGGATTGGTGGAGGCGTCAACGTCTCCAGCAGTCTCGGGCATCTGGAAAGAATACAGGTTGTTGCCCAAGCTGACAATCGACCACAATGTGGCGTTGCCATCGGCACCATCCACAAAGCAAGTCTTCACGCCATCGCCGACCTTAGCGTCCGTATGAACACGGAACAAGTACTTCTTGTCGCGACTAGCGTTCTTCAACTTGTAAACGCCCTCATTCTCTGTGGTGATGACCACCCATTTTTCAGAAGTTGTGTTGGCAATGGCAGCCTGGGTGCCCCAAGCCTCACCACCAGCAACAAATCCCTGTTGGCCCACGTTCCAGACGTAGACCGTGTCGGCAGTCGTCGCATCACTTGCAGCAGGGGTCATGGCCTTGAATGCAGGCGTGGGGACCACCCAGTCACCAGCAAACGCAGCTCCTGACCCCAGCATCGCCAATGCGGATAATGCCAGAATACGGAAATTTTGCTTCATAAACTTAGTTTTTAGAAAATAAAACATAGTAAGTAATTTGCTTCTTATCTGTATCATAGCCCCACGCTCACGCGAGGAGAACGATTGGTTCATTGCTAAATTGTTTTTATACGTGTGGCAAAGATACCTAAAATCTTGATAAATGTCAAGGGTTTATGTTAAAAAATTAATTATTTAACATTTCAAGCAAAAATATCGGCCGTTTCTAAAGCTGAGAAAGTCCAAATTCCAAAAACCAAATAGTAGTAAGGGGCCTGACGGACGGCAAAGAAAAAGTCCCCACCAACCGAGGTTGATGGGGACAATGTGCGGATATGAGGTAGGCCCTATATAATATAGGTGGCCTCATTTATAAAGATATGGCCTTATCTGTAAGGCATGTACCAGTTTTTCTCCTGTGTGAGGTCGACGGCCGGATGCTTGAAGGCAAGCTTGCGGGCAAGCCACTCGCCACCATAGTTGGCACCGCCAAAGGTAGCGGCGTTCTTGTGGCGTGCGATACGCGTGAGGTCGCCGAAGCGATTGCCCTCGAAGGCCGACTCAAGCGCATACTCGTCGCAGATGAGATCCTCAACAGCGTCGATGGCAGCAGGGCCATAGAGGAAGGTGCTATCGACCGTCATATCCTCCAGGTTGCCCAGTTCCATGCGCTTCTTCAAGATCTCAGTGGAATACTGATAACCAGAGTAAGGACCCTCGACAGACTCACCGCAACCACGAGAGTGGATGCCGAAGTTGTAATTGCTGGCATTGTTCAAAGAAGATCCCAGCGTGCGCGAGAAGTACGAATAGTAAGCGTCAGACAGGAAGGGAATCGTGGTCTCGAGCATGGTGTATGTGGTGTCACGCACATAGCCAGAGACATAATTGCCCAGGGTGTCGGTGGTGTAAGCCTCTGTGGACAGCTGACCGTCGCCGAGTCCATCCTTGAGGATGGCGAAGGCGGCATCGGGGTAGCCCATGCGGTTGAGGGCCTCAGCCAAACGCAGGTAGACAACGCCAGTACGATAGATGTTGATGTTACCACTCTCATACTTCGTCATCAAGAAGAACGTAGAGTCGGTCTTCGTGACCGACTGTAACGTGGTCTGGCGGCGCATGTCACCCAGCTGGACAGCAGACACCACACGCGAGCTGGCATTGTTGCCGGCAGGCTTATAGTAGTAGTACTGGCTGTTGCAGAGGTTCAAGTAAGCCTGAGAAGGATCAATCTGGCGCTCGAGCACGTACTGCTTGGAAGCGTTGTAGTAGCCCGTACCGTTGTTGATGGCCGCCGTGTCAATTTCGGTTGTGTAGTAGTCCCAACCAAAGAGCTTAGGCAGGCTGGTCACCGTACCACGGATCTTGTTGACACCCATCGGAACGTAAGTGATCACGTCGGAAGGATTGGAGATATTGAAGATGGAGCTCCATGAGCTATAGTCTGGTGTGCTCATGTCACTGGGATATGCCACATGGTTGGGGAACGTGTAACGTCTGGAAGCCACTGTCATGCGCTTATGCGTGGTGAGCTGGTTGTCTCGGATGTAAGTCCAATAGCTCTCAGCAGCCTTCTCATACTGGTTGGTCTCCAAGTACATGTCGCCCAGCACGAGGTCGACAGGGAACATGGTCATCTGCGTGCTGACGGTCTTCTGCGAACCAGAGTTGGTCTTGCCAGCGTCGATGTTGCCATAGGTGGGAACAGCGATGCCGCTGAACTTCTCAAGTTCGGGAGCCAAAGCGGCCACGATGCCATTCAAGTCCTTCTTCTCACCCTTGGAAGCCAACTCGGCCTCAGAGATAGAGGTGATAGGATAGGTGAAGAAAGGCACAGTGCCATAGGTCTTGGCGAGCTGCATGTAAGCCCAGGCGCGAATGCTCAGAGCCTGTGCATACTCGCTGCGAGCCACATAGCGTGAGCCCGTCATCAGCGTGGTGTCACGGTGAGCAACGTAGTAGTTGCAGTTGTTGATGATGCGATACCACACATAAGCCGAGTCGTACTTGTTGGTGCCGTCGTAAGAGAAATTATAGAGCTGGCGCAGTGCCGTCTCCGTGTACTGGTTGGTGGTGGTGAGGTCGCCACGCATCTCACCGACGAGCACATACTGGTCGATGGCCTGCTGCACACCCTTGAGGATGCCCAGGGTGTAGAAGATAGAGTCGGTCTTCTGGTCGAGCGCCGGGTTGAAGATCTGTCGGTCAGAGTCCGTGTCCATCATGTCCTGGCAACTGGAAAGGACCAAAGCCACGCAGAGATAAACAGGGAGCAAGGCCAAGCCCAAACCCTTAAATCTGAATGTATGATTGAATGTTTTCATTGTGATGAAATCTTTTTTGTTCATGGATTACAGGTTGATGCGGAGACCGAAGGTGAACGTGCGGCTCAGAGCGACGTTACCCGGGTCGATGCCCTGATAGAGCACGCCGTTGGCAGCCGAGAACTCAGGATCGCCACCCAGGTAGTGGGTGATGGTGAAGAGGTTGTCGGCCTGTGCCCAGATGCTGAGTCCCTGCAGCCAAGAGAGGTTGACAGGCACCTTGTAGGTGAGGTTCAGGGTCTTCAGGCGGAGATAGCTGCCGTCCTCAATCCAACGGTCGCTGAAGCGACTGTTGCCCATGGCATCGTCGTAACTCAGACGAGGCATGTCGGTCTTCTGACCCTCATAGCGCCAACGGTTGTTGACAGCAGTGGTCTGGTTCCAGAAGTTGTTCTCGCCCTCCAGCAGTGAGCGCTGGTAGTTGAACACGTCGTTGCCGAGGCTGTAGTTGAAGCCGAGGCTGAGCGTGAAGTTCTTCCATGTGACGTTGGCGAAGATGTTGCCATAGATATCGGGGTTCGGGTTGCCAATGATGGTCTTATCGGCCTCGCTGATCTTGCCGTCGCCGTTGAGATCCACGAAGTGAACATCACCAGCGGTGAAGTTCTTGTGTGCACCCGTGGCGTCCTCCATGTAGAGGTAGCCGTCCTTGCCTGCGGCCTTAGCCTCAGCGTCGGTTGAGAACACACCTGCAGTCTTGTAGCCATAGAACACGCCGGCAGCCTGACCGATGATGGTGGCCACGTTGTCCGTGCCATAGATGCTGGAGGTGAAGCCCGAAGCGTTCTGCTTGCCGTCAACCCACAGTTTGCTGTCGTTAGGCAACGACTTGATCTTGTTGCTGTAATGACCCAGGCTTGCACCCAACTCAACATTGAAGTTCTTGGTGACGACGGGCTTGCCGCTGAGTGCCACCTCGATACCGGTGTTGTCGAGTGCACCACCATTGCTCCAATAGTTGTTGATGCCAGCGACAGGGTTGTCGAAGGTCTTCAGCGTGAGGAGGTTGCTGGTGTGGTTCTTATAGAAGTCGAAGCTCAGACCGACGCGGTTGTCGAAGAGGTACGACTGGAAGCCCACATTGAACTTGCCGGTCTTCTCATAGGTGATCTTGTCGTTACCGATGTTGGTGAGCTGTGCATAGTTGGCACGGTTCAAGTAGGTGCCGACAGTGAACGAGGTACGAGCAGCGTAGTTGCTGATGTCATCGTTACCGCTGATGTCATAGCCAGCGCGGAGCAACAGGTAGTTGACAAACGAGTTCTTCGGGAACCATGACTCATTGGTCATGTTCCAGCCGAGCTGGATACTGGGGAAGATGCCCCACTTCACACCGAAGAGGCCCAGTCCCTCAGAGTTCTCACCAAAGCGGCTGCTGGTCTCAGCGGTCAGCGTGGCGTTGACAAAGTAACGGTTGCGATAGTTGTAATCGACGTTGGCATACCAAGAAGCCGACTTCCAAGTGTCATCCACACCCGTGGCCTCAGTGTAGGTCATGTTGGCAGAGATGTTCGGCTGCTTGTCACTACCACCCGTAGAGTACTGGCCAGTAGGATCGTTGGTGTCGTAAGCGAACGACGTGTAACGGAAGCCACCGTAGATGTCGAGATAGTGGGCGCCAAACTGCTTGGTCCACTGCAGGCGGGTGTCGCTCATGATGCTGGTCTGCTTGGCAAAAGCCGACTTACTCATGTTCTGCACACGGCCCAGACCCTCGATCAGGAAGGTAGGCATGCCGTTGATAGGACGATAGTAACGCTGAGAGATACGGTCGAGGGTGTAGTTGAACGTCTCGGTCAACTTCAAGCTCTTGCTGAACTCGTAGGTCGGGGCGATGACAGCGTAGAACTGCGTGTTCTCCACACGGTTCTTGTTGATGGCGTCGCCATTGGCCAAGAGAGCAGTGGGGTTACCCAGTGTCAAGTTCTCATCGATGCCCGTGAGGAAGTTGTCAGCGGGAGCGAGCGTGCTCGACAGCTTACCATTGCTGTTGTAAGTGTACGGGCTCAAGATTGGAGCCTTAATCAGTCCGAGGAACGTCGGAGCCGAAACAGGAGCCGAGGTCAGGTCCTCAGGAGCACCATTGTCGAACACGTCACGGTTGATCTTGGCGAAGGCCATGTCGAAACGCGTGGTGAGGTGACGGATGACGTTGATGTCGGTGTTGAAGCGGACGTTCAGGCGGTTGAAGCCGTTCTTGCGAGCTGTGCTCTGCGCGTCGGTGTAACCGAGCGAGAGGTTGTACATACCAATGTTATCACCACCCTGCACATTGATCGAGTAGTTCTGCGTCATGGCCGTGCGGTAGACCTCCTTCGACCAATCGGTGTTGTTATGGTACATATTATAATAGTAGCTCGTGGGGTCGTCGATCAAGAAGCCGATGTGGTCGGGTGTGATCTTGTTGTTGACGTTGGGATACGTACCGAGCATCTCAGAAGCGTAGAGGCGATACTGAGAAGCGTTCATCATGTCGGGCAACTTAGGCACGCTGGTGACACCCAGACCGATGTTGGCATCGATGCGGGTAGCCATGGAGTGACCACGCTTGGTGGTGATGAGCACCACGCCGTTGCCACCCTTGGCGCCATAGAGGGCCGTACCATTCTTCAAGACCTGCACCTTGTCGATGTCATCAGGATTGATGTTGAGCAACAGGTTGTTGTAGTCGCCATAGTGAATCATGTTACGCGTCGGCATCATGTCGCGCACAATACCATCCACCACGAAGAGCGGCTGTGAATTGGCGTTGAGTGAGTTGAGACCACGGATGAACATGGCAGCACCGTAGCCAGGACCACCGTTGCGCGTGATGGTGCGGGCATCAGCACCCAACTCGTTCTCCACATCCACATCAGCACTCTGCGAGGTGGTGTGGTTAACCGTCATCGTGCGGTCAGCGAGGATGTCGGTGGAGGTGCCGTACATCGTCTTGAAACGATCGGCCAGCATCTTCACCTTCACACCATTGGCCGAGACAGGCACCTGCTGGCTGAGGTACTGGGGAGTGTGCACATAGAGGGCTGTGGCAAAGGTGGGCACCTTGATGGTGAACTCACCCTTGTCGTTGGTCATGGCCGTATAGTGGATGTCGTTGAGTGTCTGCACCTGTACACCCGACAAGGGCTGGTTGGTGGCCGCGTCGACCACCGTGCCCTTTACTTCCATCGTGGGATATTTGTCCTTCTTGACGACAGGGGCCTTCTTCTTGACCACGACAGTCTCAGTTCCATCGCCAGAAGTGGCATCATCCTGCGCCATGGCTGGCAAACCCGTCGTGGCTGCAAGAAGCATGCTCAAGCAAAGAATATGGTTTCTTTTCATTTTCATTCAGATTTAAAAGTGAGACTTAGTCGAGGTCATGCTGATACTTATAGTCAGGATGCTCTTTCAGGTAAGTGTCGAGCTCCTTCGGAACAAGCATGATGAAGTCAATGCGGAGTGTGCGGTCGTTCTTGCTCGACACAGCAGTACCCGTGGCACGGCTGTTGATGCGCAGGTAAGGAGCAAACTGAGTCTGGGTGACCTTGCTGATGCCTGTGCCGTAGTAGCAAAGCGGGAACGTGAAGTCGCCCACATAGACGGTGTCGACCTTGTTGGTGTCGTTCTCAAACGTCGTGACGCTGCCCACCTTCAAGCGCTCCTCCTTCGGAGTGCCCTTCAGGTCGTTGTAACCCATGGTGACCTGCACACGGTTCGGACGAACCTTCTCAACATAGCTATTCTTGTTGATGTTCTCAGGCACGAAGCAGATGTAAACAGCATACTGCGTGGAACGAACATCGGGCAAGTAATAGATGGCCTCAGGGTTGGAGGCAGCAGCCAACGGGGTGATGGTCTCGTAAGCGCCATTGGACACCGTGCCCTGAATGTCAGGATTCTGTTCAGCCTTGGCGATTGAGGTGTAGGTGGTTGCACTGGTGTTGTATGACTTGGACAAGGCATAGCCCTGGATCTTGATGATCGGGTTCCAAGCGATCCAAGGACGCATGCGGAGTGAGTCTGTCAGCCACATGCTACCATTACTCTTGTCGATACGTCGTGCACCCTTGAACAGGGCAGCAGCGTCGTCACCATAGTAGATGTTTCTCTTGGTGGTAACGATAGAGTCAACATCAAGGTTCTCACCCGTCTGAAGATCCTTCAACACCTTGTTATGATACACGTTGTTGTTGATGAACAGATCCTTAGCGATGGTATAGTGGATGATGGAGTCGTTGAGCAGGTCGAAGTCGAGCTCACGCGAACCCGTGTCATAGTTCTCTTCTGCCGTAGCCTTGTTCAGGTTGGTGGCAGGCACCTCCTTGACATAAGTGAAAGGCTTGTAGTTGTAGAGCTTCTTCACCTGGGCGTAAGCCTTCTGCCAAGCCTCGTTGGTGGGGACGATCATGCTATAGCTGGAGTCCTCGCGGTTGATCAAGGCATTGTGCAACCAGATGAGCTCATTGCTCTCCACAAACACAGAGTCGAGGTAGGTGATACGACCGTCTACCACAGGACCCTTGACGCTGTTGGACTCATCGAGCACCTTGCGGTCATAGCTATGGAAGTAACGAGCGATGGAGTCGATGGGATAAGCCACTGAATCGAGGCTCTCGAGCAGGTTGGCCCTGTAAGAAGCCATGCCATTGGTGACATGCAGCACACCATTGGAAGAAGGCACGTTCGGGGTGACAACCTCCACACCATTAAAGGTGTAAGAGCCGCTGCCCACGAAAGGCATCATCTTCTTGTTCATCATGGTGACAAACTCGTTGATGGAACCCGTGGCCGGGAAGTTGAAGCGGGCCACGTGGTTCTTGGCGAAGTATTCCTTCAGGTGGTCAACAGGCAGGGCGTTCAGCGAGTCATAGTTGAACGTGCCATTCAGCGGTGCCCACACCGTATAGGTCTGCGTGGTGTTGATGACATCCTCGTAGCCAGCCTTCTGGATCAGTTCAGCAAACTGGGAGAGATTGGCGTTGGCCTTGATGTTCTCCCAAATGGTCTCTGAGGCAGAGCCACTGATGCCATTGCTATCATAGTGGTCGTCCCAGTCAGAGCAAGCCGTGGTCATGGCCCCCGCTGCGAGGAAGGCCATGGCTACTGCTGCATTTCTGTATATTTTGTTCTTTTTCATCTGTTGTGGTTTTGAAGCGGTTTAATACATGTCCTCCAAGTAACGAGAGTTGTTGTAAATGTAAGCCGGAACAATCTCAATGTAATCGAGATAAGGCTGCCACTGGTCACCCTCAAGCACCGACTTGATGCGGAGCCAGTTATCACCCTGCTTCAACTCATGACGAGTAACAATACGGCGGACGTTGTTGGTCAGGGCACGCATCGGAGTGGTACCCGCCTTCGTTGTGAAGTACAGCGGGCCACGCATCCAACCGAGGTTGCGCATAGACTTGTCCGACTCGACACCCATGTCCTCCAAGAGTGTGTACAAGCACCAGCCAGTGGTCACGTCAGGAGTACCGTCCTGGTTCTGCACGATGGCGATACGCTCATCGACAGGGATGTCGAGGGCTTCCATCTTCGTACGGTTGTTGGTGCCTTCGCCCAGGTAGAACTGATACATACCACGGTTGCTGTTGGTCGAAAGACCCAGACGGATCTCGTAGACACCATCAGTCGGCACAGGAGGCAAGCGGAAGGCCACGTCATAAGTACCCTTACCATTGAACTCATCGCCCTCATAGTTGAACCAGTTTGTAGCAGCAGGGAGATAGAGCAAACGAGTGTTCTCACCATTGTAGAGCATGAGGTGCTCGGGAGAGAAGTCGGTCGGGATACGCACATAGTCACCACCAAGGTTACCGTCCTTACCAGAGATGCCATTGTTCAGGGCCTTGACCTCGGCGTAGGTCGGACAACGCAGCGAAGCAGACATCATCTCAGGGATCAATGCGCAGAAGTCCATACGGATACGCTCGTTGAGCACGCCCTTAGGCACCCAGTCCTCATAGGTCAGCATGCCATTGATCGGATGGATATAACCATTCAGGGCCTGGATGTTGTTCTTCTGAACCTCGATGCCACTGTGGCCGTTGACCACCTGGTGCATGCTCTCTGAGCCGAGGGCAGCGACCTGGTCGGTCATGGTGTTGTTAGCCTCATAACGGTTGAGGAAGATCTTTCCAGCACCAGCCTTGGCTGAGCGGAGGGTCTTGATCATGGTCATCGGCAACATGGTCTCCCAGTAGTCATACAAAGGAACGCTGTTCACCTCATTGTAGCTGGTGACCAGCTTGCTGTAAGGCACGCGGCACTTCACCACGTGATAACGCAGGAACATGTTCAAGCAGTTATAAGGGCTTTGGTAATCTTCGCCCGTGCTCACATGCACGCCCTTGTCGCGATAGTAGTCGTACCAACCAGAACCGGCGTCAGCACAGTGCTCATAGATGTTGTTGGCATAGTCGATGAGATCCTGCAGGCTGTTGATGCCATTCTCGCGCAACACCTCATCGGTCTCAGCGAAGATGGTGTAACCCAAGACAGCCTTCTCAGGGCAGTAGAACTTGTAAGTGGCAGCGTTAGAAGGAACGGTCACCTTGCGCTCGATAGCCGAGAGCGAATCCTCCAGGCCTGTGAGCTCGATGGCGGCCTTCCAGATGGAGAACAGCTCAGGATGCATGCTCATCTCACCTGTCACCAGGCGGTTGCTTCGACGGATCACATTGTCGATGACGTGCACCACGCCATTCTCCACCTCATGGTCCATCTTGGTGATGTGAGAATAAGCATTGACCAAAGTCTGGCCCGACACCGAGTCGATGCTGGTGTTCAGGTCACGACCCAACATGGTGCGGATGGTCATGCCATTCTGCATGTTGATGGCCATCACCTCAGAAGAGGCGAGGTGGAACTTGGCGATATCGTTGCAGAGTGAGTCGCTCAGGCCTTCCAAGCTGCGCTCGGTCATGCCGTTGTGCTCCACCTTGGCCGACGTGTCGTCATAGAGGCTGTCGACATAAGCCGTCACGGCCTCATTGGTCGGTGCAAAGCAAGTGTACGTACCATAAGCGGACAGGATCTTATCCATGCCAGCCCGCTTGAGGATGTAATTGAAATTGCTGAAAGAGTCGGGACGGTTGCTGAGGTAACTCTCTACTGTCTCACCCGTGAAGGTATAGAGGTTGCTCTCGTCAATGTCCTCCTTACAGCTGGCCACGAAAAGCAGCGTGGGCAACATCAAAAGTGCAGCCAGTCTGCTTGCGAACTTATGATATGAAGTGTTCATTGTCTTTAGTTTTTACTTGATGATTCATTATCCGAATAAACCGGGTTCTGCTTGAGCAAGCGGTTGACATGCACCTCACTTCTCAAGATCGGCCAGTAAAGGAATGGTTCGCTCTTCATCTTGTAGGCCACGGCATCACCGCCTGTGTCATACTTGCGGATGATGCAACGGGTGAACAATCTCGGCAGTGAAGGCCAAGAAGAGACGTCGGCCATCTTCTGGCGACTGTTCACGCCGTCCATGTGACGATAAGCGTAGCGCACGAGGTCGAACCAACGCTTACCCTCGAAGCAGAGCTCACGCTCACGCTCTGAGAGCACCAGCTCTTCCATGCTTGCCTTAGAGTTGAAGTCAGAATACTTCAGCGTATCCTTTGCGTCTGCGGTCATCGAACGCTTGTTGACCACCTGCACGAGGTCGAAAGCCTTGCGCAGCACCGCGTCGGAGTCGGTAGCGGCCAACTGAACCTGTGCCTCTGCCTTCATCAACATCACGTCGGTGAGACGATAGACGATCCAGTTGCGCTGATAGTTGTCGAAGGTGTTCGTACCCTTCGTCAAGCCGACATTCAAGCCTTCCGGATTGATTATGCCCAGGTTAACCCTATCAACATACTTGCGGATTTCAAGTTGCAAAGCCTCAGAGCTGTTAGCCAGATAGACATTGTTCCAGAAACGGAGGTCGTTCTTACTGGCATACACCTTTGTGCCTGAAATCTGGTTAGCGTCCGTGTTGACCGAGTTGAAGATCTGTGAACCTTCCACCATGCCGCTGGGATCGTGGTTGGAAGAAGAACCAGCCATATCATAATAGTTCTCCAAAGCGGTGTTGGAGTTACGGTCACCATCAAACTGCCACTCGAGAATGCTCTCGCGTGAGTTGTTGTTGCCAAAGATAGAACTGAAGGCGGTGCGACCGTCGACCAGGTGATAGATGTCCTTGTCTGCACCACTCACCGAGCCCATCGTGTTGTTGCGATAATACTCATCCTTTGAATTGATGACCTTATCGGCATAGGCGATACAGTTCTCATAGTCCTCTTGGCTATGGTTCATCGAAGCCTTCCAGAGATAGATGTCAGACAACAGGGCATACACAGCGTCGCGGGTGAAGTAACCCACGTTGCGCCAGTTGTTGGAGCCATAGGCACCTGATCGCATGACCTTGTTCTCGGCCTCCTTCAGGTCCTGGATACAGAAGTTGAGGACGCTGTCGGGGCACATCTGGGCCACCTGCATCTGCTGGTCGTCGTCCTCATAGCTCTGGGTGGTGTAAGGCACATCACGGAAAGCGCGAACGAGATAGAAATAGCAGAGTGAGCGCAGGGCCAGCATTTGGCCACGCACCACCTCATAGTCGCCCTGGGTGAACTCAGGATCCTCTGTCATCACGCCAGCAGCGTGATTGAGAACGATGTTACAACGGTTGATGACATTATAGAACGAGCTCCATGAGTTGTAGCCGTTGGACGGCAGCAAGTTCATGGCCGACACGTTGTCCATGGTAGTGTTAGACAGGCTGGTGCGCTTGACCAGCTCATCAGAACGGAAAGCACCCCAAATGATGGAACGCTCGATGACATTGTAGGATGTCATGGCTGAGTATGCACCCGTAGTCATCTGGTCGACATCCTCCTTCTTTTTCCAGAAGTCCTTGCCCACCGTCTTATCCGTGGGGTAGATGGTCAGGAAGTCGTTGCACGATCCCAACATCAGGACGGCGCAAGCTCCGAGCACTACCTTCTTAAATATATTATTGACTTTCATAAAGAATACCTGTTATTAGAAACCAACATTAAGGTTGACGGTCACAGACTTACTTCTCGGGGTCTGTGAACTATCGTATGCGATACCCCATGCGCCAGCAGAGTGCTCAGGATCGGTTCCGCTGTACTTAGACCAGCAGAGAAGGTTCTGACCAGAGACGCTGACCTGCAGACGACGCAAGCCAATCTTCTTCAGCATCTTCTGCTTGAAGTTGTAGACCAGCTGGACGTAGCTCAGACGAACGAAGGAAGCATCCTCCACATAGCGGTCGCTACCGAGGAAGTTGTAACCTGTGTCGTACATAGCACGTGGGATGGTGGTGACATCACCATTCTTGCGCCAACGATAGTTGACGGCTGAGCTCTGGTTGTAAGCGTTGAACATCTCCTCGAGGTTCATCTTGGCCGAGTTGACGATGTCGACACCAGCACGATAGGTGAACGAGGTCTTCAGGCTCCAGTCACCGTAGTTGAACTTGAAGCCAAAACCACCCTGCCACTTCGGGTTGGAGTTGCCGAGGTAGACGATATCGAGTGAGTTGATCTGACCATCATGGTTGATATCCTCATAGATGGCGTCACCACCCTGGAACTTATAGGTCGAGCTACCATCGTTGAAGTTGTAGACCTGGCGGATGGGCAGACCATTGGAGTTCATCAGCACGTGGCCCTCATCGTCGATGGCGATAGGAGCGGTCTTGCCCTTGGCAAGGAAGTCGTTGTTGATGTAATCGCGGAACTGCTCGGTAGACCAGCCATTGCGCTCCTTCATGTTCTCCAGATACTCATAGCTGTACTGGTAGACGCCCTTGTAGCGCAGGCCATAGATAGAACCCAACGGGTTGCCCACCTGGATACGGTTCAGGTAAGAGCCACGGCTGGTGGCATCCCACTCAGAGTTGATGCTCTCCAGCACGCTCTCATCCATGTCGAGGATCTTGTTGAAGTTCTGAGAGACGTTGAAGTTGGCGTCCATCGAGAACTTACCGATGCGCACGAACTTGTTGAGCGACACATTGAGCTCCCATCCCTTGTTCTCCATGTCACCCACATTGGTGTAGGCGAGGCTTGAGAAACCAGTGGAAGAAGGAATAGACACGTTGCGCATCAACAGATTGCGGGTCTTCTTATAATAGTAGTTGAAGTCACCTTCGATCAAATGGTTGAAGAAGCCGAAGTCACCACCGAGGTTGATCTGTGTGGTGCGCTCCCACTGCAACTTGTTGAGCTGCAAGCCCTCCAGGTAAGCAGAGGCGTCGGCGTCGTTCTGTCCATAGACACCACTGATGGCGTAACGGGCATACTGCAAATACTCAGAACCAGGCTGGTTACCCACGATACCCCAAGAGGGACGGAAGGACAACATCGACAGCCAAGAGTGAGCCCACTTCATGAACGGCTCGTCGGAGATGTTCCAACGACCAGACAGGCCAGGGAAGTAACCCCATTTCTTAGAGTCACCAAACTTGGTGGTACCGTCGGCACGGAGAGAGAAGTCCATTGCGTAACGACCCTTATAAGAAAGGTGGGTGCTGTAGAGGGCAGACATAGAGCGCCACTCACCATTGCCTGTGCTCATGCTTCCAGGACGGATGTTTGTGGTGGCAGAGTGAATGCCATTCGGTGTGTTGTAAGACACAACCGACTGGTTGTTGTTGTTACCCGTAGAGAGCTCACCACGCAGCATCATGGTCAGATACCAGTCCTCATTCTTGAAGTGAGGAGTGAATGTGAAGGTGTGCTTCGTATTGATGCTCAATGAGTTATAGTCGTAACTATCCGTACGGTTGTACTTGTCGTTCGTCCAAGCCTGATCGGTCAGAGACGAAGGAATGACGAGCGAAGCAGGCCAGAACTTAGGTGTGCTTGATGAATAGATATCCATGTAGAGCAAGCCCGTGTAACGCAGACGAGTCTTCGAATCGTCGGTGCCGAGCAGGTCATAGTCCAAACGGAACTCAGGAGAGATACGATAAGTCTTCTCATCGCGCCATGCCTGACGGGCGATAGCCACCGGGTTGCCGAGGCTACGGATATCGCGGAGCTCATAAGAAGAGGTACCAGCCACCGTGGAACCGGCGCCAGCAGCGCCACCGGGAAGCATGGTGTAATACTCATTGGTATTGTTGCCATTGGCGTCCTGGCGATAGATGCTCATGTTCGGGCTCATCTTCTGGGCACGGCCGAGGATGTTATCGTCGTAGTTACGATGGTTGTTGGTGTAAGTCAACGGGAAGGTGACACGGAAGGTGATACGGTCACTGACGAAGTAGTCGAGGGCCAGCTTCGTAGAGAAGCGGTCGAGGGTCTGCTCAATGATGGTACCGTTCTGGTGGTCGTAACCAGCCGAGATACGGAAGTTGGCCTTCTCACCACCACCGGTGATGGTCAGGTAGTGATACTGGCTGACACCCGTCTGCTGGACGGCGTCCACCCAGTCGGTGTTGTTGTTCCAGTTCTCAAACTCAGCCCATGAGCGGTTGTAGTTGATCTCATTGATGTTGGTCGTAGCCGTAGAGCTCTGCTTGGGGTTGTAGTACATCTCCTTCAGCATCATGGTGTAGTCGTCACCATTCAGCAGGTTGTAACCCTTTGGCTGCCAAGAAGTCTGGACACGGAGCGAGTAGTCGACGCGTGTGTTACCACGGCTACCACGCTTGGTGTGGATGGAGATAACGCCGTTAGCACCACGTGAACCCCAGATGGCGGTAGAGGCGGCATCCTTCAGAATGTCGATGCTCTGGATATCCGACGGGTTGACGGAGAGCAGCGAGGCGTAAGTCTCCTCGTTGGCGTTGGTGAAGTCGAAGTTGGCGTCGGGGTTGTCGAAGATCTGGTCATCGACGACGATCAACGGCTCAGCCGAACCATTAATAGAGGTGACACCACGCAGACGCATGGAGGTACCTGATCCCAGGTTACCAGAGTTGGCCACGATGTCCAGACCAGCGATCTGACCCTGCAGGGCCTCATCGGCAGATGTGAACGACAGACCTTCCACCTCATCCATGTTGAAGTTCTGGGTAGCCATGGAGACCTCATTCTCAGGAATGGCCAGGCCACCATTGCTAAACTTTCTCTTTGCCTTCACGACGACCTCCTTGATGACGTTTTGGTCTTCCAGGGTCACCTCGAAGGTGGTTCTTGATCCGATGGGCAATTTCACCGTCTTGCAGCCGACGTAAGAGACCTGCAGCTTGTTGGCCGTGTTCTTGATCTCCATGGAGAAGTTACCATTGATATCGGTCACAACAGCAGAGATGATACGCTGGTTGGCATCACGTTCGGTGACGTTTGCTCCCATGATAGGTCCCATGGCATCGCTGACGGTACCTGAGATACGTGTTCCCTGAGCCATGGCGAAAGTGGACACCATGGCGAAGAGCACGAGAAGCAGATATTTGATATTGTTTGTTTTCATAATCTCTTTTGTGTATTATTTCCTATACATTCTTGCGAGCCTCTTCAGACCGAGCTTCTGGTGGCCGATGAGTCTGCGCTTGGCAGCGGCAGTGCTCCAAAGTCCGTCATAGCGGTCGCTGTTTGCGTAAGGATTGAGCGGAGTGGCGATCTCGTGCACCACTGCAAACGAAGAAGAGAGCAACTGTGTGGCGTTGACTGCCGTGTTGTTGAACACGTAGTCGCGAGTCATCAAGTTCACCTTGTGACTACCGTTTTTGCTGACAGTCACCACGTTACCGCGTGCGTCGCGCACCTTGAACTCGCCGTTGCTACCGCCGAGCACGTTCAGCTTGGCAGCGATGCCCAGGGTATCGGTGTTGGCCGTGTAGTACTCACCCGAAGCCACGTGGTTGTCGGCATAGACCGAGTTGTCCTGGAAGTGGTAACGGATGAAGTCGCTGATGGTCTCGATCATGGCGTAGACCTTGGCCTGGGCCAGCTTGCACTGGGCCGTGGTGTCAGTCACATACTCGCCAGTCTCCTCATCGAGCCAAGGAGCAGCCACCTCTTTCACCTTCTCCCATGAGGGGAGACCGTGAGCGTAGGCCACATTCATGGCGTTGTTGTCAGGAGCATACACGGTGTAGTTATAACCGCTGAAGTAGCTAACGTCCTGATCCAGACCGTGATAGCCACCTGCATCGATGAAGGTGGTGAACTGGCGGATCGGAGCGATCGGCTGCGTGTTAGAGGTCTTGTTGCTGATGCCAGCGAAGAGACCGAGCTGCACACGATCCTCAGAGCAGAGATTGTAGAACTCAGAGAATTGGTCTGTGCTGGCCAAGGTGGCATACACCGACTTCATAGGCATCTGGATGACGTGGTCGAGTGCATAAGACTTACCATTCTTCTGGTTGTAAACGTGTGTGATCTTCGCCTTCTCGATGACGGCGCTCTGTGTGCCATTGATGTTGATGCCATCAATCTGCGAACCACCGGCAACCTCGCTGCCGACTGAACCGCCAGAGACATAGATGCCACCACCGTTCTTGGTTTTATAATAGTGGTTGTTACCCAGCGTCTCACCCGGTGAGAGGATGACGGTGTGGGTGTTCAGGATATCGATGAACTGCGAACGGAAGTTGCTGATAGACACCGAAGTAGAGTCGTGGCCTACAGCTCCTGTTGAAGGATCGTAATCGAATGCCGAGCAGAAGATGTAGGGGCTACGGTCCTTGCGATAGTAGAAGTGGAGCACGCGCGGTGAACGACGGAGATAGACCGGGTCCACATAGTAGGCGTCGAACGCCTTATCTGTCGGGATGAAGAATGCGTAGTTGGCATCCATGGCGAGCAGATAAGCGTAGAAGTTCAGGTTCAGGTTAGTCTGATCCTGGATACCCCAGTTCATGACACGCATGTTGTCGGCCAGCAGGGCGGGAGCGGAGACTGCCACATAGCGGTTAGGCGCGAAGACCTTGTTGGTCATGTAAGCCACACCATTGTTGGCGATCTTCACATCATACTTGCCATCCTCCGTGCGGTTGAGGTCGTTGAGCGTGATGCCCAGAGGATCCTGAGAGTCGTCCATCACATTGTCGAACTTGCTCGGAACGGTAGACATGAACTGCGGCTTCATCAGCATGGAGACGAAAGCCTGCACGATGTTCTTAGGAATGGAGTCGATGTTCTCCATGAGGTTCTCCTCGTTGTTGGGCTTTGAGCCATACTGATCGATGAGGAACGCACCTGAGCCACCCGGCAGGAAATACTGCTTCATGGCAGCGTCGGTCGGAACGAACATGGCGGCCACGTCACTCAGTGTGCTGGTGGCGCGGTCAGGATAGTACTGGTTCCATCCCGGGTCGAAGGGCAGGAGCTCATCCTGGCTCAACGTCTTGCTGTTCGGGTCGATGGTCAAGGCGGAGCCACCCTGTGAACGAGAGCTGAAGTAACGCTTCTCGAAGATGGAGTCCTTGAGTGCGTAACCGTTGACGATAGCCCAGTCGTTATAGCTGTTGGTGATGTTCATGTTGTAGAACGGAGCGCTGAAGCGGTCGAGCATGCGGCTGAAGATGTTGCTCTCACCATTGGTGCGAAGCATCTCGGCGAGGTTGCCCGGCGGCACGATCACATCTTCCATCTGATGGATGTAACCGTTCTTACAGGTGACATCAGGATTGATGATGCGGTTACGGAAGATGTAGGCCGTGTTGGCATTGTCATCATACTCCGTGCCGGTCACCACGGCGAAGTCACTGTTGGGACCCATGGTCGTGATGTTGTTGGCGGTGAGCTGCTCAGCGGTGAAGTGAACCATCATGGGACGGGTGGCGTCCATGACCAGGTCGATGCCGTGGTTGTAGAACTTCTCCCAATAGCTGTTGTTGCGGGGCAACTCGGTTGCTCCGTAGAAATGGGTGATGGTGTCGGTGACGTTCACGCCCGTCTGGTGCTTCATGGCGATACCTGTAGAGATGCTCGTGTTATCGTCAGGAACATTGGACAACATCTCGACGAGGATGGCGTTGTCGAGCATGGAGTTGTAGAGCAACAGTTTCTTCTGTGCTTCCGACAAATCCTCATATTTGCTCACGCCCCAGTCGTTCTTGGCGAAGAAACGCGCGAACGCCTCATCATTAGCGGGGAAAACGGTCTTCGAACCTGTTCTCTCCAACGTCTCGGTGTAGCCGAGGTCGTCAATGAGACGCAAGAAATTAGTAAAGGTACCGGTCAGATGCTCGGGGTTAGGCTTTTTCAACTCGTCATAGATACTCTGTCCCAACCAACTCGGGTAATTCCCGGGATCGTCGAGGTCGTAGTCGTCATGACATGCTGTAAATCCTCCCACCACAGCTGCTAAGCAGAGAGACATTGCTATCTTTCTGGCCAGTTCAGAAAAGCGGTAGTTCATACATTAAAGATTTTATTGTTATATAACTTTTAGAATATTCTACTA
>JBNMMB010000023.1:0-38763 GCA_050875105.1 Prevotella sp. | reverse complement strand
TCCGCATCAAGTCATTCACGCGCAACGTGCTTGACCCATACGATTATTCATTGACCATTTCGGACACGCAAACCAAGGGCGACATTACAACGCGCGTCATTTCCGACCTTGTGGACATCAACAAGGTGTTGACCATCAACAACCTAAAAGACCCGGCACAGGCGCGCGCGAATTGGCGTTCATCGCGGGAAGTTTTGAACATGGTTTTCGACCCGGAAACGGGCGGTTATTACAAGGACAAAATCACGCCGGAATCCGTGGACACGATGATGTTGTCAGTTGGCGCGAAATCAATGCAATTCGGTTTGATAAACACCGTCTTTGAACCTAACTTTCAAGGAAACCCGAACTTGTTCAAGTGGAAAGGTGGCGTTCTTACACATTACACCATTGACCCGGACAAGGCGCGTTCGTGGGTGCTGGCGGATGGAACAACGGCATTGCAGCAAGATGTGCCATATTACATCTATGCAGTTTGCAACCGCGACAATTCAACCGGAACAATGAGTATTTCGACAACCCAACACAAGGTTGAAGAATCGCCAAACGTGTATTTCTTTTTGATTGGCATTTTGGGAAGTATTGACGCGGACACAAAGGTTCGTGCCATTTCCTTGACGTATGGTTTCACGACCATCAACGGACGTTTCATCAAGACCGGACGCATCGAATCGGCGGATGGTACAACATATTTCGACCTTGACCAATCGGAAATCGGCGGGCGAATCGTGTTCACGCAAAACGGGCAAGAAAAAACGCTTGAAGAACTTGGAAGTGAAGCGATGGAAAGCAAGGATTTTATCAACAACACATTGCCCGGAATCCTTGACGAAATCAAAGCGCAATTGGATGGTCAGATTGAACAACATTTCTATCAGATAGACCCATCCCCGCTTTCAACCGCACCGGGTTCGGAAGATGGTGTTCCGAATAGCGGATGGACGGATTTAACCACGAAAGAAAACCATCTTGGCGACTTGTATTATAACACGACATCTGGCAAGGTATGGCGATATGTGAAAATCCAATGGCGACCAAAGCCGGGATTTGCGCCCGGCACGTTCTATGTGTGGCAAGAACTGCAAGATTCGGAACTTGCGCAAGCCATCGCGATTGCGAATGAAGCATTGGAACTTTGCAAGGAGAAAAACCGCATCTTTACATCAACACCCGTGCCGCCTTATGATGTCGGTGACTTGTGGGTTCAAGGTGCGACCGGGGACATCATGCGATGCAAGACCGCAAGGGAATCCGGCGCGTTCACATCATCGGATTGGGAAAAAGCAAGCAAGTACACGGATGATTCAGCATTGAAAAATTTTATCAATGGTTCATATAAAGATACAATAACAAACATAACCACACAGATTGATGGCAAGATTGAAACATGGTTTCAAACATCCGACCCATCAACGGCATGGACAACCACGGCATTAAAGAAAGCCCATGTTGGTGATATGTGGTATCATACCACAAACAAGATTTTGAAGTATTATTCAAGTTCTTATGCGTGGGTGCAGGTGGATGATGCCAAAGCGATTGCAGCTTATGAAGCGGCAAGCAAGGCACAGGACACCGCCGATGGAAAAAGGCGTGTGTTTGTCGCAACCCCGACTGTGCCTTATGATGTGGGTGATTTGTGGGTTGATGGCAAAGAGTTAAGGCGTTGCATAACGAGAAAGGCATCAACACAATCATACAATGTGAATGATTGGGTGATTGCCGTGTACTATGACAACACCAAGACAACCATTGATGGCGGCATTGTTACATCCGGCACAATCCAAGTTGCGGGTGATAACAATTCCATACTTGCAGGTATCACGGGTAATGGAACGGCGGCATCATCAATCCGCTTTTGGGCTGGCGCATCCTTTGAAAACCGTGCAACCGCTCCATTCCGGGTTCAACAAGATGGTTCAGTTGTTATGACCAAAGCAGACATCAAGGGCAAGGTGAATGCCACATCCGGGTCAATTGGCGGATTTGAAATTGCGTCCGAGCGTATCGGTTCGGAATATTCCAAGGAAACGCAAGATGGCTTGTCTTTGCGAAAAGGTATGATTTCTTTCCGTTATAAAGGCGACAACCGTGAACATTGGGCGGCAATCGGCGGCGATGCAGGATGGATTGTCGTTGATAATGTGGCAGACTTTGAAATGAAGTCAAATGAGGCTTACGGATTGAATGGGTCGGCGTTGGTTGTAAAATGTAAGGCGGGAAACCGTTCCCTTGATTATTTCTATCAACAAAGAGCGATTGACTATGATGGAAACATCTTCGGCGTTGGCAAACGCGCACACTTTGAATTAGGGTTCATTGGCGAAGCAATGACAGATGCGATTACAAGGTATTTTGGCATTACACACATGTATCATTTCACGGCTTGCGCATCAAGATTGCTTGAAGTTGATTTGCCAACCAAAACGCAAGTCGATTCAATGGTATCGAATGAAGTTGTAATGTTCGACCTTGAAATTGTGTGTGACAAAGATATGCCTAATACAATCAGAATCATGTCACAGACCGGGGCGCAAATATATGGGAATAATGGCAACAATATTTCGTATATAGACATGGGAAAAGGCGATGTCTTGCGCTTACGGTACTACAACGGAAAATATGCAAGAATATTATATAACACGGGTAGTTAAATATGGCACAAATACTATTGGCAAAATACACGCCAGGAAGCCCGTTGCGGCTTATTCGCGTTGACACACGGGCGGGCGCATACGTTACAAAGTTGAGAGATTCCGGGTATCTTGACTTTGTGCCAAGCGTACAACCAACGCCCGAACCGGGAAAGGTCGTTGTCGAAACGCTTGAAGTTATGGATGGTAAAATAGTTCAATCTTGGCATATCGTGGATGAATAAACAGAAATATGCTTGGGAAACAGGCTAAGTTGTGCCGAACTTATCCACAACGTGTTTCTCTATGAAACATATATTATAAATTTGCATTCAAGTTTTTAACGTAAAAAATTGAAGTATGAACACAAGAAGCGGCGAAAGCGTTTCCGCGCAAATCGGAAAGATGGGCGTGATTGACCTTGCAAACGGCAATTTCAGCCTTTCGGACGGTCAACCGTTCAACATCAAGAACGATTCCACAAGCCCCGTCAAATTGTCGGTGCAGCTTGCTGGAATGGATGATGGGGATTTCATCGAAACCAACTTTGAAAGTGGTTGGAATCCAGAAATCGTGAAAGTAATCAAGGCAACATCGTTGTCGGGTATAAACTTAAAATGGGGTTACTAATATGGGACTTTTAATCGGTGTCGGCAACACAAAGCCGACCTTTCCTTATGATTATTATTATGGCGTGGAATGGGACATCACGGTGTCCAATCCCAAGCCAACACGCGTTGGCAAGATGGAGTTGCACAAGGAATTGCCTTTACAAAACATGATGCGCAATTGCATCTTGGATGACAACGGCAAGGTTGTGTATTACCTTAACGCCAACGATTCGACCAAGCGCGACACAGGCGCGGCGGCAAACTTGACGGGCAAGGATGGCATGATGGAAACGGAATTGCCGGATATGTACGTTCGTTTTGAAATGGATGGAAACAAATGTCGCCATTTGCAGAGTACACAACCATTGCCCGGATTCCATCTTTGGCGCACATGTTATGTTTCAAGCGTTGAAGCAACGGTTCAGCGTTCAACAAACAAGCTGGCATCCGTTTGTTCAACCGATGTTGATTATCGCGGCGGCAATAACAACGCAAGTTATGACGGAACTTATCGTTCGTTCCTTGGCTTGCCCGCAACATCCATTTCATTAAATGATTTCCGCGCAAAGGCGCGCAATCGTGGTTCGGTGGAATGGAACGCGAATCTTTACAGGATGCACAAGATGTTGTGGTGGTTGTTTGTGGTTGAATATTGCACATTCAATACGCAAGACAAGTTCAATGCGGAACTTGACGAAAACGGATTCCATCAAGGCGGATTGGGTGATGGTGTTACAACATGGGATTGGGGTTCATGGTCAACGCACAATGGAAATAATCCAATCATTCCATGTGGTGTTACAAATTCGCTTGGCAACCATTCGGGAACGGTTGATTATTCCGTTCATGGCGAAGATGATGCCGTTAAGAAAACATTTGCCGTGCCGCGTTATCGTGGTGTTGAAAATCCTTTTGGTCATCTTTGGAAGTGGACGGACGGAATCAAGATAATCATCCAAAGTGAAGCGGCGGGCGGTTTATCTAAGATGTACATTTGCGATGACCCATCCAAGTTCACCAATTCGGGTGTCGGCAATTATGAGTATCGCGGCGACATTTCGCGAAAAGAGGGATATGTGAAACAACTTGTCCTTGGCGAAGATGGCGACATCATGCCGTTGGCGGTAGGTGCTGGAAGTACAACGTTCTTTTGCGACTACTTTTATACAAACATCCCGGCATCCGGAGAATCGGAACGTGGTGTTTTGTTCGGCGGTAGTGCGGATTATGGTGCGGCTGCGGGGTTCGTGTGCGCGTTTACGTATTACACGCCTACGTATGCGAATGCGATTTTCGGTTCTCGGCTTTGCTTTGACCCGCAAATCGAAGCGGCTTGAAAAGCCGTAAATCGACCCGCAAACCGATAAACGGGATTTGAAAGAAAAAAGAAATAATGGTTGTCCGATGTCGTGGTGTTTTGTTCAGCGGTAATGCGAATAATGGTGCGAATGCGGGGTTCGTGTACGCGAATACGAATAACACGCCTACGAATGCGAATGCGAATATCGGTTCTCAGCTATGCTTGTAAAATAATATAGTTGCTAATCGGAAACCATGCCAATCATCCCATCCGGGGATGGTAAGTCGGGAAAGGAAGCCCGGCGGCAAAAAATAGAATATGTTGAACGGTTTTGGTAGGGCGCAAGCCCGAAGAATCCTATTATTCAAGCAAACAAAAAACTTTCAAGAATGAAAAGAATTGGAAACCTTTATGAAAAGGTCATCGCGATTGATAACTTGAAACTTGCGGACGAAAAAGCCCGCAAGGGCAAGTTGCATTCCTATGGCGTGCAGCAGCACGACAAGAACAGGGAAGCGAACATTCTTGCATTGCATGAAAGTTTGAAAAATGGAACTTTCAAGACATCCCAATATCACGTTTTCACAATTTTTGAACCAAAGGAACGGCAAATCTATCAATTGCCATATTTCCCCGACCGCATCTTGCATCATGCGGTGATGAATATTCTTGAACCAATATGGGTGTCCGTGTTCACGCACGACACATATTCATGTATCAAGGAACGCGGCATTCATGCGTGCGCCATGAGCGTGAAAAAGGCTTTGAGGAAAGACCCGGTCGGCACGAAATATTGCTTGAAGATTGATGTTCGCAAGTTTTACCCATCAATCAACCACGAAGTGTTGAAAGGTGTGGTAAGGCGGAAAATAAAAGATGGTCGCCTTTTGGCGTTGCTGGATGAAATCATTGATTCCAACATCAACACGGACATTCCGATTCGGAATTTTGTCACCGACCCGAACACCGGGGAATTGGTGGCAACGTCCTTGAACGGCGTGCCGATTGGCAACTATCTTTCCCAATACTTTGCAAACCTTTTCTTGGCGTATTTCGACCATTGGTTGGAAGAAGAAAAGCGCGTGAAGTATTATTGGCGTTATGCCGATGACATCGTTGTTCTTGCACCGGACAAGGAATCCTTGCACGCGTTGTTGCGTGACATACGGGCATACATGAAGTGTTTGCAACTGAAAGTGAAACGCAATCATCAAGTGTTCCCGGTTGACGCGCGCGGAATTGATTTCCTTGGATTCGTGTTCTATCACGACCACACATTATTGCGCAAGTCCATAAAACAAAATCTTTGCCGCCGGGTGGCGAAGTTGAACAAGCGCAAGAAACAACCCACAAAGGCAGCTTACAAGCAAGCCATTTGCAGTTGGTGGGGTTGGTGCAAGTATTCGGATTCAATTCATTTATTCGACAAACTTTCAAAATCGTTTCCTTATGAAATTAAATTCAATCGAACCAAACGCGCATTATGACATTGCGCATGGTATGCCCGCCGTGCTGGAAAAGGACAATGACGGGTCGGTGATTTATCGCGTGAACATCGCCGAAGAAAAAGCCATTCCGGAGGGTGAAAAGGAAGCCCGCCCGATTGGTTGGTCATGTTATGAAGTGCGCACGTTCGCGAAGCCTACAAAGGCAAACTTGAAGCGTGTGTTCATCCGTTCAGTCATTGACGAAACGGCGGAATTTGACCTTGTAAATTCGTACAACAAGCACGTCATGGGCATTGCGCCGGATGACAAGGCGGTTGCCGAATACAAGGATTATTTGAAGTTTACCGAAGATTTGGACAACCAAATCGTTTCGGATTTGTCACACATCTAAAAAGAAGAAAATGCCACGATTTAGCGATTCTAACATTGAATCGGACGCAATAATTGGTAAGGGAATAGACCTTGAAGAACTTTTTGACCGCCGAATTGTCATTGAGAAAATCAAGATTGAACCGACCAAGTTTCCGGGAAAGAATGCGTCCGGTATGCGTATGCAAATGCAAGTTGTCATCAATGCCGAGTTTATGGACACGCCCGATTCGGACGGCGACTTTTTCAAAAAGGATGCCAACGGAAAGGCAATAGGAACGCGGCGTTCCGTGTTCACCGGGAGCGACAATTTGATGTCGGAAATGAAGCAAGTGCAATCGCAATGGAAAACCGAACGTGTTTCCCAAGGGTTGCCCGCCGTTGATTTCGTTGTGTTTGATACGACAATCGCGAAAGTTGGCAAAATGTTTCATTTTACATGATTTTACGATTATGACATCAAACATTCATTCAACAATAGTTCCTATCTTGGCAAGATACATGATGACCGCATTCGGCGCGTGTTTCGCCATCATCAAGCCGACATTCCCGTTCATCTTTGTGTGTACGCTTGCGGTGCTTGCTGATTGTTACACCGCATGGTCGTTGAGCCGGAGAGTGAAGAAACGTTTTCCCGGTGCGAATGATGGAAAGTTCAAATCCCATTATGCCGGGCGCGTGTTCCGAACACTTATCAAGGTGTATGCCTTGACCGTCCTTGTTCACTTGATGGACGTGATGGTGTTCCCGGAAGTGTCTTTGCATTTGCCGCAAATTGTAGCCGGGTCAGTATGCTTTTGGCAAGTGTGGTCAATGCTTGAAAACGAATCGTCTTGCAATGATGCGAAATGGGCAATCATCGCCCAACGCATCATGGTTGACAAGACCGAACGCCATTTTGACATTGACTTGCATGAGTTGAAAGAACACAAACCAACGCCGCCGATGGATGGCGTGCCGTGTGCCAATACATTTTGCGTGTTCCGTGGTGGCGGTTCTTGCGACCCGCCAAAGTGTGAATTGTATGTAAAACCAAAAACAAACGATAATGGCGGACATTAAGAATTTGATTCCGTTCATCCTCAAATGGGAGGGCGGATTTGCGAACGACCCGACCGACCGGGGCGGCGCAACCAACAAAGGCGTGACAATCGCGACTTATGAAGCGTATTGCAAGAAGAAAGATTTGCCCCGTCCATCGGTGGCGGACTTGAAACACATTTCGGATGTCCATTGGCGTGACATCATCAAGACGATGTTTTGGGATAAATGGCGCGCCGATGACATCCATTCCCAAAAGGTCGCAAACATCCTTGTTGATTGGGTTTGGGCATCCGGCATTCACGGCATCAAGAAACCACAAGCATTGCTTGGCGTTGTCGCGGATGGTATCGTTGGCAACAAAACATTGTCGGCGGTCAACTTTGCCGACCCCGACCAACTTTTTGAAGCCATATTCAAAGAACGCGTGAAGTTCATCAATGGGATTGTTTCGCGTTCCGTTGTGGCATACGAAAAGAAGATTGGGCGCAAGGCAACTGAAAAGGAGTTGTTGAAGTACACACAAAAGCGGTTCTTGTCCGGATGGATGAACCGATTGAACGACATCAAAAAGTTGCGATGATTATGAAACAGGCATTGAAATTCATCGCGCTTTGTCTTGTCGCGTTACTGATTGCCGCGTGTTCGACATCGCGCAAGCTGGAGAAGAACACCGACAAGGTTGTTGCGGATAGTGTGTCGGAAAGCATTTCCAAGGTCGCGGATGTTTCCAAGGTCGTTGACACGACCAAGACCGAATCCGGGGAATCCATCATCACGGAAATAATCTTTTTCGGAGATTCAGCGCGCGCGCCGGATTTGCCCGAACTGATTATTGACAAGGACGGAAAGATGACCATCAAGGGCGGAAAGGGCGTGAAAAGCATCAAGCAAACCGCCATCCGGTCAAACGTGGTGAAGAATGGAAAGACAACGGAAAAGGAACGCAACACCACGACCAAGGACAAAGCGACCGTCCACAAGGAGAAGAAACACAACGAAGTTGCAAAGACAAGCAGACGTTCAAATGTATGGACGTGGGCAATCGCCGCATCAATCGTTGCCGTTCTTGTCTTGTTCATGCGGTACAGAAAGCCAATATTGGCATGGTTGCGCAAGTTGCTTGCATCCATGCGCAAGGATTTGGAATAAATTTTGTACCTTTGCACCACATTGTTGCGAAAGCCCCTTGCATCGCACGGGGAACAATGTTGAAGCCCGGTTCATCGCCGGGCTTCTTTAGTTTTGGGTGTACACGGATTTTCTTGTTTTTGGACATAAAAAAACGCCCGAAATTGTTAAAATTCGGACGTTTCGTGTACATTTTCGTGTACGTTTTGCGTAAAACCTTGATTTTCAAGGTTTATTGCGGAGAGAGAGGGATTCGAACCCCCGGTACCTCTCGGTACGCCGGTTTTCAAGACCGGTGTAATCGACCACTCTACCATCTCTCCAAGGTGTGGCTTGAGGAAGTCACTTGGATGGGCATGAAGCCGTGCAATTCGTATTAGGCGCTGGGCCTAAGCTTTCATTGCGGGTGCAAAGTTAGTGGTTTTTGTTGGTTCCACCAAATGTTTTGCGATATTTTTTCAGAAAAACAGTTTTTCTTGCGTTTGAATGGGAAAACATCAGTATCTTTGTGGCGGAAGGTCGTCACCCAATGGCCACGGCCTTCGACGAAGACGTTGAACCGCTTTAAAGGACAGACTATGAGATACGGAATGAGAAAACCATCTTGGAAGAAGAGTTTGAGTGCCCGCACCACAGGGCGTGCCACGCGCGCCATCAAACGTGCCATCATCCCCGGTTATGGCCGAAGAGGCATGGGCATCCTTCATCCTAAACGAGCCCTATATAATAAGGTCTATCGGAGAACTACGTTTAGCATCTTCGATTTGGCCAAAGGTTCATCCTCCAATAGTGGTTGCTGTCTGGTTGTTGCTTTTTGGGTGGTGGCGACGCTGGCGCTCACGGCCTGTTGCCTGTAATATAACTTAACGAAACACGAAATGACCAAGCAACATCAGACCATCAAAGGGCCTTGCCCATTTCCACCATCAGCTGGTGTGTCCGCCTGTGGGGTGGGACGCGGTCGGCTCAGTGGTGTGCCGTGGCGCCAGGCGACTTGTGCCCTGTTCGTGCTGTTGTCGCTGGCTGTGCTGTTGTCGTGTGGCCCACAAGACCGCAACAGCCAGCTCGCGGCCCAGCGCGACGCCGCCGACAGCATCGCTACAGCCTCGGCCACCACTGAGCGCGGAGCCGACAGTCTGGTGCGCGCGGCTTCGAAGCGCGGCGACGCCATGCTCGAGATGCGAGCACGGCGCCAGTTGGGTCGTTTCTATCGTGAGCACAATCGTTTCATGGACGCCATCTATTGTCACCGCCGCGAGTTGAAGTTGGCTCAGGAGCTGGGCGACACCGTGGCCATCGTGCAGGCGCTCAACAACATCGGCACCAACTTCAGGCGCATGGGCGTGCTCGACGAGGCCATCGACTGTCACTACCAGGCCCTCCACTATAGCGATGCCTTCAGCCACCGCGCCGACTCTGTGGCCCGCAAGAACCGTGTGGTTTCGCTCAATGGCATTGGCAACATCAGCCTGTCGCTGGGCGATCTTGAGACCGCCGACTCCGTCTTCCGCCAGGCGCTGGCCGGCGAGCACGCCCTCGGCAGTGCCCTGGGCCAGGCCATCAACTATGCCAACATCGGCGCCCTCTTTGAGGAGCGCCATCAGGCCGACTCCGCCCTGTGGTATTACCGTCGGTCGATGGAGATGAACCGCCAAGCCGGTTCGACCCTCGGCATCGCCCTCTGTCACAATCATTTCGGTCGCTTGCACGAGCAGGCCGGCCACATCCGCCAGGCCATCGCCGAGTATCGCCAGCCCTATGCGCTCATGGAACAGGCCTCCGACCGCTGGCACTGGTTGGAGTCGTGCTTGGCCTTGGCCCAGGTCTATGTCAAGCAGGGCGACGATGCTGAGGCCAAGCGCTATCTCGCCCTGGCCGACCAGACAGCCCGCGACCTCAACTCGCTGGAGCACAAGTCGGAGGTGGCCAAACTCTATTACACCTTGTATGATAGGGAGGGCGACAGCCGCCGGGCCCTGGCCTCCTACAAGCTCAGCCGCGAGCTGGGCGACAGCGTGTCGAGCGAGAAAAACCTTGTCCACATGCAGAACATGCGCATCCGCTATGAGCATGAGCAGCGCCGCGCTGAGGTCAGCGCCCTCAGCCAGGAGTATCAGTCGGAGCGCACGCTGAAGATGGTGAGCCTTGCCGCCGCCCTGTTCATCCTCCTCTTCGCCGCCGTCACCACCAGCTTCCTGGTCTATGCCCTCCGCACGCGTAAGCGCAAGCAGCTGGCCCAACAGCAGTTGGATGAGATGCGCGTCTCCTTCTTCACCAACATCACCCACGAGTTTCGCACGCCGCTCACCGTCATCCTCGGCTATTCACACATGATGGAGCAAGGACAGTTGCCGCCCGACGCGCTCGCCGAGGCCGGCCACGTCGTGTCGCGCCAGGGATCGCGCCTGTTGTCGCTCATCAACCAGTTGCTCGACATCTCCAAGGTCAAGTCGGCCGTGGGCCAGCCCGACTGGCGTCGGGGCGACGTGGTGCTCTTCGTGTCGACCCTCGTCGAGAGCTATCTCAACCTTGCCCACACCCGTCACATCCAGTTGGTCTACGCCCCCAAGCAACAGGCCGCCGAGGCCGACTTCGTGCCCGACTACCTGCAAAAGGTGGTGTGCAACCTGGTGAGCAATGCCATCAAGTTCTCGCATGAGGGCGGTCGCGTGTTGGTGACGTTGTCGGTTGAGGGTGACGAGATGACGCTCCGTGTGGCCGACTATGGTGACGGCATCGCCGAGGCCGACCGCCAGCGCATCTTCGAACCGTTCTATCAGGCCTCCACGCCCCAGATGAGCGTCGGCTCAGGCGTGGGCCTGGCCTTGGTCAAGCAGATCGTGGTCTCGCTGCGAGGCCGCGTCAGTCTCGACAGCCGTGTGGGCCGCGGCTCCGTGTTCACGGTCCTGTTGCCCACCACCGCTCCCGCCGGTGTCACGTGCCGCCCCATTGCGGTCCATGGCGAGCCCATCAGCCAGCTGGAGGCGTCGGCCGTCGCTCCTTCTTCCTCCGTCGCCAGTGAGCCAGTCATGGCCACGCCGCCCAGTGCTGAGCCCGGTGAGGCCGCATCGGTCAAGCGGCCCCTCGTGCTCATCGTCGAGGACAACAGCGATGTGGCCCAATACCTGTCTGTGCAGTTGCGCCAACGCTATCGCCTCTTGTTGGCTTCCAATGGTGAGGAAGGTCTGAAGGCCGCCGTGGAGCACGTGCCCGACCTCATCATCACCGACCTCATGATGCCCGTCATGGACGGCTATGAGCTTTGTCGGCGCATCCGGCAAAACGATGTGATCAGTCACATCCCCCTCATCGTCGTCACGGCCAAGACCAGCGAGGCCGACAAGCTACGCAGTCTCCAGACCGGTGTCGACGCCTACATCGCCAAGCCGTTCAGTGCCGACGAGCTGTCGCTCCGTGTGGAGAAGTTGCTTGAGAAGCACCGCCTGTTGCGCGAGCGCTACATGCAGGCTGCCCAGGCCGATCCCGCCGAGGCCGCCGACACGCTGCGCCCTGCCGACCGCGCCTTTGTGGAGCGCCTCGACGCCGTCATCCAGGGCTCCATCACCACAGGCGACCTCAGCGTCGACGCCATCGCCTCGGCCCTGTGCATGAGTGGCCAGCAATTGCGCCGCAAACTCTCGGCCGTGACCGGCGACACCCCAGCTGCCTACATCCGTCGCCAACAGATCCGGGCCGCCCAGCGCCTACTCGATGGTGCCGACGACTTGCAAATCAGCGAGGTGGCCATGCGCTGTGGCTACTACGACATGTCGCACTTCACCCGCGCCTTCAAGCAGGTCACGGGCATGACGCCCTCGCAGTATCGACAACGCACGGGAAAGAAGTAGAAATTTATCGAACAAAAAGTCTCTCCAGAATCGCTTGAAATCAATCACGACTACTTTTGCCCGCAAATACGCGATTCTGGGAGGGTTTTGCATAAATAGCTAATGGTCAGAGCTTTATGTAAAAATATGCCCTTTGGAAAACTTTGCGCATGCTTAGGGTTTTGCGATAGATATCTTATCGAGTCTCCGTTAAGCATCTATCGAGTCTCGATAAGATATCTATCGAGTCTCGATTCGATATCTATCGCAACTCGATTAGGCCTCTTTCGCTGAACAATTTCATACAAATTAACCGACATTAAGACTTTTAACGAAATTTAATCGGACAAAAGCCATTTATTTTTCTCTAGAAGGTGCAGTCGCCAGGTACCTGTTTTTTCAGAATTTCCAAGACAAAAGTGCGGTCATGCTGTGTAATTGAATGCAAACCAATAGGTGAAAAAAATAAAATCCGTAGGTCATCTATGACATTCCGCCCTTTTGTTTATGCTTCCAAAGTAAAGTTTCATGCTTTAAAATAGAAAATAATTCTTCAATACCGAAAATAGTAGTCGATTTCAGGAATTGTCTCACACAAAAGTCATATCTTTGTAATATGAACATTAAAAAATAAATGGAACAATAAACTCTAAACCGAATAAGTTGTTTTTGCCAAGAAAGGGCGTAGCAACATACGGCTGACTGAAGGATTAGTAAACGTCAAGATGCTATCAAAAGGTTGAAGGCGTAAATGAAAGTGTAAAAAGCATGGAGAAAAAGATGGAAGCCACAGATTCATTGACAGATTTGATCAAGTCTGTAGCGGAAAAAAACGAGGCTTGTTTTAGACAAAGCAAAATCATGTTGGCAGGCTTTAAGGTGCTTGGCGAACAGGATATTGAATATATGGACAGCTACATGGACGGTTTATGGGATTTCATGGATGCTGGTGATGAGACGGAAACACTTTACAGAGATTATCTAACTTACATTTCAGAGTTTAATCCTGATGAGGGTTCAAGGCGAATGGAATATTTGGAAGAACATTTAGGCTATTGGACCCCCGTGGCCATTGCTGCTGCGTTTGTGGCAAAGGATTTACACAAAGGGCAGAAGGATAAAGGAGGCAATGATTATTTTACTTCTCATCTACTTTCAGTGGGTCGTAGTGGATTTGATTGGAAAGAGCAAGTGGTGGGCTTCTTGCACGATGCTGCCGAAGACACACCGCATAGTGTTGATGAGGTCGTGGATGCTACACGGAAGAAACTTGATACGTTGGCCGTCAGTAAATCAGATGATTGGATGGACGCGTTTGACATCATGCCATATCCAAACGGTACCGTTTTCTTCCCGAAAGAGGATGAGTGGGACGAGATAAAGGCTGCCCTCCATGCCTTAAACCACCACAATGCCCCTAACAGAACCGCATATATTGAGCAGGTAAAGAGAAACAGACTCGCCATCAACGTAAAACTGAACGACTTGAGAAGCAATATGGATATCAGCCGGATACCGCAACCATCGAGTAAGGATTTGGAACGTCTCGAAAGATACAAGGCGGAATATGTCGAGCTGATGGAATGTCTCCATGATTTGATTAACAAGACCAAGGAGAACAACAAAGGAACGAACTGAAAATAAGGTTTAAAATTTTTTATGCAGCATGTTTGAGCAAAATGTTCGTGTAATATTTATATCTTTGCAATATGACAGTAGACGAGATCATCAGCAGGAAAGAAGACCAGACTTTCGACTGCAAGAGCATACAGATAGACCCCAAAGCATTGGCTGTGCCTATTGTGGCAATGGCTAATGCTGATGGTGGTGTGCTTGCCATCGGCGTGTCCGACAAAACAAGGCGCATAGAAGGTATTAATCAACATACAAAGCAGTTGAACGAACTGCTGCGTGTGCCGATGGATTTCTGTATACCTTCGGTAAGGGTTCGTTACGACTATCTTCCTTGTGTGGATTGTGAAGGGAACGATAACCGCATATTGTTGATGCATGTACCTGCCAGTAGTCATTTGCACACCAATCAAGCCGACGAAGCCTTCATGCGAGTGGGCGACAAGAGCCGTAGACTCGGCTTTGACGAGCGTATGCAACTGATGTACGACAAGGGCGAGCGCAACTTTGAAGACGAGGCCGCCTATGGCGCCACTATCGATGACGTAGATATGAAAGCCGTGGAAGATTACATTAAAGTGATTGGCTACAGTAAGTCTGCCATGGAATATCTTTACGAGAACAATGACTTCGTGAAGGAGGCTGATGGCAAGCAAAAGGTCAGCAACGCTTGTATTCTGCTTTTCGGCAAAAGACCACAACGATTCTTTCCACGGGCTAGAACGCGCTTTATCCGCTATGAAGGAACAGAGGAAAAGGTGGGTACAGAAATGAATGTGGTAAAGGACGTGACATTCGAAGGGTCTATACTCAATCAGATAGCGAAGACAGTGGAATATCTTGAAACCCAAGTGCGCGAACATTCCTATCTCGGCCAGAGTGGACAATTCGTGACCAATCGCAACTATCCCAAGTTTGCCTTACAAGAGATGGTGGTCAACAGCGAATGCCACAGAGACTACAGCATCAAGGGAACGGAAATACAAATAAAGATGTTTGACGACCGACTAGTGTTTGAATCTCCAGGCAAACTGCCTGGATTGGTAAGGGCTGAGAACATCCGGCACACCCACTTCTCTCGCAACCCAAAGATTGCCCAATTCCTGAAGGCATACAACTATGTGAAGGAGTTTGGTGAAGGAATCGACCGTATATGTAATGAACTGGAAAGCCGTGGCGCAGTTATTCCTTCGTTCCATACCGATGCCTTTATCCTGAAATCCACCTTAAAGGCAGAGTTTGTGGATGAAAATGTAGCTGAGAAAAGGACCAATGGTGAGACAGCTGTCCCATTAAATGTCCTAGCAAAAATTGAAAGTGAACTCACTGAAAGACAGAGATATATACTAAAAATAATAAGTGGAGAATCTGTTGCGAAGAAGGGAGAAGTCTCATTAAATGTCCCATTAAATGTCCCATTAAATACAACGTTTATAGCTGAGCGTTTGGGCTTGAGCAGGAAGACTATACAACGTGAACTTAATTGGTTGCAAAAACAAGGAACTATCCGCCGAGTTGGATCCAAAAAGAACGGACATTGGGAAATTGTAAAAGACGATCCTAACAATCAATAAAACCAGAAATTCACGCCATCCTAAACCTATTAAACTACAGTGGGTGACGTTCCTCACGTCAAGGCTATAATGCCTTTCTCATTTTACGTGAGACACGTCACCCACTACAAATGCCAACAGGCATTCAACCGCTCACCTTTCGCCCTTTCTTCCTCTTTTTCTTTGTTTCTTTCCCTTTGTTTCTTTCCTTATCACCCTGTCTCACAGGTCATTTTGTAACATATTGGCTAATTTTTGATAATTTTATCCAAGTGATTGGACGGCGTTTTGCGTTACTTTGCACCACATTTCAACACATGATTTCAAAACGCACGACCGACATGAAAGACACACCCTTACATCCCGACCCGTCAAATGGACGATACCCTTATGACGCGGTCAACGAGCTCATCGAGCGTCACCTCTCCGATATCCTGTCCGAAGAGGCACCACCCGACGGCGAAGCACCGTCCACCACCGATGCGCCGTCCACCGATGCGCCGCACAAATAAGTCCTCTACTTTACCTCCAACATACATACCAACATTTAACCAATCAGTTATCATTTATGAAAAAGACCATGCTACTCATGCTGACGCTCCTGCTCACGGCAGTGGGAGCGGAGGCACAACCCGACTGGGGCTACCGCCCCAACGCCTATGAGGGCGAGCATGTGGTGTATGTCAACCTCGTCGACGCGAACGGATCCGCTGTCTCGCTGAGCCAGGGCGACTACCTCGGAGCCTTCATCGACGGTGAGTGCCGCGGCGAGCAGATTGCCCGCGCGGCCGATGGGGGCACCACCACCCTCTGGTATTTCCCCTTGCGCGTGAAAGGCTCGGCCGCCGACAACGGCAAAACCATCACCTTCCGCTACTACGATTCCTCCTATGGCCAGCCCCTGGAGTATCAGCTCACAGGTTCCGTGGCGCTGACCTATCAGAATGAGGCCACCACGGGCACGCTCTCCGACCTCCATCAGCTCACCTTCGTGCGCCCGCAGTACTATTCCATCCCCGACAACCACATCACCATCCGTGTGGGCGAGCAGGTCGACATGCGGCAGTTGGTCGCCCTTGACCCGTCGAACGCCACCTTTCCCCTCAATGCCGAGTGGGACTTCGGCAACTATGTGGACTTCATCCGCGTGGCCGACAATGTGCTCACCGGCCTCGCCCCGCGCAAGGGCGCTTACCTCGGTCTCTCGCTGGGCGACATCAAGTTTATGGGCGAAAACAGTTCCTTCTCGGTCGACGTGATCCAGCCCGCCACCGCCATCACCATCGGCGACGACTTCAAGGACGGCATCACCGTCACCGTGGGCGATGAGGCCACCCTCACCAAGATGCTCAGCTCCTGCTACACCGTGACCCCCGCCGACTACAACGAGTACCTCACTTGGAGCTGTTCGGCCGACGGCATCACCATCAGCCAAGACGACTATGGCGTTCCCCAGTTCACCCCCGAGAAGGCTGGTGTCTACACCATGACCCTCAAGGGCGAGAAGGCCACGGCCTCGGTGCGCGTCACCGTCGTGGAGGATCTCAAGGGCTTCACCTATGCCGACATCCACATGGGCGTCAACGACACCCATGAGCTCACCCTCACCCCCGATCCCTCGACGGCCATGGTCGATCCCGCCAAGGTAGAGGTGCGCCTCGCCGGTCCCACGCTGCCCGACGGCTGGACCTGGGCCACGGCCACGGCCACCGACGACAGTCACCTGCGCTACGCCCTCACCGCCCAGTCGGTGGGCACAGGCACCCTGCAGGTCTACTATGACGGTCAGCTCATGGCCAGTCACGCCCTCACCGTCGGCCAGAACTATGAGCAGAAGGCCGGCTGGAAGTGGGTCTCGTTCTTCACCTCTGGCCTCTCCGACATCCATGCCTCGTTTGGCGACCAGCTCGAGGAGATCCGTTCCGCCGACGCCCTCCTTTACAATGATCCCAAGTATGGCTACTTCGGCGACCTCACCGAGCTCGTCCGTGGCACGTGCTACAAGGTGAAGGTCCAGGAGGCCGAGCCTGGCTACGTGCGTTTCGTCACCCAGGCCACAGGCTACGATGTCACACAGAACCCTTCGGTGCCCATCACCGAGAAGTGGAACTGGCTGGGCAATAGCTACCAGTATGACCATGCGCTTGATGGCCTCTTTGTGAGCGACTTCCTGGCCGATGGCGACCGCATTGTCTCGAAAGACGACGGCTTCGCTGAGTATCAGAACGGCCAGTGGGTGGGCACCCTCACCACGCTCCTCGCCGGCCAGGGCTACATGTTCTACAATGCCGACGCCACCAAGACTCAACTCGTCCTCCATGCTGAGAGCGAGCAGCCACAGGGCACCCCCGTCTTCCACGCTCCTCGCCGTCGCCCGTCGGTGTGGACCTACAACGCTGCCCCCTTTGCCGACAACATGAGCATCGTGGCCCAGTTGCCCGAGTCCTACGCCACGTCGCGCTTCTCCGTTGGCGCCTTTGTGAATGGTGAGTGTCGCGGTGAGGGCCAGATGGTCGACGGCCACTGCTTCATCACCGTCCACGCCGACCGTGGCGACCGCATCTCGTTTGTGCTCCACGACGACGTGACAGGCGGCTACCGCACCATCGGCGAAAGTCTGACCTTCGCCCCGATGGCTGGCACGCTGCGTGCGCCCGTCAACCTCAGCGTCGGTTCCGCCACCGCCATCTCCACCGCCTCGCTTGCCGCCTCGGCCATTGCGGTGGTCGACGGTCGTCTCTCGTTTGCCGGTCTCAGCGTGCGCCACTTCACCGTGACCGCAGCCAACGGCGCCGTGGTGCTGGCCGACGATGTGTGTCTCGACAGCCTGGCGCCCGGCATCTACATCGTGCGCGTGGTGACCACTGATGGCCAGACGCTCACGAAGAAGATCGCCAAGTGAACTGACACGCCGATCTCTCAGCCTTCGTGTCGGCCACCGACACGTGATACTCTCTCAGCCAGATAGGCACGAAGGGTGCGAAATGGCAGCAGGACTCCTGCGCAAGCGCCTGTCGCCATTTTGCGCCCTTCGATGCCCGTCCCATGCCCATCAGGCCCTTATCCCAAACAGAACAAGCGATGAAAAGCTACCCATACAAATCCATCCTCGTGGCAGCGACAGCCCTCTTTCTGCATATCGGCGGCGCCCACGCACAGAACATCACCGAGATCGCCAAGAGCGATCCGCTCATCATCACTGGTGCCGTGGGTACACAGAACACCTATTTCCACTCATCAGCAGGCAACGCTTATGCCTCGCCGCTGAGCAACACGTTGTTTCTCAACCTCAACATCTCACTCTATGGGTTCAGCATGCCCTTCTCGCTCTACTACTCCAACAACAACCTCGACTTCAACTATCCCCACCTGTCGTTCAACCTCTCGCCCAGCTATAAGCACTGGCACGGCCACCTGGGGCGCTCGTCGACCGGGTTCAGTCCTTATGTCATGAACATGTCCTACAATGGCGTGGGCCTCGACTACGTGACCGACCGTTTCCGCGTTGGCGCCTTCTATGGCACGCTGCGCAGTGCCGTCAACGACGACCCGTCGTCGCCCTCGCCACGCGCGCCCCAGTATAGGCGCCTCGGGTGGGGCTTCACCGTGGGTTATGGTTCGACCCGCAACCACCTCGACCTCTACCTGCTGCGCGCCTACGACCGTGCAGGCTCTGTCGACACCTATTGGCAGGAGCGCCTCTCGCCCCAGGAGAACCTCGTGGTGGGCCTGCGCGGCGGACTGAGCCTCAGGCGGTGGCTGTCGCTCTCGGCCAATGTGGCCACGTCGCTCTTCTCCACTGACACCCGCGCGCCACGCGTCACCAGTGGCCAGGCCACCCGTTTCGACAAGGTGTTCGACGCCCGCTACTCGTCGCTGGCGCGCTTTGCCGGCGACGCCAACATCGCCCTGACGCTGCCCAACTTCAACACTTCCGTCTTCTATCGCATCATCCAGCCCGACTACACGTCGCTCGGCACTTATTATATGGCCAACAACTACCATAGCCTCGGCCTCAACATGGGCACCACGCTCTTCCGCCGCGTGTCGCTCTCGGCCACCTTCTCCGGCCAGGAAGACAACCTCTCGGGCAAGCAGCTCTACACCACCCGCGGCTTTGTCTATTCCGCCTTTGCCGCCACACGCCTCGGTTCCCATCTGAGCCTGGCCCTGGGCTACAACGGTTACCTGCAGACCCAGGCCGACGGCACCGCCCACGTCAACGACACCACGCGCGTGCACCGCGCCATGCACACCCTGACCCTCACCCCGTCTTATTCCATCGAGACCGACCAGTTGAGCCACGCCGTGTCGCTCTCAGCCAGTTATGTGGCCAACCGCGACCTCAACCGCCTGTCGTCGGGCATGAGCGATGTCACCTCGCTCGCCGCCGGACTGAGCTACAGTCTTGGCGTCAACGCCTGGGACACGCAGTTCACCGCCGCCCTCAACCACCAGTCGTCGCGCGGCTACAACACCCGCTACACCAGCGACATCGCCTCGCTCACCACCAGCCGCTCCTTCCTCAAGGACGGCAATCTCAACCTCTCGGCCACCCTCTCGATGTGCTACAACGAGATCGAGCACCAATCGAAAAGCCTCTCCGTGGGCTGCGACGTGGCCGCCAGCTACAGCATCAAGCAACAACACCTGTTCTCGCTCGCCGCCGGATTCAACAAGTATGGCGACGTCAACATCAGCAAGACCCGCTCGTCGCTCGACGCCACCGACATCAACCTCAGCCTCAATTACACCTACACCTTCACCCTGCTTGAGATCAAGCGCAAGGCCGAGAGGCAGGCCCAACGGCCAAGCCTGTAAGTCCACCCACCCAATCCCACACGAACCCTAACACGACACAAGGATATGAAAGCACTGAGACTACGCCTCTTCACGCTCGTGGCCCTCGTGGCCTGTGCGCTCGCCGCTGCCGCCCAGGACCTCCTGGTCACGGTCAACGCCACGCAACCCACGTTGCCCCCGCAGGCCATGTTGTATGTCAACAACCCCGGCAACTACTTCAACGTGAGCCTCATCAACCCCTCGGGCGAGACGCAGAACGTGTATCTTGTCATGGATCTCGAACAGGTAGACCCCGTCTCGGGCCTCTATGTCAAGATACCGCCGCGCTATCAGCCCGACCGACCCATCACCGTGGCCGCTGGTGCCACGCGCATCCTCAACCGGGTGGAACTGAAGAACCTCTTCAACCACGTGCCCGGCGAGCAGATCGCCACCACGCCCGGCCTCTTCAGCGACTACCAGAACGGTGCCTTCGGCCTCCTGCCCGAGGGCCAATATCGCATGCGCCTCATCGCCTATCGCTGGGAGCCGGGGCGCGAGGAGCCCGTGGCCGTCAGTTCGCCCAGTGGTGGCCAGTGCATCTTCAATGTCTGCTACAAGGCCCAGTCGCCCGCCTTTCTCATGCCCATGGCCTCGACGCAACAGGCCGACGGCGTGTGCACGGTCGACAAGGCCAACCCCTCTTCACATGGAAGGAGCCCGTCGTGGCCTGCAACCCCGGTGCGGCCCGCTTCACCTACACCCTCAAGGTGGTGCAGCTCGTGGCAGGCCAGCAGCCCGACGACGCCATCGCCCACAACCCCTCGGTCTATGAGCGCACGGGGCTGTTGACGCCCCTGTGCATCCTGCCGCAGGAGCGTGTGCGCCACATGGCCGACGATGCCACCTATGTGGCCCGCGTCACCGCCGAGCAGACAGGTCTGGCCAACACCTATCTCAACTATGCGCTCATCGAGAACCAGGGCCACAGCGACCTGCGCCTGTTCCGCTGGGCGTCGGCCACACCACAGGCACCCGCCACGCCGACCGACACCACACGCACAGACGATGCCGACGAGTTCGATTTCGGCTTTGAGGGCGACACCACCCACCTCACCGACTCGCTCTACACCTTCCGCAACCCACAGATCCTCGAACCGTCGTTCAGTCCCTATGAGGGCGCCCGCAAGCGGTTCACAGGCGAGGACATCCGCGTCACGTGGAAGCGCGCCTGGTTTGCCGGTGGCGCCGGCGAGCGGCAAGACACGGTGCGTATGGCCTACGACGTGCAACTCTTCCGTGCCGCACCCGACCAGCCACGTGCCGACATCTTTGCCTCCGAGCCCGTCTTCTCCCACCAGACCCATGAGCTGCGCGACTCCATTCCCTGGGACGCCATTGCCGACCGCGTGGCCCTCGGCGACTACCTCGTGCTTCGCGTCCACCCAAGAAGCGAGAACGAGCAGTCGGTGGCTTTTGTCGACGACTCGCTCAATGTGGTCGACTTCGTCTTGGCCCAACGCTTCAGCAAGAAGTATTTCACCTGTTCCAACGCCGTCGAGATCACCAATGCCCGTCCCACCCAGAAGAGCGCCAAGGAGCTCCGCGGCACGGTGGTGGGCTTGGGCGAGTACCAGTTGACCCTCGACGAGGTGAAGGCCAACGACAAGGGTGCCGGCTTCAGTGGCACAGGTCGAGTGGAGTGGAAGCCACTCGGCACCACGCTCATGGTGAAGGTGCAGTTCGACTCGCTCTGCATCAACACCGACAACATCGTCTATGCCGGCAACGCGCGAGGCGTGAAGGGTGATGTCTACAAGGTCAACAACGGCGAACAGGTCGACAAGCTCTTCTCCGACTGGGGCATCGACAACCTCATCGGCGACACCCGCATCCCCTATGCCAAGAAGTTGCAGGGCGAGATCTCCAGGCGGGGCCGCGACGTGGCCAAGCAACTCAACCTCGGCAAGTATTACGACTATTACCACCGTGCCAAAGACTTCCTCGCCGAGGGCCGTGCCGACAACCTCGTGTTGCCGCTCAAGTTGCCCAAGTCGGTCAACAAAACCCCCGTCGACCTGCAAATCGTCAACATGACCTTCGCGCCCGAGTGGGCGTCGATGGACCTCATGGGCACCTTCACCCTGCCCGAGAGCAGCCATCTCGACAACAATGTGCTGGTGCTCGGCGCGCCCCACCTCTGCATCAGTCCCGACAGGCTGTTGCCCGAGAGCGGCGCCATCTGCCTGTTGTCCGACATCGCTGTGAAGGAGCCCTCGTCGGGCTTCATGATGACCTTCAAGGCGCCCGACAACATCGCCGTCATCGAGACTGGCGACGCCCCCACCGAGGGCTGCTTCATCAACTGGCAGGCCGACACCCTCGCCTGCCTGCAGGTGGACATCGACATCGAGGTGCCCGGCCTGAAGAAGGAGGTCGACGGCAAGGCCACCAGCGACCTGCCCGTGCTCAACATCAAGACCGCCATCAGCGACTGGGACGACTGGACGGCCGAGGCCACCATGGACGACTTCCAGGTGGCCGACCTGCCCGGATGGACCTTTGCGCCTGGCCACATCATCTATGACCACTCGCTCGTGCGCAACGCCACGGCCATGGGCGCCTTCCCCAAGGCCTACGACAAGGCCAAGGCCGGCATCACCGCTGGCGACGACAACACGTGGACCGGCCTCTACATCGACCGCGTGGCCGTGAAGTTCCCCAAGGCGCTCGAGGTGGGCAGTGGAGGCAAGCGGTTGCAACTGGCCGCCACGGGCATGTTCTTCGACCGCTCGGGCGCCACGCTCGACGTCGGCGCCGACCAGGTGCTCTCCGCAGAGACCGGCCGCCTGGGCGGATGGAAGTTCAGCATCGACGCCGCCGGTGCCAGTTTCTTGCAAAACGACTTCTCGAAGTGCTACTTCAAGGGCACCCTGCGCGTGCCCATCATCACGACAGACATCGGCTATGTCTGCAACATCTACAACCAGCACCGCTTCAACAACGAGCAGGAGGGCTATGCCTATGTGTTCAAGGTGCAGCAGGTGGAAGACGCCAACTTCGACTTCATCCTCGCCAAGGCCAAACTGGCCAAGGCACAAACCTACTTCCTCCTTGAGGCCGAGGACCAGCCCTCGGGCGACACCCGCACACGCATGGAGCTCTCGATGGGCGGCGAGATCACCATCGGTGGCGCCGAGACCATGCAGAAGCAGATCGACAAACTGCCGCTGAAGCTCTCCATCCCTGGTGTCCACTTCACCAAGATGCGCATCGCCAACTGTGCGGCCTGGGAGTCGGCCTACGATGAGGACAAGACGCAGCGCAAGGCCCACGAGGCACAGGACGCCGAGATGCGGCGCACAAAGTGGAAGACCCTGCATGCGGCGCAGGAGCACAACTTCGGCACCGAGCAGGCACCCGTCTTCTTCGACATGGGCGAGTGGTCGCTGGCCTCCATGGAGAAGAAACTCGGCCCCTTCACCTTCGGCCTGCAAAAGTATGCCTTTGGCCGCAATGGCAAGCAGATGACGCTCGACATTGAGGGCAAGATTGGCCTGCTCGACTCGCTCGTCGTGGCCACTGCTGGTGTGCAACTGCAAGCCGAGGTCAAGCATCTCGACGACCTGAGCAACCTCTCGGTCGAATACAGTGACTGTCTGTTCCAGTCGGTCGAGGTGTCGTCGAACCTGCCGGGCATCACCATCTCGGGACGGCTCGACGTGGTGCGCCCCGACGACAAGAACAAGGAACGGGGCTACAGCGGCACGCTCAAGTTTGCCTTGCCCGGCAACCTCTTCACCTTCGAGTCATACGGAGGTTACTACGACCACAAGGAGGAGGACAACAACTACACGTGGGGCTACTTCCACATCGAGGCCGGGTCGGCCGTGGGCCTGCAGATGCCACCCATCGAACTGAAGGACATCCACGGAGGGTTCTACTTCAATTGCGCCAAGGACAAGAGCGACGCCACAAAGGCCACACCACGAAAGGGCGTCATCGGCATCACCGCCGGACTGGCCCTGGCCGCCACGGGAGGCGACAACGTCATCGGTGGCAAGTTCGACTTCACCGTGGTCTACGACAAGAAGCACAGCCGTCTCACCACCTTCCTCCTGGAGGGCGACCTCGAGGCCATGGCTGGTGTGGTGAAGGCCGACGCAAAGGTCGTCTACCAGAACGATGAGGAATCGAAGTATTTCCGCATCAATGTCACCGCCGACGCCACCGCCGACGGCCTGGCCGACAAGGTGGCGGGCGAGGTGGGCCAGTATGCTGACGCCCTGCGCGACAGCGAACTGCTCGAGAGCATGCAGGCCCTCAACGACAAGGTGAAGGGGCAGTATGAGAACATCGCCGCACAGGCGGGCCTCGACAACCTGCACCAGGAGCACGAGGAAGACGGCGCCAACGACAAGTCGCCCAAGAGCGAGAAGGAGAGTTCGTTCAAGGCGAAGGCGGGCGTGCACATCGCACTCGACTTTGCCATCACCTGGCGCGACAAGGGCGTCGACTACGACAAGGCCAAGTGGCATCTCTACCTGGGCCGACCGCAGAAGGCCGACCGCTGCAGCTTCACGCTCATCGACCTGAAGACAGGCGTCGTCAACGTGAAGATCGGTGCCGACGCCTACTTCTGCGCGGGCAACGAACTGCCTGACAACGGCACGCTGCCCGACATACCGGCCAACATACGCAGTTTCCTCACGGGTAAGAGTGGCGCCAACGGCGTGAAGTCGGCCGACGCCAGCAAGGCTGAGCGAGCACGCCAGCGAGCCGTCGAGGAGTTCAGGGCGGCTGCCACTGGCGGCGTCATGCTGGGTGCCAGCGTGTGGGGCTACATCGATGTGGACCTCGGCATCCTCTATGCCGACATGGGTGCGGAGGCCGGTTTCGACATCAGCATCACTCACATCAGCGAGGAGGTCTACTGCATTGGCTCCAAAGGACCAGCCGGATGGCACGGCTGGTATGGCGAGGGACAGCTCTATGCCTATCTCGCGGCGAAGATGGGACTGCGCCTCAACCTTGGGTTCTGGAAGGGAAGCATCGACCTCGTCGACGCTGGCATTGGTGGCGTGTTGCAGATGGGCATGCCCAACCCTAGTTACTTTACCGGCGACCTGCGCATGAAGCTGCGGCTGCTGGGCGGCCTGATCAACTTCAACCGCCGCTTCCAGTTCGACTGTGGCAAGAAGTGCGACATTTTCTACGGCAACGCCCTCGACGACTTTGAGCTCTGGGGCGACACCAACATCGGTTTCGCCACCAAGCGGGAGGGATGGAGCGACAAGAACGTCATCGCACCCGACATCACCACCGACATTGCCGTGACGCCGCAGGCGCGTCTCGATGAGCCCTATGCCATCCTCGACCAGACCGACCTGCACATCCACATGAAGCAGGTCGACGCCGAGAAGGAACAGCTCGAGGCCACCTCGACACGCACCTTCCGCTTCAACCCCTCGACCGACAAGGCTGTGCTCTATGAGTATAGCGACACCACACGCAGTGCCATCAAGCGCATCTTCGACCTCAACGTGACAGCCACACGCGTGTCGCTGAAAAACGCGCGCCACCTCAACCCCAACCGCTACTATGAACTGGTGCTCACAGGCAACGCCAAGGAACTGCGGCGCGGTGAGTGGCACGACCCGGAGACCTATGACGTGGACAAGGGCAAATACATTGAGACGCCGTGGGAGCAGAGCAAGCACTTCTACTTCCGCACAGGCGGCCGCGACGACATACAAGACGGCGGCGACCTGGCACCTTACGTGGCGCTGGCCTATCCGTCGGACCTCAACCAGATCCAGTCGGACCGCGAGGTGGTGGCCTATGCCACCGACATCAAGCATCCGAACATCGTGCTCAAGGACAACAACATCATGGGGCGCCTCTACTCCAATGGTTTCCTGACCTGGAAGTTGAAACAGGGTGGCAAGGTGGTGGAGACCCAGCGTGCCTCTACCGACGGCAACAAGCTCGCTGTGGCCTTCGACACCGATGTGCGCCCAGGCTCTGACTACACCATCACGGTCGACTATGAGCGGGAACGAGAGCACGAGCAAAAGGAAGAGGTGACCAAGACGCTCACCATGACCGAGAGCGAATTTCTCAGTTGGTATCCCTCCTACAAGAGCGGAAGCCCCAGCGATATCCTTGGCTATCCAGTCCATGAGGTTGTGAGTATAGATAAGTGGTATGTGCGAAATCTCACGAACAGCAACGCTGCTCAGAAAATAGGGCAGGCGCAAGAGTTCAACAAGGTGAGCAACCTGTCGGACAAGCTCAATGCCAAGATGCATGGCCCGGCATTCATGACGCTGGCCGGCCAGCCCATGGAACCTGCGGTTGTTGCTGCGCCTGCCACACGCACCAACTCGGGACTGCGCACCTCGAATATTCTGACAGGCTCCGTGAAAACCACTACGGGCTCCACGCTGACAGTGAGAAACCTGCAGTCGTCAAGCAAAAGTTCATCGTCGTCGGCTGCAGCATCGGCCTCGTCGAGCACCGACACCATTACTCGAGTTCTGAAGCCTGCGGCAGGCAATATCATCAAGAGCAACGTCTCAACGGGCACGTCGTCGTCAGAAAGCACGTCGAACGGCTCGTTGGCCTCGGGCATCAGCAGTATCAACAGTCGCAACTATCAGATCAACCAGCAGCGGGAGTTACTGGAGGACGCGATCAAGAATGATCCGCTCGTCAATGACAAGGGCTCGCAGTTTGGCGACGGAGTGGAGGTGGTGTCCTACTACAACATCACCTTCAAGACGCTGGCCAACACGACCAAGACAGATGTGGAGACCCTCGCCAACGTGGTGAACCTCCGTGTGAAGGCCGTGGAGGGTGACTGGACCACTGGCCACAATGGTGAGAACCTCGACTATGAGCGGCCTTTCATCGGCATCAAGGCCATGGGATTCAAGTATGACTACACGCCTGTGACCAACATCTCCGACCACCAGATAGGCTATGGCGACGGTCCCAGTCTGCAATATTGCTACCCGGACACCAAGCTGCCGTTGGCCTACTATGATCCTTATTACTACATAGGCTATCTCAGCAACTGGGCCTTCATTGGCGGATGGGAGGTCAGTGGCGTGCGCATCGGCAACGGCATCACCACCACGCAGTCACTCTCCTACAGCGACCTCGGTGGCAACTATGCCGGTTTCCTGCCGCAGGGCGACGCCAACTACAACATCACCACCGACTGGCAGCGCATCCGCGACAATGCGCTCTACGCATCGGGTGCCTCCCAGACCTTCCCCTTGCCCCGACTGGCCGACGACAACTACGACTATGTGGATCCTGGGTGTACCTTCGAGGGCATGCCCCAGTATGTCCCTGTCAAGGGCGAGGACAGTGAGGCCAACCGCAAGCGGGCCATGGGCGTGCTGCAAAACATGGCCGACGTGTATCGAATGGCCGAGGCCCTCGACGACGAGATCTACAAGACGTCGCGCGAGGTGCTCGAGAAGGGAGGCGTGACCTTTAAGACCAGCAGGGCCAACGCTGTGGAGGAGTGGAACCTGCAGCATCTGGGCATGGACCTCACCGTGGCCCGACAGGATGCCACAGGAAGACTGAAAACGCTGAAGGTGCCTTATTACCAGTTTGCCCTGATATGGGGAGGCATCATCGAGAACCACGACTCGGGCAAGAAGGTGGCGCTCAACAGTGTGCTCAAGGGAGCCGGCAAGCGGGCCACGCCACGCCAGAACCAAAAGGAAAGCCAGCAGGTGCTCTTCTCCTTCCTCGGCGTGGAACTGGACGGCAAGACCTACAAGCGACGCTTCTTCGATGCCACGGCGGCCATGCGGCGCCTGAAATCGGCCACGTTCCAATACTATCGCATGGACAATTACTATCCCGCGGCGCACACCTATGGTGCCAGCCAGAACAGCGTGCGGTCGTTCACCTTGACCGATCCGCTCAAGGGACTGAAATAAGATGAAGCAACAGACATAAAATGCAATCTTCTATGAGAACATCACATCTTCTGACGACGGTGCTCCTGGCAACAGGACTTGTCGTTGCCACTGCCGCCATGGGCTCGGCCAAGGCCCTGCACACTCAGACGGTCAGCGCCTCTGCCGCCCCATGGTCTCTCACTGCCCCTGACGACACCCTGTCGGGCTTGCTCCATGGCCGGTTGCCGGGCGAGGTGGCACCCGACACCACGCCCTATCGCGGCAGCGACTACCGCGGAACCCCCATCCGCCTCATGGCGAGGGCCTATGGCGACAGCGTCGTGCTGCGCTGGGCACCTGAGGGCTATGCCGCCTGGACCTGCCTCAACCGTGTGGGCTACAACATCTACCGCTATGATCGCCAGCGCCACTGTGACACCTTGGCCCTGGCCTTGCGGCCCAAGACGCTGGAGGCCTTTCGCGCCCGCTATGCCGACGGCGACTCCATCGCCCGTGTGGGCTATGGACTCATCTATGGCGACAACGTGAAGAAAGCGACGGAGACCCGCGAGGAACCTGGTTCCATGGGGTCGCTGCTCGAGATCTACGACGACCAGGTGACGAGCCTCGCCTTCGCGGTGCTGGTGTCGGAGTGGCGGCAAGACGTGGCTGAGGACATGGCCTTGCGCTTCGTGGACCGACAGGTGCGACGGGACGAGACTTATGACTATATCATTCAACCGGCAGTGATGGACACCACGGGCACGATGATGGTTGTGGGTGGGCAGGTACGCGACGTGGCCAATGTGCCCTATCGCCCCATGGCCTACCACCCCCACTTGCGCGACAGCGTGTCGGGACAGTTGGCGGTGACGCTGTGGTGGGACGACCGCGAGCACTCATCGTTTGAGATCGAACGCCGTGTGCTGGGGACGCAACAGTGGGAGCGCGCCAACCGTCGCACCTACCTGCCGATGTTCAAGCCCGACCTTGACGCCAAGGACGATGAGGTGATGTATGTGGACCACGTGCCACAGCCCGGCACCTACGAGTATCGGGTGCTGGCCCACGATGCCTTTGGCGACACCACAGAGCCCAGTGCACCCCTCACGGTGAAGGTGGGCGACGGACAACCGCCCTCGGCACCTGTCGTGACGGCGGTCCACATCGTGCGACCCGACGGCGATGATCCAACGGCCAAGGTGCTCGCCACCATCTGTTGGCACAAAGACTCGATGGAGGCCGACCTGGCTGGTTACATGCCACTCTACTACAACGAGCGACTCACCGCTGAGGCGTGGCGACCGCTCTGTGCTGAGCGGCTCACGCCTGCCGACACCGCAGTGACCGTCGACGTGACGGGACTGGCAACGGGCATGCTCGTCGTGGCGGCCTATGACGAGACAGGCAACGCGGGCTACTCGCTGCCCGTGGAACTGCGCATCAGCGACATGAAGGCGCCCGACGCACCGAGCAACTTGCGCGCGGAAGTAGACAGCGACAACGGCACGATCACCCTGCGATGGGACAGACCAGCCGATGACGACGTGGCCTACTACGAACTGGCCTTTGCCAACGACACTACGCACCACTACCTGATGCGCAACCAAGGGCAGATACGCGACACGCTGTTCGTGGACACGGTGCAGATGAACGTCAACCAGCGCTTCATCTATTATAAGGTGCGTGCCGTGGACTACAGCAACAACACGGGACCCTACTCGGAGGTGTTGCAGGTGGAGCGTCCACACATCACGCCGCCCACCACGGCCCACCTGGACACCGCATGGGTCGACGCCGAGGGCATCCACATGAACTGGGTGACAGGACTCGATGCCGACATGTACTATCACAACATCTTCCGACGCCACGAGGGCGACAAGACGTGGGACCTCATCGCTGTGGTGACGGCAGAGGACGTGTTGAGGGCCAATGCCGACGGCGTGTTGCAGGTGGTGGACTGTCCGCCGACCGACAACACCCGCCGCTATGAGTATGTCGTCGTGTCATACAACCACTCGGAGATTGCCTCCGAACCCAGCCTGGTCTACTCGGCACTCTTTGCCGACCTGCGCGACGTCGACGCCAGACTGAAACTCATGGCCACCTATGACGCCCAGCGACAAGAGACGCGCCTGTCGTGGGACAGCGCACCGATAGACGCCCACGCCACGCCCTTCGACTATTGCGTCTATCGCCGGGGCCAGGACGACCGTGCTTTCCGCTTCCTCATCACCGTGCCTTCCGACACGCCTATGCACACCGACTACCTGCTCTTGCCAGGCGAGACGGCGCAGTACTACGTGACCATCCGTTTTGCCGACGGCCGCCGGAGTCTGCCGAGCAACACCGTGAGCGTCAGCGCCCCCATCAAGAACGATAGCAAATAATGACTTCGATAGTACCAGAATCTCAATATCTCTCATGACCATGAAACACGCTCTTGTATCTTGGCTGCCACTGCGGCGGCATCGCGCGGTTCACCCCTGGCGGCTGTTGGCAACCTGCTGGTTGGCTGTGCAGTTGCTCGCCTCGTGTGGCGAATTGTTTGACGTGGACGACGACGGTCCCGCGGCTGTCACCGCCACGATGCGCATCGACCGCGACTCCGTCTTCCTGTTGCCCGGTGACAGCCTGCGGCTCTTCGTGTCGTTTGTCCCCGAACGACCGGCCAACACGGGGGTGATGTGGCTTGCGGACGATGCTGCCGTGGCCCGTATGGTGGCCGACACGCTGGTGGCGTGCCAGCCGGGTGAGACGGTGGTCATGGCGCTCTCCGTCGATGGCCTGCGGCCCGACAGCTGTGTGGTGAGCGTCATGGATCCGTGGGCGGTGCGTCCTGCCGACTTCTTCTTCGACACGGTGATCTATGCCGACATCCGTGTGGGTGGCCGGTGCATCGACGACAGTCTGTTGGTGGGTGCCTTTGTCGACGATGAATTGCGTGGCGTGGCCGAGTTGCGTGAGACCGCGGGACGGCAGTATGCGGTGATACGCGTCTATGGCCCTGTGACGGCATCGGTCTCAGACACCATCACCTTCCACTGCTTCGACCGTCGACAAGCACGGCTCCGGCGGTTTGACGTCACAGTTCCCTTTGACGGCAAGTCTCATGGTTCGCTCTCGCATCCGCTGGCGCTCATGCTCGACTGACCATGCATCTCCACTTTTTCACCCATAAACCGACACAGACAACATGAAAAGACTTTTGTTTCTCCTGCTCTCGGCCTTGACCTTGGCCTCTTGCTCGCTCTACATGGATGGCGACGACGCCAACGACAAGGACCTTGCAGCCCGCGACAGCCTGGCTACGGGCGATGGTTTCACGGCGCCCCGCACCGAGGTGACCGACGAAGGAACGTGTACCTACCAGTTTCGTGATGGCGTGCACATCTATGATGACCATAATTCTAAATATGTAGTGGCCGTCGACGACTCTGTGGTCTACTTTGCCCTGTCGACGCCCTATGAGCACCTGCCTCAGGTGGGAGAGGTCATCTATTCGGGTTTCACTGAGACCTTCCCCGATGGCTATATGGCCGAGGTGGCGCTGGTGACGCGCGAGAACGGCCTCTACAAGTGTCTCTGCCAACGCACCAGCCTGAACCGTGTCTATCGTGAGAACAAGGCGAAATACTCAATCGACGCGGGGCGATATGTGAAGACGGCCGGTGAGCCCTTGTATAAGGTGGCCAGACGCCATGCGGCTCCTGCCGCAAGGGAGGTGGACCATGTGAGCAATCGCGTGTTCTATGTCAACTTCGACACGGCCGACATGGACCTGCTGCCCACCGAGTCGACAGGAAAGTGGTACAAGAAAAGTGGTGATTTCAAGGGCACTGCGAGGATGGAGATGACCACCTATCTTAAGTTCGACTATGAGATAGACATGTCGGCACAGAAGGTGTATTGCCTGGTGACCGACTCAACGGTTCTCACCCTGGATATTAGTGGAACAGGAAACTTGAAACTCGACGTCACACTCGTGGCTTCGGATGACGCCTTGGTTAAAATCCCCGAATTCTCCATTCCATTGGGAACGACACCGTGTGCGATCAATGTGGCGCCCTCATTGTCGGCCACCTTCAGCGCTTCTGTCACCGGCAAGGCCTCGATGTCGAAGACGGTGGTCAACAAGAATGGTTTCCGTAAGGATGAGTCGGGAACGTTCCGCTTGAGCGAACAACCCACCTATGACTGGCGTGTCGGCCACAGCAAAGAGGTGTCGGCCGAGCTGAGGGCGGAGCCGAAACTGGCTGTGGACGTTTCTGTCAGCGACAAGTTTAAAACAATAGAGCTGGGCGTCACGCCTTATGTGTCTATCCCCATCACGTTCTCGTTTGTGATGAACCACGACGACACGGGCTTCTATTTCTCACAAACGCCGATGCTGAAGGCTGGACTGGAGATCGGTCTTGACCTGTTGGCGAAAGTGGCTTTCCTCGACAACACGCTTTGGTCGTGGGCTCCCAAGTTGCTATCGACCTACTACCCGTGGATGACGTTGAACCTCATGCCATCGCTGAGCAACCTGACGGTGACGCCGCAGGGTGAGATGTCGGGGAGTCCAACAACGACGTATGTGGCCACGTTTGGCATATCCGACATCACATGGGCACCTGACCTGTCGCCCATCCTCGAGATCTATGATGAGGATGACGTGCTCGTGCAACAAATCACTATCTTTAAGGAGCGGGCCAATGGCAGCACGCACAAGACTTACTCGGCCCAGGTGACGGTGCCGGCCGACCGCAACATATCTTATTATGCCAAAGTGAGTTACATCCACAACGGTCTGCTCTTCAAGTTTGACGAGAAGATGGCCTTTGGCACAAGCGTCCGACTGACCATGCCCCAGGTGTTGCAGTCGGTGGGCATGCTCGACTACCAGAAGCGTCGCACGCCCCACTACTTCGAGGTGGCGGGTGTGATGGTGCTGGCAGGCTCCAGTCATGTGTCGAAGTGGGGATTGCATTGCTACCTCTACAACGACAAGGGTAAGCAGGTGCTCGACAAGCGACTCACCTTTGAGTCGCACGACGGCTTCAAGAACTTCCGTGTCAAGTTTTGGTCGAAAAATCCAGGACCTTATAAGTTGAAGATCGTGCCTTGCTATGCCACCGGGTTCAACGTCACAGACGCGTTCGTCGACCTGGAACAGTATGCCAAGACCCTCTCGCTCGATCCCTACTTTGGCGACACGGGCTCTGACAGCAAGCCAGGCATTGACCTGGTGCTCAAGTGAGTGTCCCGATCGTGGCGATTGATGTTTTTGTGGAAAGAAAGTTGTCGCGATGTATGGTGGGATGCAGGAAAATAGCTACATTTGGTCGCGAAAACCATTCATTAGAAAGAGAGCCCTCTCATGCAACGTACAGAAGACCGCTTTCATGGGCATGACTGACCGCAAGGCCTTTTCCCATCACATGGTAACCTGCGTCGTGAGAGCTGCGACGTGGGACACGTCGCCCACTGCTTATTGGCTATCACACGAATATCAGTTGTCATTCGGAAAATTACTTCCCTTTGGTCAGTGGGTCTACGACAAATCTCGCTTTATTCGTGTTCAAAAAAACTTCGCGTTCAAAAAAGGCTTAGCGTTCCGACAATCACCCGTTCGCCACTCCCTGTATTCTGACGACAACAGAGAGGGACCATGACAGACCCTCTCTGTCCTGGGGAGGCGGGGCGCCAGAATAAGATTGTCTCCTATTGTCCCTTATTGTCGTCAGAAAAAAAATCGAGACGACGTGGCAGCGTCTCGGCATTTATGCTTACCTTTGCCAACACGACAAACACACACAACGCTTATGAAACTGAAAGAAGGCGTATACGAAAACTTGATCGACGGGCAACTCCTGGACGACATGCGCCAGACGGAACGCGAAGGCCTGGTCTGCAAGACCGAACAGATGGACGCCGCCGAGTCGGCGAAGATGCTGGCCGACTTCCTGGCCGAGTCGATCCGCAAGAAACTGGAGGATGCCGACGTGGCCGTGGAAGACAAGATCGAGATGACCAACCGCATCCTGGAGTCGGCCGACGTCGACGACGACGAACGGCTCGCCGCCGCCCCCCAACTGCTCTCGGCAGTGGTCAGCGCCCAGCGCGAGGCCGAGCTCCAGGTCACCAAGCGCGACCTGGTGCGCCCCCTGTCGGGCTTTCGCGTGAGCAACCTCTTCACCGGCGGACAGTCGGGCGTGTCGCTGGGATCGGAGATCATGCGCGACATCGCCTCCGCCGACCAGATATGCATCATCGTGTCGTTCCTGCGCATGTCGGGCATCAGGATGATGCTCGACCAGCTGCGCGACTTCTGCAAGACCGACGGCCACCGGCTCCGTGTCATCACCACCACCTATTGTGGCGTCACCGAGGCCAAGGCTGTGGAGCAACTGGCCAGCCTGCCCAACACCGAACTGCGCATCTCCTACAACACCACCATCGAGCGCCTGCACGCCAAGTCATACATCTTCGTGCGCAACTCAGGACTCAGCACCGCCTATATCGGGTCGTCAAACCTCTCCCATTCGGCACAGACCGACGGCCTCGAATGGAACATCCGAGTGACCAATGTGGAGAATCCCCACATCATCAAGTCGGCCATGGCCACCTTTGAGATGTACTGGAACAGCGACAACTTCGAGGACTTCCGCGAGGGCGGCATCGAGAAGTTTCGTCGTGAGCTGGCCCTCCAGCGCAACCGCAACAGCGGCGGGTCGGTGCAGGTCTTCTCGCGTTATCAGCTCTTGCCCCACCAGAAGGTGATCCTCGACCGCTTGCAGGTGGAGCGCGAGGCCAACGGCCTCTATCGCAACCTCGTCGTCGCCGCCACCGGAACGGGCAAGACCGTCGTCTCGGCCTTCGACTACAAGCGCTATCGCGACGCCCATCCAGGCCACGACCGCCTGCTCTTCGTCGTCCATCGTGAGGAGATTCTCAAGCAGGCGTTGCGCGCCTTCCGCAGCGTACTGGGCGACCCCAACTTCGGTGAGCTGTGGGTGGGCAACTTTCGTCCCGCCGACACGCTGGACCATCTCTTCGTCTCCGTGGCCACGCTCAACAGCAACCTCGACACGTTTCGCCAGCAGGGGCTCGACTTCTACGACTACGTCATCATCGACGAGGCCCACCATGCCGCCGCATCCAGCTATCGGGTGCTGGTCGACGAGTTTCGGCCGAAGGTGCTGCTGGGCCTCACCGCCACCCCCGAGCGCATGGACGGCCAAAGCCTGCTGCCCGACTTCGGCGGCCGCATCAGCGCGGAGATACGCCTGCCGCAGGCTCTCGACGAGGGCTTGCTCACGCCCTTCCAGTATCTCTGCATCACCGACGACCTCGACCTCTCGGGTGACGACCTATGGGCTGGCGGCAAATACATCCTCTCGAAGTTGACCGACCGCCTGTGCAACCATGAGCGCGTGGGACTCATCCTGCGCAAACTGCAACAATACCTGCCCGACGAGACGCGCTGTCACGCCCTGTGCTTCTGTTCCGACAAGCGCCACGCCACGTTCATGGCCGAGGAGTTTCGGGCCTTCGGCCTGCGTGCCGCTGCGCTGACCTCTGAGACCGCCGCCGATGAGCGCGTGCGCCTCAACCGCCAGTTGGCCGAGGGCAAGATCAATTACCTCTGCGTGGTCGACATCTTCAATGAGGGCGTTGACATCCCCGAGGTCGACACCGTGCTCTTCCTCCGTCCCACCGACAGCCTCACCATCTTCCTCCAACAGTTGGGCCGTGGCCTGCGCCTCAGCGCGGGCAAGGACTTCCTCACCGTGCTCGACTTCGTGGCGCAAGTCAACCGACAATACGACTTCACCAGCCGCTTCCGTGCGCTCTGCGTGCGCAAGGACCGCAGCGTGGAAGACCAGGTGAAAAACGGGTTCACACTCCTGCCCCACGGCTGCTCGATCTTCATGGAGCGCAAGGCGCAGAAATACATCCTGGCCAACATCCACGGGGCCATCTACAACGCCCGCCGACTGGTGAAGGAACTGATGTCGTACGACACCACGCCGACGCTCTCCCAGTTTGTGGACAACTGTGGCCAGGACGTGCGCCTGCTCTACAAGGGCGCCAACTGCTGGACCACGCTCAAGGTCGACGCTGGCAAGTGTGCGCCATTGGAACACACGCCTGAGACGGCACGCCTCATCCGTGGCATGGGCAACCTGACCCACATCAACTCCGTGGCCTTCATCCAGTTCATCCGCCAGTTCGTCGCCCGTGGGTGCCGCCTGCCCGAGACCCCTCTGTCGGGCGACAAGGGCGGGCAGGCTGACGAGCCCTTTGCAGTGATGCTCTATTACGCCTTGTTCCAGGAGCGCATCGGCAAGTTGGGCTTTGCGAGCATCGCCGAGGCGCTCCATCGTGTGGCACGCTATCCGCTGCTCATGCAGGAGATGACGGAGCTGATGGACTACCTGCACGCCAACCTCGAACTGAAGACTTATCCCCTGGCCGACGGCTTCCCCCGCGGACTGGAGCTCTATGGCTGCTACACCCGCGAAGAGGTGTTTGCCCTCTATGGCCGACAGACAGCCGACAAGAAGATGCAAGGCATCGCCTCGGGTGCCTTCTCCATCAACGAGCGCAACACCGAACTGCTATTTGTCACGCTCAACAAGTCGGAGAAGGACTTCTCGCCCTCGACACAATACAACGATTACTTCATCAGCGAGTGGCGTTTCCACTGGCAATCGCAGAACACCATGTCGCACGCCAATGCTGGCGAGCGCTATGTCAACCAGCGCACCAACGGCCGCCGCTTCCTGCTCTTCGTTCGCGAGGATAAGCGCGACGGCTTCGGCAACACCAGTCCCTACTACTGCATGGGACTGATGGACTATGTGAGTTCGCATGGCAACTTCCCGATGAACATCGAGTGGCGGCTGGAGCGCCCGGCCATGGCCAAGTTTATCAAGGCAGTGTAGGCCGTCGGAGCCTGCATGGCCATATAACACACACACAACGTATGAAAACCATCCAAGTAGTGGCTGCCGTCATCACCGACGGCGGCAAGTATTTTGCCACACAGCGTGGTTACGGCGAGTTCAAGGACTGGTGGGAGTTTCCTGGCGGCAAGGTGGAGGCGGGCGAGACGCCCGAGGAGGCCTTGCGTCGCGAGATACGCGAGGAGCTCGACGCCGTCATCGCCGTCGACCGCCATCTGGTGACCGTCGACTACGACTATCCAGCCTTCCATCTTCACATGGCCTGTTACCTCTGCCATGTCACAGCGGGCCACTTGCGCCTCCTTGAGGCCGAGGCTGCCCGCTGGCTGTCGGCCACCGACCTGCGCTCCGTCCATTGGTTGCCTGCCGACCGCGAGGTGGTAGAGCGCCTGCTCAGCAACGCTGAAGAATGAGGTAAGCATCGGTGAAAAACCTAATGTGATCTAATGATTTTTAATTAGATCAAATTCTTTTGGGCTTTTCTGCTGGATCTCCGACATTTGCAACCTCAATCTTCTTCAAATGAATTGGATAGACACTCGAGAACTCATCGCCTTGCTGCAACGTTTCCCCGACCATAGGGTAGATGCCCTTCCTCACCTCACCTACAACGAGGCAGAAGTGCATCAATGGGCCTATTCCTCACAACGTCAACGTTTCACTCTTCTTCGCCCTGCCCCCGTCAGGATGTTCACCGACTCGGAGCTCTACTTAACCTATGACCAACAACATTGGAAGGTGTCTCCTTTCTTCCACCTACGGGGCGAAAAGGAGCGCCATTTGGCTATCGGTCTAGTGGAAGAACTCATCACCCTGGGCGCACTCGACGACATTCTCAGCGACTATTGTGTTGAAGACTTGAGACTCTGTGAGCATTGTCACCAGCCCATGCGCGAGGGTTGGCTTGCCGACGACATCCGCCCTTTTTGTTCTGACCGTTGCCTGCTCAGCGCCTATCCCGACGCCCTCATCGATGGGGAGCAGGCCTTCGAGGGCGGCAACGACTTCGCCTATTGGACGGCATGGGAAGACTGATGTGACCTGGCCGATGACTATCTCGATTTCTTACTTCACACTCGTCATTCGCTTAATTCGCTTAATTACTTCCCTTTGGTCAGTGGGTCTACGACAAGTCTCGTGTTCGAAAAAAATCTCTGTTTGCTCCGAATGCGCAACAAATGTTGTCCCTGTAGTCCGCCCGTTGGGCCCGCAAAGACAAGTTGTAACGAGTTGTAAAAGTTGTCTGTGTTGTATTTCTCAAATAGCGTGCGGTCTTTGTCGTGAGCAACTTAAATTCAGAATTATTCGAACAAAAAGTCTCTCCAGAATCGCTCAAAATCAATCAAGCCTACTTTTGCTCGCAAATACGCGATTCTCAGCGTGTTTTACGTAAGAAGCTGTCATTCAGCGCGTTAAGCGGAAACAAGCCCTTTGGAAAACTTTGCGCATGCTCATAGTTTTGCGATAGATATCTTATCGACCCTCCGATGAGCATCTATCGAGTCTCGATAAGATATCTATCGAGTCTCGATTCGATATCTATCGCAACTCGAT
>JBNMMB010000022.1:0-39644 GCA_050875105.1 Prevotella sp. | reverse complement strand
TTGTTCTTTCATAGGTATAAAGGTACGAAAAATATTTCAAATACGCAAGAAGATAAGGCACTTTTTGCTATGCAAAATCAATGCGTTTTATTGGGCTTTAAGGATAAAAAGCACCATTTGTTCCTACCGCTGAATAGTTACACGCTTACAAAAGTAAGCTAATTAGAGTTAAAGCGAATAACATTAATCCATAAACAGAAAGGACTTCTTATGAAGAAAATCTTTACTCTATTGTTTTTAGTTTTGGCCACATTGACGGCCATGGCCCAAGAAAAGACGATCACCGTCACGCAGTTGATGACAACGAGCGACAACGCTTCGGAAAGTCCGCTGGCGCGTGAGAACCAGACGGTGGTCCTCACCAAGAACGAGGATGGCACATGGGACCTCACGATGAAGGATCTCGCAGCCCCGTCGTTCCTCATTGGCGACATCACGTTCAAGAATGTCGCTGTCGAAGACCCTGGATACCATGTTTATTATGTCACGTCGAATGGCGCCGTGGGCAAGGTGGAGTCGAAGAGCAGCAAGTATTATGGTGCGGAGCTTGTGCTCCAGATCAACGGCACGGCCGAGCTGTCGGACAACGGCGCGGGCGCCCAGACCATCGACTTCTCACTCTTCAACTACAACGACGACGAGTTTGAGGTGAAGGGCCTCTTTGCCGCCAAGTCAGAGCAAGAGCCCGACATGATGGCCCAGGCTTACTATGTGGGCACATCAGGCGAGGCCCGTTGCCCAGGCATGGCAGAGCTGTACCTCTATCTTGACCCGGAGACCAGCGACGTCGTGAAACTCGGTGTCGGCGGCCTTTCCGATGTCAACACGGAGATTGGCTATGGCATGATCTATGTGGAGGGCGTGAAGACCACCGTGACAGAGGATCCCGTGGCCGGCACCACCACCATCAACGTCGCCAACGACCATTCGACGGCAGTGACCGAGGATGGCGACCCCATCACCGTGAAATCGTTCGACATCGACATCACCCCCAATTATGGCATCGGTGGTTTTGACTCAGAGGACGGCGACGACGGCGACTTCGGTGGCGAAGACCCCGGTGTGGGCAGCGAGTTCATCGTGAAAGGCACCATCGTCATTGCCGACCCCACGACAGGCGCTGACGTGAAGTATGAGCTGTCGAGCGACGAGACGATCATCACCGCCGTCAAGGGCGTCGAGAGCGTCAAGACCACTGTGCCCGAGGTGTATACCATCGGCGGCGTCAAGCTCGGAAAGATGCAGAAGGGCCTCAACATCGTTCGCCTGAACGGCAAGGCCATCAAGGTCGTCAAATAGGAAGACAGGCTGCTTGCAGCCATCGTCTCCATGTTTTCAATGATAACAAAAATAAAAAGTTCAACATGCAAAGAAAACTATTCAGCCTGGCCTGTTGCCTGATCCTCCTGGTAGGCTCCAGCCAACAAGCCGACGCACAGCGGCTGCTTTCTTCGCAAAAGTCCAGGTATGTTGAGGGCAAGGTGCGCGTCAAGCTCCAGCCCGAGATGGCCGAGCGCATGTCGAAAGCGTTGCTGCCCACGGGCGCCTCGAGGATGAAGGCCTCCTTCGTCAAGACAGGCATGTCGCAGATGGACCGCGTGGGCCAGCAGGTGAAGGCAGTCAAGATGACGCGCGTGTTCCCCTATGCCGGGAAGGACGAGGCGCGCCACAAGCAGGCAGGCCTCGACTTGTGGTACGACATATCCTACACGACCACGAACATGTCGCCAGCAGCGGTGCGCAACCTCTACAAGACCGTGCCCGGCGTGAGCTACGCCCAACGCGTCATCAACTACTCGCTCGACTGCGGACACCCGTCGACATTCATCCCCGTCTCGGCAGACGACATAGCCCGTGCCCAGAAGGCCGCGGCAACCATGCCGTTCAACGACCCGTTGCTGCCCGACCAGTGGCACTATCACAACGACGGCTCGCTGCCAGGCTCCATGGCCGGCGCCGACATCAACGTGTTCCCGGCTTGGGAACAGGGCAACACCGGCGCCAAGGATGTCGTCGTGGCCATCATCGACGGTGGCTTCCAGATAGACCACCCCGACCTGAAAGACAACCTCTGGATCAACCAGGCCGAGCTCAACGGCCAGCCGGGCGTCGATGACGACGGCGATGGCTTCGTGGATGACATCTACGGCTACAACTTTGTCATCAACTCGGCCAACCTCACCTCCCATAACCACGGCACGCACGTGGCCGGCATCGTGGGCGCCACCAACAACAACGGCATCGGTGTCGGTGGCGTGGCTGGCGGCTACGACGGCACTGGCGGCGTGAAGATGATGGTGTGCCAGGTCTACGACTCCAATGCAGGCGAGTCGGCCGACGCCAACTTCGCCGGTGCGCTGGTCTATGCCGCCGACCGTGGCGCCAGCATCGCACAGTGCTCATGGGGCTCGGCCGAGGCCGACTATGAGGACCAGTCGATCTCAGAGGCCGTACGCTATTTCACCAAGTATGGCGGCGGAGACCGCATGAACGGAGGCCTGTGCATCTTCGCATCGGGCAACACCTCCAGCGAAGGCAAGTTCTTCCCCGGCTGCATGCCCGAAGTGGTGGCCGTGGGCGCCACAACGCCCATGGGAACCATCGCCACCTACACGTCGCACGGCACATGGGTGGACGTGGCCGCTCCCGGTGGCTACTCGGAGGCCGGCGAGAAGTATGAGGTGCTCAGCACCCTGCCCAACAGCAGCTATGGCTACATGGAAGGCACGTCGATGGCCTGTCCGCACGTGTCGGGTGTGGCGGCGCTCATCCTGTCGAAGTATGGCAACAAGAACTTCTCCAACGAGACGCTGCGCACCTTGCTCACCACCTCGGTCAACCGCATCTACTTCGAGTCGCAAGACGTGGCCAGTGAGTTTGAGGGCAAGTGTGGCTCGGGCGTGATCGACGCCTACAAGGCCCTGCAGGGCAACGAGTCGAGTGTGCCCGAGGCCGTGACCGATCTCACGGTCATCGCCTCACACAACTATGCCACCCTGCAGTGGACCATCCCCGAGAGCGACGAGAAGGCTGTCGACCACCACGTGGTCTACTATAGCAAGGAGCCCATCACCGACAGCACCAATCTCAACAGCCTCAACAGCGTTTCGTTCGACACGAAATACAATAGTTGCGGCGACAAGGTGGAGGAAGAGGTCGAAGGCCTGGAGGCCATGACCAAGTATTACTTCACCGTCGTGGCCTACAACCGCTGGGGCAAGGCCTCGAAGATGTCGAATGTGGTGGAGGCCACCACCAACGAAGGACCGACCGCCAAGCTCAGCACCAGCGCCCTCTCGCTCAACGTGAATGCGGACAAGGGCGCTGCGGCGACGGCACTCTTCCGTGTCACCAACGCCGGCAAGGGCATCCTGAAGTACAGCTTCGCGCCCGCCACCCTGTCGGCCACCCTGTCGCAGAGTGCCACGGCCAAGCAGCCCGCCCCCGGACGGCTCACGCAGTTTGCCGGCAAGGTGGCCACCCAGACCGACACCGCGAAGACCTATCCCGTGGTCTCGGCCGACTATCGCGCCACCGACTATCCCGACACCCTGCGCTACAGCACGATGCTCAAGGCATTTATCGGCGAGAACGACGTGGAGATGCCCAACGCCCTGGCACAGTACTTCTATGTCGACCCGAAGAAGTATCCGAACGGCTTCAACCTGACCGACGTGTATTTCCTCGGACAGTATGGCAACAATCCCGTCATCGAGATCTACGACGGGTCGCGCTCCATCTCCACGGCTTCGCTCATCACAAGAGTGAAGTATGACGAGTGGAACTACAACAAGTACATCCCCCTGGAAGAGCAGCAATTCTTCGCCCCGGGCAAGAGCTTCTGGGTGGTCGCGAAGTTTGCGGCCGGCGTGCAGCGTCCGCTCGGCGCCTGCATCGCCAACAAGTCGGGAATACAAAACTACAGCTTCTACAGTTCCGACAACGGCGAGACATGGACACAGCTCTCGCAGGTGCTCAAGGGCTCGACCTACGACGCTGAGGCCGAGAGCATGACATGGGGCGTGTGGGCCGTCAGCAAGAACCCCAACTGGAGTTCGGTGCTCAATCCCAATCCCGCCTCGGGTGAGGTGGAGGCCGGCAAGTCCAAGCTGGTGAAACTCCAGAACGACGGCCAGCAGCTGGTCAACGGCAAGTATGTCTTCAACCTGCACCTCAACACCAACGAGGCCACCAAGACCGACAACAAGATCGCCGTGACCATGAATGTGAGCGGCTATAAGCCGGAGATGACCTCCCGACAGATGGTCGACTACGGCAGCATCCTCGTCGGACAAGAGAAGACCTACAGCGTGGAACTGCGCAACAATGGCTTCGGCGCCTTCGCCGCGAAGAACGGTCACTTCTACACCTTCGACGGCTCCATGGCCAGCAGCTCCGACCAGTTCCGCACGCCCGCGAGCCTGCAGACCATCCAGGCACGCTCGAGCCGCACAATCGACGTGACGTTCAAGCCCACCAAGGCGGGCAGCTTCAGCTCAGCGATCACCCTGACCGACAAGAACGGCCTGAAGCACTCCTTCACCGTGTGTGGCACGGCCATCGACCCGGCACAGCTCGTCACCGAGCAGACCGAGTTTGACCTGGGCGACCTGAAGGTCGGCGACCCCGCCAAGGAGGCGGTCATCAAGATCAAGAACGAAGGCAATTATCCATTGCAGTATGTCTTCCCGAAATACTCCGACAAGAACATCGAGGGCATGGGCAAGGCACACAAGTATGGCTATACCTACCAGACCAACATCGACGGCGTCAACAAGCTCGACTATGAGCCGGCGCCCGTGCTCGACGACGAGGTGGACATCACCTCACAGTTCAGCGACCGCAACTGGCAGTCGGCTGCCGTGCCGTTGGGCTTCAAGTTCCCGTTCTACGGCAAGGACTACAAGGAGATACACATCAACGCCCTCGGCGGCCTGCAGATGCAGACGACCAGCACGGTCTCCATCGGTGCCAATGTGCCCTCGCCTTATTTCGTGAAGAAGCTGGGTTACATCTCAGCCTTCGGCAACAGCGGCAACCCGAGAGCCATGTGGTTCACCCCCGACTCGAAGATAAGCTATGGACACAAGGATGGCAAGTTGTATGTGATCTACAAGAACGTGCAGGTGCAGGGTCAAAACCACGGCATCGCGTTCATGAGCATGCACCTTGTGCTCGATGCCCAGGGCTGTGTCACCATCTATTACGACGACTACGACCCGACGCAGATGCTCGACGACGGCAAGCTCATGTATGTGGGCCTGAGCGACATCGACAGCGCCGACCCGATGTCGATCACCTATGCTGACATGGCCATCGCCGGCAGCGAATTCTATAAGAAGATCGTGACGGGAAGCGTGATACGCCTCGTCGCGCCAGGCAAGTCGATGATCACCAGCCTGTCGAGCGCCGACGGATATGTGGGCATCGGCGAGACCAGGGAGATCAAGGTCAAGGCCCAGGCCAACGAAAACCTCTTTGCCGGTGAGTTGACCAACCACATCATCATGATGACCAACGACCCGAAGGCCTCAAGCAAGGTGTTCAGCATCAACGCCAACATCACGGGCGACAACTTCAAGGCCGACGCCGTGGTCGACTCAGCACAGATCGACTTCGGAACGGTGTTCCGCACATCGGCACAGCGACGTACCATGCGCGTGCTCAACAACGGAACGAAGGAGGTGACCGTCAGCGCCATCTCGCAGAAGACGGGTGCCGTCACACTCGACGACGAGGTGAAAGGCGGCTTCACCGTCAAGCCCAACGAGTGTAAGGACGTGCGCGTGACGTTGCCCACCGACAAGAGTGGCATCGTCAGCGATGAGCTGACCGTGGCCTATGCCGACGGCAAGTCGCAGACCATTCCCGTGAAGGCCGTCGTCATCGGCGCGCCCACCATCAAGGTGACGCCCGACAAGGCCGACATCACCGTGCCCTATGGTGACGCAGCCAACGCCACATTCAACATCGCCAACAGTGGCGACGAGACGTTGGAGGTGGCTGCCCATTCGGCCGACTGGTACGGACTGGCCAGCGCGCTCGACGATGACAAGTCGACCATCAACTACGCCTTCAAGTCAAGCGACGACTACGATGACGTGAAGTTCGACTGGGTCGACATCCTCAACGACTACGACGTGCACAGCAACTTCTCCTACTTCGCCAACACGACCGACTACAAGGAGGTGGACCTGCCGTTTGAGTTCCCGTTCTATGGCAAGAAGTACACCAAGATGTATCTCTACGACACGGGCTTCATACAGTTCACCAAGCCCAAGGAGGACTACAAGATGTTCCCCGAGCCACCGGTCTCATTGCCCAACGGCGACACGTTCTACCGCAACGTGCTCTGCCCGCTGTGGGGAAGCCACTCGATGTCGCCCTACCAAGTCGACGGCATCTACTACAAGCGATATGACGACCATGTGGTCGTGACCTTCAAGAACTATGGCAACTCCGTCATGGACGGCTTCAACTTCCAGGCCATCCTCCACAAGGACGGAAAGGTCAAGTTCCAGTACTCGCTGGATGCTGGCGGACAGCTCAACGGCATCTTCGGCATTGCTGGCGCACAGGACAACGACGCCAAGCGCGGATTTACCGTCTCCAGCAACTATGTCGGTCCGGGCAAGGCCATCGACGTCTACCCGGAGTTCAGCTACGTGGTGGCGCCCGGACAAAGCGTCGACCTGCCCGTGGACCTGGTCACCGACAAGATCGCCGACACCTACGACAATGTGCTCTCGCTGACAACCAACGATCCGCAACACAAGACGGTGGATGTGCCGGTGACGCTCACCACGACCAGCCAGGCTGTGCCCGTGGCGCCCGAGAAGCTCGCCATCACCAAGGTCTACGACACGGAGTATCAAATGCCGGGTGAGGCCGAGTTTGAGATCAGAAACAACGGCCACAAGGCTTTTGTGGTCAACAACATCTCTTCCGACATCTTCAACGTCAACGCCCTCGGCAACTACGACGCCCAGCTCGCCATCTGGAAGGCTGGAGCAAGTGGTGACGATCCCGACCCAGGACCACTCTCTCTCACGGCCGCCGACGACAACTACTCTTGGCAGCCTTACTGGCCTGGAACCAGCGATCCCATCGTCGTGGGCGAGCAACCGGTGAAGATGAAGGTGATGTACATGGCCGTGACAAAGCCTGTGACGGTCAATGACGTCATCACATTCGACATCGAGGGCATGCAGCCGCTCACAACGCCGATCAGCGTGAACATCACTAATGCGCCCGCGTTGACCTTCTCCGACGACTCGCTCGTCATCGACAACGTGGCCAGGAACTTCACGGGATCCAAGACGGTGACGCTCGGCAACCAGAAGGGCAAGTACCAGCTCGAATACTCGCTCGTGCTCGACCCCGCAGGCAACGACGTGTCGCTCGACGACGAGTTCGGAAGCGGCGGCGGCTCCAACTGGGGTGTCATGTCGCTCAAGTCTGGCCTCGCCGACATGAAGGCCCTCACGGCCAACGACTCGCTGCGTGACGTGTTCCGCAGCTACACCTTCCAGCCCATGGCGCAGAGCATGAGAAAGGCCATGGCCAAGGTGCGCAAGGACGATGCCTATATCTGGGACGACCCGATACCGGGCAACAGCCGCACACCCGACGCTCCGGCCCACACCAATGCGCTCTACTACCCGGTGATGCAGCCCATCTCCAATGCGCAGGTGGCCATGCTCGGTGCCGGCGACAGCCATGTCAACGACGAGTTCATTGCCGCCACGCGCTATACGGCTCCCGCCGAAGGCTTCAACCTCACCCATGTGTTCTTCGTCGGAACCATCGGCGATCTGCAGAATGTGGACGTCGAGGCGAGCGTGATCCTCGGCGACAACGTGGCGCTGACCAGGAAGACCATTGGCCGGGGCAAGCTCCATATCAACAGCGAACCGGAGGCTAACGGCGGCCACTATGGCACAGCCTACACCCTCAAGCTCGACAACCCTGTCTACATCAACCCGAACGACACGTTCTATGTGGCACTGAAATTCCCATCAGGATACCCGGCCAACATGTTCATGGTGTCGAAGGACGGTGAGATGGATGACAACCGCTTCATGGGATACTTCCCCAACATGGGCGGATGGGTCGACGTGGAGGCGATGATCAATGCCTCATACAGCTATGGCTCGTTCGGCTACTTCATGACGGCCCTCGAGGAGCAACCCGGAAAGCCCTGGATCAGCCTCTCGGCCGACACCAAGAAGACGGGCGTGCTCCAGGTGGGAGAGACCAGCGATGTGACGTTCGACATCAATGCCGAGTCGGCTTACTTCGACCGGGACAACAAGGCCACGCTCGTCGTGCGCTCCAACGACCCGAAGAAGATGGTCTACAACTACCACATCTATCTCAACCGCAACAGTGCGCCTGCCATCACGGCTCCTAAGTCGACGACCACCGTCGCTCAGGGCAGCACCACAACGGTCAAGGTGAGCGTGGCCGACGCCGACGGCGATGCCTTCAGCGTGAATGTGGCCGATGCCAACAACGTGGCCTCTATCGCCACATACACCAACGCCGACGGCAGCCAGGACGGCATCAGCTTTGCCGACGGCACGGTGAGCGTTGAGGCTGGCAAGTCGCTCAACATGACGGTGCAACTGGCACCCGACTATGATGTGCCGGCTGGACTCACCACGTTCACCGTCTATGCCACCGACGCCAATGGCAACGAGAACCAGAGCGACGTCAAGCTGAACATCGAGGCCACAAACCGTGCGCCTGAGTATGTCGGTGCCGATGAGTTCACTGTTGCCAAGGGCGCTGCGTCAAGCGAGTATAGCTGGAGCCAGATGTTCTCTGACCCCGACGGCGACGACATGACATACGATGCCTACGCCATCGACGCGGAAGCAGCCACGGTCTATAAGTCATCGACTGGATTCGTCATCGTCGGCAAGAAGCAGGCTGAGACGGAACTGGCGCTCGTGGCCACCGACTCACAAGGCGCCAAGACGCTGGTGAAGAAACCGCTCGTCATCACCGCCGCCACCGGCATCGCTGGAGTCAGCAACGGCTCCGACGGCTTCGATGCGGATGCCGACGGCATCGTCATAGGCAAGGACGCCAGCAACGCGACGTTCTACCTCTACGACGTGGCCGGCAAACTGCTTGCCCACAAGACCGCTCACAACCTGCGGGCGGGCGACAAGGTCAAGATGGGCGCAACCCTCTCGGCCGGCGTGTATGTCGTGATTGGCAATATCGATGGCGACACCTCTTCCGTGAAGTTCACCATCAAGTAAGGTCGCCTGGCGACAACATACCTTCTTAACAAGAAACCCTCGGTGCCCAACGCATCGAGGGTTTCTCGTTTTTTTTGACGACAATAATAGACAATAGGGGACAATAAGATTTGTCCTTCCTTTATCTTGACCCACAAAACGATTGTCCCTCATTGTCCCCGATTGTCGTCAAAAAAAGATTTGCGTGTTTCGCGTGCCACCCAACCCAATTGCGTGAGCCCGTGAGCCACAGGCGAAACAAGACAAAACAGATCGCCAGAGAATCATGATTGCAGTGGGTGACGTGTCCCACGTCACAAAGGCCGCAAGGCCTTTCCACCGCTTGACTCTCTCGACGTGAGACACGTCGCCCACTACGAAGCCCCCATCAGCAGCCATCTGATAGGGTGGGCTTCATGCTCTCTCATCGCGGCGGATCACAGAAAACGGGGACAAAAAAATAATTTAGGTAAGAAAAGTGCCAAAGACTTAGCGCATTATCGAAATAATTGCTATCTTTGCAATCAGCATTCATCTTGCAGAAAGCCCGAAAGGGGTGAAGCGGGTGGGTGTTGCTTTTATGGAAAGAGCGTTTATCTGACGCTTGTCTTTGACTGCTCGTAATCTCGCAAATTACAAAAATCGTCAATCGACAAGACAACGATGAATGCTCACGGTAGGTATATTGTACCCTGCCGTGAGTTGTTGTATGTGTACTTCATGTGCATGTATGGTGATTCACGTATGGGAATGATATATGCCATACGTGGGCTTTCTGCAGTTGTCCGTCTCGACGATTTGGGCAATGCGAGAGCCTCGAGCAGTGGGATGGGCAAAGAGCGAATCCCACGTATTCTTTTTTTAGAAGCTCAACCTATTAACTAATGTTTCGATACAGGGGATTCTATCGGTTATTGAGATAGACCATGTCGTCACCATTCACAAGAGTCGTTTGGAATAGATACGAGACAGCCTTGCTTGTGGACTCTTACCAAAGAGTGGCCAAAGGCGAGGTCGTGCGTCTGTAAAATATAGCAATCCGCATGCAAACGCCACTTCAAACAAACAGACCATTTGTGGTTGATAGTTTAGATAAGTTCAGTCTTGTCCACACAACAAATAACTCATGGACGACATGGAAAGAGCATAATACGGCCCCAATCCAAATGTAGAAAACTGCGCTGGTGTTCATCACTTTTGTTTTTATCAAGATCCTTGCTACACCGAAGCGTTTATAAAATAGAGCCTATGATTTGATACACAATCGAATTGCTATGGAAAAAAGAAAAATCGTGCAGTTTATTGCAAATGAGACCCAAGGCGAATGTTTCACTTCCTTCAAATATTGCTATGATGACAACAATACCCCATCCATAAACTACAATGACGTTGAGAGCAGCTATATTAACATGAAGGAATACGCTGAGGAAGTGCATGAACCTCACCCTCGCGACATGCGCTCAAAGGCAGAGGTGCTGCGGCAGGGACCACCACTTTTTAGGTACTTTCTCGATGGGTCGCGCCGTGTGTATAAAGTGGACGACATACAGTACGACAAGAAGGTGTTCCCTATAGTAAGCGGGCAAATCTCTGTGGCTTGTTGCGCTCGGGACATGAACGACGACAATACATTCCATTCCTTCCGGCATGTTGTGGAAGAGTCGTATCCTGTGCTGTGCCTGCCCGTCTCTGCGAATGGGGAGGGCATAGACAACGCTGTGTTTTTTCGGAATCTTTGTGACAAGATCAATGAGTTGCCGCAACTCAGGGCCTCAAACATCAACATTGAGAAGGTGCTGTACTACCTGACAAAGATTGAGGGAAACGAGACGTTGGAGAACAAGGGCATAGCACGCATACAGGACGAGATGGTGGACTGCGAGAAGAAAATCGTGTCCTACATGATGGGCAAGCACCTCCTCAACCAGGACAACTATTTGATAAAGGACGGGTCAATACAGTACAAACCAATGAAAACTGGCGACTTTAAGGAGTTGTGGCGCATACGCAACAATTACCGTCATGTGATAGGAGTTTCGAAGAAGTTCAACCCAAACTTGATGAAAGACCAAAAAGACCAAAGTAGTGCTGGTGCTATTGCGCGACTACCGCTCTACCACCGCACACCAGCGTTTCTTTGGCAGCCGGGTGAAGAATGGGGCAACGTGAACTTCGCTATCTGGTATGTGCGACTGCGGGCCATCGACCGCACTACATCGCCATACGCTGGAATCGTGAAAGTGGAGAAGATGCTCATGACCGGACACGAGGCTGAATATGGCCTGTCAACCGATGAGATTGACACAATAACAGCACACCTAATCAACGAACGAAACCCTGTGTGCTACGGCAGCGATGTGCGGTGGGCAAACCATCTATATCCAGTATACATGACGGAGTGCTATTGCAAGAGCCGTTTCAAGAGCGATTATTATTTTCTGAACTTATTCTAACAAACACACGACAATATGGAAATTATTGGCAGAATCATAGCGACAGAAAAACAGCCTTCAACAATAGAAGAATTCACGTTTTGGACAAAGAGCGATCTGAAGTTGAAACCGTTCGATGTTGTAGTGGTGGAGCACATACCTGCCACGGGCAAGACTGAGCCGTCAAAGACATACGGAGTGGTTGAGGCCATTTCGCACATGACAGACTCGCCAAGTGCCTTGGCAGGATTTATATCAAGCGACTTTGGCGACGTTAGCTCGTCAGCCTACACGGACCGAATTGGCATGAATTACGTGCAGTGCAAGGTCGTTGGCAACAACGAAGGCATCTTTATACCCGTGCAGGAAGGCAAAAGGGTTTATCTCGCCTCGAAGGTGGAGATAGAGGAAGCGCTGGGCTTGAACGACGTGAAACATAAGGTGCCAGCAGGATACGTGGAAATGTATGAGGGGAAAAACAAGCAGACGTTGCCCGTGAACTTCAACTCACACTTTCTGATTGGTCCCGAGGGCGCACATCTCAACATCTCGGGCATTTCTGGACTTGCATCGAAGACCTCTTACGCAATGTTCCTTATGAAAGCCATACAGGACGTGACCATGCGGGAGAAGAAGGAATCTGTGGCCTTCATCATGATGAACGTGAAGGGAACTGACCTGTTGAAGATAGACCAGATGAACGAGCGCAAGGATGAACTTAAGAAAATAGAAAAAGCGTACAAAATCCTTGGACTAGAGATGTCTGCGTTCAAGCAAGTGAAATACTTCTACCCATACTCAAAGGACTATACTTCGTACACCTACGAGAAAGAGGAGAACATTAAGTCGCGTATGGACGCTGGCATGGCTTTTCAGTACAAATATCTCTTTGAAACTGACGAGGACAAGGAGTGTCTCGACTTGCTGTTCGCCAACGTTGATGACCCGAACGATACTATTGAGTCAATTATCAACTTCATCATCTCAAATGGAGGCTCGTTCAAGGGCGTGGAGACATGGAGCGACTTCAAGGAGGCGCTTTACTCACAGACGCAGTCGACGAAAAGCCCGGGGGCAGGAAAGGAAATCTCGGTGCTCAGCTGGCGCAAGTTCTATCGACTTTTCAACAAAAGCTATCAAAAGTGCAAACAGATGTTCACCGAGCGCTTGGGCAATGACGGAAAGAGTGTGCGTTTGCGCGATGAGATAGCCAAAATAAGCAAGAATGACGTGATGGTAATAGATATTGCCAAGCTTGACGAGGAGTCTCAGGGATTCGTGTTCGGTGATGTAATGCGTGCCGTTTACAACTTGAAACTGGGGTCTACCGGGCGACCAGAGGAACAGATACCCGACAGAATCATACTCTTCATTGATGAACTAAACAAGTATGCTTCCAACGATGTCCCGAAGTCGTCGCCCATACTACGCCAACTGCTCGACATCACTGAGCGAGGTCGCTCGTTGGGAATCGTGCTGTTCGGAGCAGAGCAGTTCGTGAGCGATATACACAAGCGCGTGAAGGGTAACTGCGCCACTCAAGCCTTCGGAAGGACCAACGCTATAGAGATAACCAAGGAGGATTTCCGCTTTGTGCCGTCTGTGTACAAGACTATGCTCACAAGGCAGAAGCAGGGTGAATACATCATACAGAACCCAGTGTTCCGCTCAATGCTCAACATAAAGTTTCCATTACCCATTTACAAATACTACGATTAATCATGGCTGAAGAAAAGATTAACGGCACTGAGGCAAAAATTGGCAAAGATGTCATCGAATCACTCACGCTTGGCATGTATGAGGACAGTCGCTTCATCTACAGAGAGTACATACAGAATGCTGCAGACCAGGTGGACAAGGCCATTGCAGTGTCTCTTCTTGAAAAGGGAGAGGAGGAGATAGACGTTATAATAAATCGAGAAGAGAGAACTATCGAAATCGATGACAACGCCACTGGAATACCGCAGGACAAGGTAGTGCCTATCCTGCGTAATGTGGCGCACTCAACAAAAAAACGTGGAGTGGACAAGGGATTCCGAGGCATAGGCCGTCTCGGCGGACTGGGCTACTGTTCCAAACTTACATTCATAACTTCCTATTATGGCGAGGGCGTGAGATCAGTAATGACTTGGGACGCCGAGATGCTGAAACTAATCATCAACGACCGCGAGAACGAGGCCGAAGCCAAGGATGTGCTCATGCAGGTGACCGACTTCAGGACTGAGAAGGAGGACAAGGATATGCATTATTTCAAGGTAATACTCGAGGACGTGACTTCCGACGACCTGCTCGACATCGACAGCGTGCGTGACTATCTTTCGATGGTAGCTCCTGTGGATATAGACTCGAAGTTCATTTATAGAAACCTTATTAGGCAGTATATGAAAGAACATGGTCTTACGGTCGACACCTACAATATACGCATCAACGGAGAGCAGATTTACAAGCCTTACACCAGTAGCATATACGAGGATAACAACGGCGGCAAGAAAAAGGTCGATGACATTCTCGGAGTTGACTTCCTTCTTGAGAAGGACGACGACGGCAACGTCATGTATTGGGGGTGGTACAGTATCTCGCGGCTAAACGGACAGATGAAATCCAAGAACATTGCACGAGGCATACGTCTGCGTAAGGAGAACATTCAGATTGGCGATGAAGAGATATGCAAGAAGTTCTTCGACAAGACAAGTGACCAACGCTTCTCGTTCTATTACTTCGGTGAGATACATGCCGTAAGCAAGGACCTCATACCCAATTCGCGTCGCGACTACTTCGGAGAGAACAAAGCCTGCACTGAGTTTGAGCACAAAATTGCTGTCGATTTTCTCAAGCTGAAAGAATTGTGCTATCAGGCCCAATCCTTGCGCTCAAACACCAAGACAATAGAAAAGAGCGAGAAACTGCGCGAGACAATACAGAAAAAAGAGAAGAGCGGCTACACAAGCAATGAGGAGCGCGAAAAACTGGAAATACAGTTTGAGGAGCACCAGAGGAAAGCCGCTAAGGCCGAGCAAACGCTTGCCAACATAAAGAAAAAGATGAAGGACGCCCAATCTCCGCTACTCGGCTTCATTGACAAATTCGAGTCTGAAAAAGTGGTTGAAGAAATTCAAACTCCAGCAAGACAAGGCCGAAACACGCCACCACAACAAAAGACAAAGTTTCGCACCGACTCCCCTATATACTCCCGCTACTCGAAGCAAGAAAAAAAACTTATAGGCAAGATTTACGCCTCCATAAACAATGCCATTGCCGACGAGACTCAGCGCGAGGCATTGATTGCAAAGATTGAAGAGGACATTACACGATGAACCGCAACGTTTTATTGTTAGAGCCAAATTACAAGAACAAGTTTCCGCCTATAGCGCTCATGAAGCTGGCCACTTACTTTAGGCTGCGCCACGACCATGTGGTGTTCTACAAAGGCGACTTGAAGGAATTCTTGGTGAACGACATTGCCAATGACTGTATAGCGAAGCTGAGCCAGCTCGACTGCAGCATAAACTGGAAACTGCGTGCCGACAAGATAGCTGCATACATTAGACATCGACGTAAAGCCGACCTTGAGAAAATTGGGCTTGACGACTCCGAATACAGCGTCCTGCTTTACCCATGGCTGGAATACTTTAAAAATTATTACCACAAGAAGGAATACGCAAAACATCCCAAGTGGGACTGGGTTGGCGTTACCACGTTGTTCACTTTCTACTGGAAAATAACCATTGAGACCATAGAGTTTGCTAAATTGATGGTTAAGGACAAGAAAAACCTTATGGTGGGTGGAGTGCTAGCCTCTATACAGCCTAACGAGATAGAGGCCACCACTGGTATAAAACCACACTGCGGCACCTTACATACACCATACAAGGACATTGACGAGGACAACCCTTACATAATAGACGAATTGCCGCTTGACTACTCCATCCTTGACGAAATAGACTATGTCTATCCCGACAGCGGCTCATATTATAGCTATTCAACACGCGGGTGCATACGTCATTGCCCTTTCTGTGCGGTGCCGATTCTCGAACCTAAATACCAAGAGTATCTGCCGTTGAAAGAACGCATTGAGCGCACACGCCGACTTTATGGAGACCAACGCAACCTCTTGTTGATGGACAACAACGTTCTTGCCTCGAAAAGCCTTTCCACTATCATAGAGGACATACGCTCATGCGGTTTTGTCCCGGGAGCTAAGTTTGTAGAACCTAACCAGTACGACATCGCCATACGCAACTTGCGCCTTGGCATGAATGACCGTGCCTACATCCGCAAGAGTTGGAAATTGCTATGCGAACTGAACGACATGAAAAGCCTAAGTGTGGACGAAAGGACAAAAATTTTCCATACGAGAGAGAGTCATGGATTGCTACACGTAGAAACATGCACAAAAGAGGCGTTAACCCTTACTTATAAGGATTTTGCCCCATATTTCGCTAAAAAATACGCCAAACAGAAAGGACGTCTCCGCTACATAGACTTTAATCAGGGCGTGGATGGAAGGCTCTTCACTAAAGACAAAGTGATGTTGCTCACGCAGATACCCGTCCGCCCATTGCGCATAGCATTCGACGACGTCAAGACAGAAGTAGCCTACACTAAGGCGATCACTATGAGTGCAAAGGCTGGGATAAAAGAATTTTCTAATTACTTGCTCTACAATTTTAGGGATAAGCCAGAAGACCTGTACCATCGCATGCGTGTGAATGTAGATCTATGCGAGTCGCTTGACGTGAGCATTTACTCGTTTCCCATGAAGTACCATCCTATCCGCGACGAGCACAGTCACGACCGCGACTATATTGGAGAACATTGGAATAGAAAATATATACGTGCAGTGCAGGCCATCCTAAATGCCACAAAGGGGAAAATTGGGCGTGGTGTATCGTTCTTTGAGAAGGCATTTGGCAAGAATGTAGATGAATACATGGAACTGCTCATTATGCCCGAAACTTTTCTTTTGTTCCGTTTGTTCTTTGAACATCTTGGCTACACTCAAAGATGGCGTGAGGACATGGCTGCGCTTACTTGTCAGGAAAGGGAGGAACTCTATCCTCTTATTTTTAAGAACAACTTCAACAACATAAATGAGTTGACCGACAATGAGAAATTTCGTAATATACTAAAATATTATAGGGATTATCGTGGTGACATTGCTGACTGCACTTCTAAAATATACAAGCTAAAGATGGAATTCGACCAATCTCGTAAACATGAAACTACATAGGCCTTTTTACAACATTATTCAAGCAGATTTAGAGGAACGAGCTGCGCTCGGGCTCTGCCACTTGAGTCTGCAAAAAAGTCCAGTAAGTGCACAACCCATGGCAAGCGAAACGGCGCCCTGGGTAGAAGTGACCTATGTATTTACGTTCAGAAAGGACCAAGTATAATAATCGATGGGCTGTTGTCAGCGGTCAAACAGTGAAGACTACACTTTTGTCCCTATAGGGCGAAACTCACGCTCCTTTTCCGGCCCTGGGCGCCGCTGTGCCTGCCCAGGGCCGAAAGGTCGTTGGGCTATTGCCCATCGTTCAAAACCCTTGCCAACTGAAAGATTGTCTATCATTGTCCCCGATTGTCGTCAATAAATCTGTGAGGGCGTGATCTGTGTGTCAAGGCAACAGCCGCGTGATCCCGTGAGCCACAGGCGAACAAAAGTTGTCTGTGTTGCAAGCCCGTTGGGCCATCATGGGCACCGAAAAGCAAAGTTGTAAAAGGTTGTAAGGGTTGTATGAGTTGTCTTGAGCAACCTTTTTATTTGCGTCACTGGCGCAATGACGGGCGAGGTTTGGCTTGTGGTTTGGCCCGGTCTCGCTCTTGACAAGCGCTTGTGAAAAGCTGTCCCCATTGAAATCAATTTTAGCGTCTACTTGAAAAGGGCAATACAAAATGTTTGTCTTTCTCAAGGGAAAAGCGTATCTTTGCAACATCGAAATCTTGGAAAAGTGTATGAAAACGGGCCAAATGACCTTGGAAAAGTGTAAGAAAATGGCCGTTTTCACCTTGGATAAATGTAATAGAATTCCGCAAACGCATGATTAACAGAAAGATAGATGAATATCCGGACGCCTTCTTTCGCTCATACAGAGAAGCCTGCTGTTAGGCGCTTTGCAGGAATGCTGATAATAGTTTACAAATCGACAATACAAGAATAGCAATATGAAGCATTTGGTTTATAACACCCAGGGCACGTGCAGCCGTATGATCGACCTGACGGTGAGCGATGACAATGTGGTGGAGAGCGTGTCGTTTGTGGGTGGCTGCAATGGCAACCTGAAAGGCATCTCCCAGTTGGTGAAGGGCATGCGGGCCGACGATGTGATCGCACGCCTCAAGGGCACGCTCTGCGGCAACAAGCCGACGAGCTGCCCCGACCAGTTGTGCTGTGCGCTGGAGCAGATCAAGAAGATGTAGGCGTGGCAGGCCGCCGCCCGCACACTTGCGACAAAAACACGAAAAAAACGCCGGACAGAAAAGCATGAGCCGATGGGCTCGCTGCACCGTTCTGTCCGGCGTTTTGTCGTTTGGTGGCGTGTCGCCCGTTGGGCGGCGGCTTATCGCTTGCTGTACATCTCCTCGTAGTAGCGCTGGTAGTTGCCCGAGGTCACGTTGTCGAGCCAGTCTTGGTTGTCGAGATACCAGCGCACGGTCTTCTCGATGCCCTCCTCAAACTGGAGGCTGGGCTCCCATCCCAGTTCGCGTTGCAGCTTGCGGCTGTCGATGGCGTAGCGCAGGTCGTGGCCCTTACGGTCGGTGACGTGTGTGATGAGGTTCATGTCCTCGCCCTCGGTGCGGCCCAGCAGGCGGTCGGTGGTGCGGATGAGAAGCTTCACGATGTCGATGTTCTTCCACTCGTTGAAGCCGCCGATGTTGTAGGTGTCGGCCACCTTGCCCTCATGGAAGATGAGGTCGATGGCACGGGCGTGGTCGACGACGTAGAGCCAGTCGCGCACGTTGAGGCCCTCGCCATAGACGGGGAGCGGCTTGCGGTGGCGTATGTTGTTGATGAAGAGCGGGATGAGCTTCTCGGGGAACTGGTAGGGACCGTAGTTGTTTGAGCAGTTGGTCACGATGGTGGGCATGCCATAGGTGTCGTGGAAGGCACGCACGAAGTGGTCGCTCGACGCCTTCGAGGCCGAGTAGGGGCTGTGGGGCTGGTACTTGCGGTCCTCGGTGAAGAACTCGCGGCCGTAGGCGTGGTGATGCTCGGATGAGGCCTTCGTGGTGAAGGGACTCTCGATGCCCTCGGGGTCGGTGAGCTGCAGGGCGCCATAGACCTCGTCGGTCGAGATGTGGTAGAAGCGCTTGCCCTCGTAGCCTTCGGGTTGGGCCTCCCAGGTGAGCTTGGCGGCCTGGAGGAGCGAGAGCGTGCCCATGACGTTGGTCTGGGCGAAGGTGAACGGGTCGCGGATCGAGCGGTCCACATGGCTCTCGGCGGCGAGGTGGATGATGCCGTCGATGTGGTCGCGCTCCATGAGCTGGCGCATGGCCTCGAAGTCGCAGATGTCGGCCTTCACAAAGGTGTAGTTGGGCTTCTGCTCGATGTCCTTGAGGTTGGCCAGGTTGCCGGCGTAGGTCAACTTGTCGACGTTGATGATGTGATATTCGGGATATTTGTTGACGAAGAGACGCACCACGTGAGAGCCGATGAAGCCGGCGCCACCCGTGATCATGATGTTGCGCTTATACTGCTGTTCCATTTTCTTGGGTCATTATGTTATACTGTGGCCAAGGCGCGGCCGATCGCCCGCGCTGGTTTGACCGATTGCTGCAAAGTTATAAAATAATAATGAGAAAACGGGTTCACGCGTCATCCTTTTTCTTTTGGCGCAAGAAAAATGTCACTTTTGCCATCCTCCCGACGATCGGAACTGGCGACGGGAGGGGCCCATCCACCCCGCCTCTTGCCCATCACCTTGCCATCCTCAAAATGGGCGAAGGTCATGCACAAATAGTAGGATATTTGCAGAAAATATACCCAATAGTCACAAAAATGCACGTTTTTGAAAGAAAATGCAAGGAAAAGTGTTTGCAAATGAGAAAATAGTCGTAACTTTATTCCTCGAAATCCAAAACACAATGACATTATGGTCGAACTCATCAATCATGGAGTCTATCTCCTCAACGGAAAAGAGATACGCGACGACTATGCGGGCATGACGCCCGACGAGGCGCGCGAACAAACCATCGCCTATGGTATCCTGCGTGCCCACGACGTCGGCGGAGGCCACGGCCGCGACATGCACATCCGCTTCGATGCGATGATGTCGCACGACATCACCTATGTGGGCATCATCCAGACGGCGCGCGCCAGCGGCCTGAAGGAGTTCCCGCTGCCCTATGCCATGACCAACTGCCACAACTCGCTCTGCGCCGTGGGCGGCACCATCAATGAGGACGACCACGTCTTCGGTCTTTCGGCGGCCAAGCGCTACGGTGGCATCTATGTGCCTGCCAACCAGGCCGTCATCCACCAGTTTGCCCGCGAGGAGATGGTGAAGTGCGGCAACATGATCCTCGGCTCCGACTCACACACACGCTATGGCTCCTATGGCAACATGGGCGTGGGCGAGGGCGGTGGCGAGCTCGTCAAGCAGCTCCTGCGCAACACCTGGGACATCAAGGCGCCCGAGGTGGTGCTGGTGTGGCTCGAGGGCGCGCCGCGCCACGGCATCGGTCCCCACGACGTGGCCATCTCGCTCACCAAGGCCGTCTTTGAGAGTGGCTTCGTGAAGAACAAGGTGCTCGAGTTTGCCGGCCCCGGCGTGGCCAACCTCTCCGTCGACTTCCGGTCGGGCATCGACGTGATGACCACCGAGACCACCTGCCTCAGTTCGATCTGGGTCACCGACGACCGTGTGCGCCAGTTCTATGAGCTCCACCACCGGCCGGCCGACTACCGCGAGCTCCGCCCCGGCGCCGTGGCCTACTACGACAGCATGGTGCGCATCGACCTCTCGTCGCAGGAGTCGATGATCGCCTTGCCCTACCATCCCTCCAACGCCGTCACCATCCATGAGCTGCAGGCCGACCCCGAGGGCGTGCTCCGCCGCGTGGAGGACGACACGCGCCGCCGCTTTGGCGACAAGGTGCACCCCGATCTGCTGAGCAAGATACACGACGGCAAGGTCTATGCCGACCAGGGCATCATCGCCGGATGTGCCGGCGGCACCTATGAGAACCTCTGCGAGGCCGCCGCCATCCTCAGCCAGGGCTCCGTGGGCAATGGCTTCTTCACCTGCTCGGCCTATCCGCAGTCGACGCCCGTCTTCGTGGCCGCCAACCGCGCCGGCATCACCACCGACCTCATGGACGCCGGTGTGGTGGTGAAGCCCGCCTTCTGCGGACCCTGCTTCGGTGCGGGCGACGTGCCCGCCAACAACGGCCTGAGCATCCGCCACACCACCCGCAACTTCCCCAACCGCGAGGGATCGAAGCCCGGACAGGGACAGATCTCGATGGTGGCGCTCATGGACGCGCGCTCCGTGGCCGCCTCGGCGGCGCGTGGCGGTGTCATCACGGCGGCCACCGATGTCGACTACGAGAGCCACTACCGCCCCTACGACTATGACGACCGCATCTACCAGCGCCGCATCTACCGCGGCTTCGGCCACCCCGACGCCACACAGCCCCTGCGCTATGGACCCAACATCAAGGACTGGCCCGAGATGGCGCCCATGGCCGACAACATGCTCTTGCAGCTCACGGCCGTCATCCGCGACCCAGTGACCACCACCGACGAACTCATCCCCTCGGGTGAGACGTCGAGCTACCGCTCCAACCCCCTTCGCCTGGCCGAGTTTGCGCTGTCGCGCCGCGTGCCCGAGTATGTGGGCCGCTCCAAGGAGGTGCAGCAGAAAGAGCAACAGCGCCAGCAGGGCCAGGTGCCCGCCGACGTGGCCGACACGCTCCACCTCGTGGGTGCCTCGGCTGCCGACACGTCGTTTGGATCCTGCGTCTTTGCCAACAAGCCCGGCGACGGGTCGGCACGCGAGCAGGCGGCCTCCTGCCAGAAGGTGCTCGGCGGCAACGCCAACATCTGTTATGAGTATGCCACCAAGCGCTACCGCTCCAACTGCATCAACTGGGGCATCGTGCCCTTCACCATCAGTCGCGACACGCCGTTTGCCCTGGAGGTGGGCGACCGCGTCTTCGTGCCCGGCATCCGCCAGGCCATCCTCGGAGGCAAGGAGACCATCGAGGCGAAGGCCATCCATGCCGACGGACGGGTGGAACCGCTCACGCTGCTCTTCCAAAACCTCACCGCCGACGAGCGCGACATCCTGGCCGACGGCTGCCTCATCAACCACTACCGCAAGTTGGCGCAACAATCATGAACACAACAAAAACACAATAAGACACCCATGACAGAGAAAATCAAGATGACAACGCCGCTCGTCGAGATGGACGGCGACGAGATGACACGTGTGCTGTGGAAGATGATCAAGGATGAGCTCATCCTGCCTTTCGTCGACCTCAAGACCGAATATTATGACCTGGGCCTGCCCCATCGCGACGCCACCGCCGACCAGGTGACCCTCGACGCCGCCGAGGCCAACAAGCGACTGGGCGTGGCCGTGAAGTGCGCCACGATCACCCCCAACCTCAAGCGCATGGACGAGTATCACCTCCACCAGATGTGGAAGAGCCCCAACGGCACCATCCGCTCGGTGCTCGACGGCACCGTCTTCCGCGCCCCCATCACGCTGCCCAGCGTCAAGCCTGCCGTGCGCGGTTGGGAGAAGCCCATCACCATCGCCCGCCACGCCTATGGCGACGTCTACAAGAGTGTGGAGCTCCGCGCGCCCGAGGCGGGCACGGCCAAGCTCGTCTTCGAGGGCGAGAGCGGACAGCGCAGCGAGGTGGAGATCCACCACTTCGACGGACCGGGCGTCATACAGGGCATGCACAACACCGACAAGAGCATCCGCTCCTTCGCACGCAGTTGCTTCCAGTATGCCATCGACACGCACCAGGACCTCTGGTTTGCCACCAAGGACACCATTTCGAAGACCTACGACGCACAGTTCCGCATCATCTTCGAGGAGGAATATGAGAAGCACTACAAGGAGCAGTTCGATGCGCTCGGCATCACCTATTTCTATACGCTCATCGACGATGCAGTGGCGCGTGTCATCCGCTCCAAGGGCGGCTTCATCTGGGCCTGCAAGAACTACGACGGCGACGTGATGAGCGACATGGTGTCGACAGCCTTCGGCTCGCTCGCCATGATGACCTCGGTGCTCGTCTCGCCCGACGGCAACTATGAGTATGAGGCCGCCCACGGCACCGTGACGCGCCACTACTATCGCTACCTCGACGGCGAGGAGACCAGCACCAATCCCATCGCCACCATCTTCGCCTGGTCGGGAGCCTTGCGCAAGCGCGGCGAGAAAGACGGCCTGCCCGACCTCCAGCGCTATGCCGACGCCCTCGAGGGCGCCTGCTTCGACACGATGAACAGTGGCGTGGTCACCAAGGACCTCGCCGGCCTCATGCAGGGTGTCACCGTCAAGCAGGTCAACTCGCTCACCTTCATCCAGACCATCCGCCAGCATCTCGAGCAGCGACTCGGATGAGCGTGGTGCTGATCCAGCGCCAAGTCACAAGCCGCTCACGCCGTTGACACATTCCTTGTGAATGCCAGCGGGCGTGAGCGGTTTCTTTTTTGTCTCATATTCGCCACACCTTTGTCACTTCGCCTTCCAGTGGCGTCAAAAAAGCGTCCCTTCGCTTTGTGGATAGTCCCAAATGCGCTATCTTTGCAGGAGATATAAACCTAAACCTTCAACATCAAGAATGAAAAAACTATTCTTCTCCCTGTTGCTGGGCGCCCTGTCGCTGACGGCCAGCGCACAGACCTCACGCGACCTCGGCAACGGCACCTTCCACAACCCTGTCATCTGGGCCGACGTGCCCGACGTCTGCGTCACGCGTGTGGGCGACACGTTCTATATGGTCAGCACCACCATGCACATGTCGCCGGGATGCACCATCATGAAGTCGAAAGACCTCGTCAACTGGTCCATAGCGGGCTACGCCCACGACCAACTGGAGGAGACCGACGCCTTCGCCCTGAAGAACGGACAGAACGACTACGCCCGCGGATCGTGGGCCGCCAACCTGCGTTACGACAAGTATGAGAAGCGTTTCTACCTCATCGTGACTTGCAACACCACACAGAAGTCGTATATCTTCACCACACAGGACATCGAGCATGGCCCCTGGCACCGCAACGAGGTGAGCATGTGCTACGACCCCGGCTTCCTCTTCGAGGACACGGGCACCGAGTGCAAGAAGTATGTGGTCCATCCCGACGCCAGTCTTGAGCGTCACGAGGCTTACATCTGCGAAGTCATCTCTGACGGACAGGGTGGCGTGAAGCTCGGCGAGCGCCGCAAGCTGCTCGACTACACCCAGGCCGACAACCCCGCGCAGGGCTTGCGTGCCGAGGGCTACCACGGCTATAAGATCGGCGACTACTATTACATGTTCATGATCGAGGGCGGCCATGGTGAGGCCTGGCGCCAACAAATCTGCTGGCGCAGCAAGAAGCTCTTCGGCGGAGAGTGGGAGGTGCGCAAGGTGTTCAACGGTCACATGAAGAATGCCGACGGCTCCTACTTCCAGAAGAACAACGGCGTGGCGCAGGGCAACATCGTCGACACGCCCGACGGACGCTGGTATGCCCTCTTCTTCCAAGACCAGGGTGCGCTGGGCCGCATGCCCGTGTTGCTCGACATGAAGTGGGGCGCTGACGGGTGGCCCATCATCGGACACGACGGCAAGAGTGTCGATGCCGTGATGCCCATCCCCGTGAAGACCGCCGCACAGAAGAAGGGCGCGCCGAAGCCCTCGATCGTGGTCAGCGACGAGTTTGTCAACGGCAAGGAGCCCGACCGCTACCTCATCTCCGACAAGTATGCCCACTCGCTGGGCAAGGGTGGCGAGTATGACCTCACGTCGTCGATCCTGAAGAAGGAGTGGCAGTGGAACCACAATCCCGACAACCGATACTGGACGCTCACCGAGCGCAAGGGATGGCTCCGACTGAAGGCCGGACAGATGGCCCACAACATACGCGACGCCCGCAACACGCTCACTCAGCGCACCTTCGGCCCGAAGTGCCAGGCCGAGACGATGCTCGACGTGCGTGGCATGAAGGATGGCGACTGCGCGGGCCTGACGCTCTTCCAGAACCAGTATGGCTATGTCGGCGTCGAGGTGATCGACGGCAAGAAATACATCGTCATGCGCCGCGCCATGAAGAAAGACGACGCCCAGGGACAGATCATCGAGAAGCTCCCGCTCCAGGGCAGCAAGGTCTACCTGCGCACCGTAGCCGACTTCACCGACCGCATCGACAAGGGCTACTTCTACTACAGCCTCGACAACAAGAAGTGGAACAAGATCGGCGACGAACTCCACATGAAGTTCGACTGGCCCGACTTCTGCGGCCAGCGCATGGGCCTCTTCTATTTCCCGACCCGCTCGCTTGGCGGCCACGCCGACTTCGACTACTTCCACGTGGCAGGTCCCAACCTGTAACGCGCTTATCGTCCTGATTTCAGAATTTGTTTGAAAATAAAAAAAGGCCCGCCGAAGGTAATGTCCTTCGGCGGGCCTTGATGGTTATTGCTGGGGGATCCCTTGCAGTTTCTGTTTACAGTGCCACCTTCACGGTGTGCGTGCTGTCGCCTTGGCGGAGCTTGATGATGTAGGCGCCTTGGCGCAGCGATGACAGGTCGATGGCCTGGCCGCTGGTGTGCAGCTTGGTGGCGAGCACAGCCTGGCCGAGGGTGTTGTAGATGGCCACTTGGGCCTCACCGTTGTCGCTGCTGAAGAAGAACGTGGCGGTGTGTGCGTTGCGGTCGGTGTCGATGCGGAACATGGCGTCGGTGGTGTGCACCTCCTTCACGCCCGTGATGCCGAGGATGCTCTCCAGGCCACGCTGCACGTCGATGCGTCCGTAGCCCCAGGTGTTGTTGGGGAAGATGCTGTCGCCCGTGTCGATATACTTGTCGTTGTTGATCGACGTCTTGCTCAGGATCTCGCGGATCTTGGCCGGTGTGAGCGTCGGGTCGGCCTGAAGCCAGAGAGCGATGGCGCCAGCCACGAAGGGAGCGGCCATCGACGTGCCCACCTCAGAGGTGTAGACGTCGCTGCCCGAGCGGGCGATGACATTGGTGTCGTCGCTCCAGCTGCCGGCGTAGCGCGAGCCAGCCGACACGATGATGCAACCCGGCGCGGTGATGTCGGGCTTGATGCGGCCGTCGGCCGTCGGGCCATAGCTTGAGAACTTGGAGTGGCCGAGCAGTTGGCCCACGAGGTCCTCGTTGACGCCGTAGCCCTGGTCGGTGCCCTGGAAGGTGATGGGCTGATAGAACATCTTCGAGTTGAACGAGCCCACGGAGATCACGTCGGGGCTCTCGCCGCCGAGCTCACCCACCGAGCAGGTGTAGTCGCCGTCGGTCCATCCGCGCTTGCTGAAGTTGGAGAAGATGCCACCCGTGGCGTTGTTCCACATGTGGATGGTGTCGCCAGGCTCACCTGTGGCCACGAGGCCGACGGCGAAGCCCGTGTTGATGGATGTGGCACGGCTCATCACCAGCACGTTGGTGCGGTTGTTGGTGGGGTTGTCCTGCAGCGACAGGCCCACCTGGGCCACCACGCCGCTGCCGTCGGGAGCCACCCATTTCACCTCTTTGGTGCCATTGCTGCTCACCTCTTCCGACTGTGCGATGATCTTACCCGTGAGGGTGTTGACCACCACCGCCTTCACGGCGAGCGATGAGTTCTTGGCGCCCCACACGTCGACATAGGCCGACTTGTACTGGCTGTTGCTCTGGTCGCTGGTGTAGTCGAACATCGTCTTGAGCTGCTTGCTTGATGCGGTGAGTGCCTTGGCCACGTGGAGCTTGTCCAATCCCTCGTTGCCGGCTGCGCCGACGATGATGCGGCCTGGGCCCACGAGGTTGGCGAAGGCACGGTCGGTCTCCGATGTGCCGTCGTGCGGACCCATGTGCGAGCCGAGGCTGATGTTGACCACGGCCGGCTTGCCCACGCTCTGTGCGTAGTCGAAGACATACTTGATGCCGTCGACGATGTTGGCGTTGGTCGAGTTGAAGCTCACGAAGACGAGGTCGGCGTCGGGCGCCACACCATAATACTTGGTGGAGCGGTCGCCACCGGCTGCGATGCCCGAGACGTGTGTGGCGTGGAAACCACTGGTCAGGTCATAGCGTGCGGCCTTCATCTCGTCGTAGTTGGTGTATTCCACGCCGTAGCCGTAGCCAGCGGGTGCGTTGCCCGATCCGTGCTGGTCCCAGATGCGCTTGATGCGCGAGGCGCTCTTGTCGGCGTTGAGGAAGTCGACGTGGTCATACTGGAAGCCGTTGTCGACGATGCCCACGACGACGCCCTTGCCCGTGTAGGGACCGTTGTGCTCGGTCATCTGGTGGCAGGCGTCGACATAGAGCAGGCGTCGCGCCTCGTCCATGAGCAGTCGGGCCTCTGTGCCCACCGACAGCGACACGACGCCGCTGAGGTTCGACACGGCCTCGATGGCCGACAGGGGCACGGTGGCGGTGACGAGCGTCTCCGAGAGACGGCTGTTCACCTTGGCGCCGAGGCGCTCCATCTCGGCGATGGCGTCGGCGTTGTTGAGAGTCACATAGCAGTTGACGGTGTTGTCCTTGCCGTCGGCTGCCTTGGCCTTTCGCTTTCCGTTGCTCATCTCTTGCAGCATGAGGCTGGTGCTGGGCGACAACTTCTGTGCGAAGCCGTGGGTGCCCAGGAGGAGCAGGGCGGCGAAAAGGAATGTTTTCTTATTCATTGAGTATGGATGATGATGGAGGGGCGCTTGAGGGCTTAGGCCTGTTATGCTTATTATGCCTAATGGGCCTATTATGCCCAATAGGCCTAATGGGCCTATGGCCTAAGCAGCCTGTTTTCTCAAGCGCCCCTTCCTATATTAATATTGCTCGAATGTGCCGTTGTAGTGGAACACGAGGTGGGTGTTGTCGCCACCCTTGGAATGCCAAGGCGTGTCGTAGTGGTTGAGCACGTCAACCTGGATGTCATACGTGCCGTCGTCGCTCTTGGTGATGCACAAGGTGCCGTTGTCGACGGTGTTGCCATAGCCATGACCGGCGGCATACGACTGCAACTGGATGCCACCCAACGAGAACTTCAGGTCGAAGGTGGCTGTCTGGCCGAGCGTGTCGAGACCAATCACGCCAGCGTTGATGAGATCGGCGCTCACCTTGAGCTGCACCTTGTAGGAAGAGAACTTCGACTCGCCCTCGGGGATGAGGTAGAAGGTGGTGTTGCCCTGGCTGTCTGTGTCGATGTAAGAGGTGCCGAGCTGGCGGTTGATGGTGAGGTCGCCGTCGGCGTTGTAGTACTTGTACTCATTGGCAGCCACGGGAGCTGGAGTCATGCCGTCGAGCGAGCTGGCCTCGGTGACGGGACCATAGTAGTCGACGGTGACCTGGCGGCCGTCTTCGAGTGTGGCCACGAGGTGGATGTAGAGGTTGCCCTCAGCGTCCTGCTTGGTGACGATGGTGCCAGCGGTCACCTTGTCGTAGACCTCGCGTGAGCCATAGTCGTAATACTGGAATGAGTAGCTGTCGTTGTCGTTGACCATGTCGATGGTGTCGCCATAGAGCTTCGAGGCCGAGATGCTCACGGCCACGGCCTGTGTGCCGTTCACGAGACTGTCGGGCACGTTGGCCTCCATGTCGCCGAAGGCAAACTGCGTGGCGGCGCCAGTGGTGGCGGGCTTCACGATGAAGGCCGACAGCACGGGTGTGGCAGCGGCGGTGCCGCTCTTCTCGACAGAGAGGGTGTTGAGGGCGCTGTAGACCTCAGAGTAGGTGGAGGCGTAGCGGCAGCGCAGGTCGTTGTAGGCCTCGGTCTCACTCTCAAGGTTGACCACCACCTGGCCTGTGCGTCCGAAGCGCACCTGCAGGGTGCCCTGGAGCGACACCTGCTGGCCCTTGTAGTAGATGGTCACGTCGTCCTGGCTGTCGGCGCCCAGCGTGAGCTGTTGGCTCATGAGGTTCTTGGCGATGACGATGCGCAGGGTGGCAGTGGCGTTGGCCGTGTCGGCCTCGGCGGTGTAGAGCGAGAACTCATTGTAGTTGCCCTGCTCGAGCAGGGTGGCCTTGGTCAGGCCCTGCACGTCGTCGTCGAGGGCGATCTGGTTGCGCAGCGAGGGCAGGGTGACGTCGCTGAAGGTGACGCGCTCCACGCTGTTCACCTTATACTGTACGGTTGATCCGTCTTTCTTGACGACGGTCATGACACGCTTGGTCTGTGCGGTCATGCTGGTGGCGGCCATGAGCATGAGTGCGGCCGCAGCTATGATTTTCTTCATTATTTCTTAACGATTTTGGTGGTTGTGTTGTTGTTCTTGACGATGTAGATGCCAGCAGGCAGTGCGCTGACGCTCTGGGCAGGTGTGCCGTTGGCGGTGCGCACGAGCTGTCCGCCGAGGGTGTAGACGCGGCTGGCAGAGCGCTGGCGGTCGTCGGCCACGCCGTCGATGGCGGTGATGGCCTCAGGGCTGTAGTAGTACTCCATCTCCTTGTCGAACTCGCCGCTGATCTTGAAGCCCTTGCCGTCGTAGAGGTCGATCACAAACTTATAGTGTGTGTCGTCGGTCTTGCTGACGCCCACGGTGCCCGAGTAGACGGTGGCGAAGCTGTCGACCACCCAGGTGTGCTCCTTCGGGTAGTTGCACTTCATGAAGTGCTCATACTTCGTGCCTGTGCGGCCTCCGAGGTTGTCGAAGTAGCCGCGTGTGAGCTGGTAGGGCTTGTAGAGGTTGGTGTAGAGGTGGTTCTCCTCCATGAGCTGATAGGTGCCCTCGGGCAGGTAGGCGCTGCCCTCCGGTGTCTGGAACTCCATGCGCAGCAGGTCTTGGTCGCCCATGATCTCAGGGTCGTCCTTGCCGCTGGGCGAACCCAGGTCGACGGTGAAGATCTGCACGCCGTTCTGCACGCCGAGCGAATAGATGCGCGACTTGTTGACGCGGTCGAAGTTGAGTGCGACGTCGAACGACAGGTTGGAGTCGACGTCCTTGGTGCTCGACGTTGAGAGGTCGCTCACGGGGAAGGCGATGTTCTTGCCCGATCCCGTCACATGGTGTCCGCGGTCGGTGGTCAGGTCGACGGTCACGTTGAAGGTGCCCTCCACGTCGCCCGGCTCGATGGTCACGGTGCCGTCGGCGATGTAGCAGTAGTCATAGTCGATGTCGTCGCTGCCCGTTGTCGACTTGCGGCGCTTCACATAGGTGCCCATGATCATGGTGACGCCCATGTAGTCGACCTCCATGCCCGGGAAGAACGTGTTAACCTTGAAGTTGCGAGCCACGGTGTAGGTGCCGGGGATGAGGGTGGCCGTCTTGGGATCGCCGAAGAGGCGGTTGTAGAGGTTGATGCAGAGGTCCACACCCTTGTCGGTGAGGCCGCCGTTCTCGTTGTAGCTGCCGTTGTAGAGGTCGATGATCATGTTGCCGGTGTTCGACTCCATGAGGTTGCCGTGATAGAAAGCCAGGCCACCCTTGAAGTCGAGGCCCTTGAGGTCGGTGGTGATCTGCGGGTAGACGGAGCTGCTGCCTCCGGCCATGTTGGTGAACGACAGCTCGCCCTCGTAGACGTAGCTGACGCCGTTCTCGTCGGCGAAGGTCACGGTGTAGATGTCGCTCTCGCTCTCGCTGGCGGCCGCCTTCTTGGTGACGGTCACGTCGCCGCCGAGCGACACGCCGCCGTCGTCCTTGCCGCTGGCGTCGTAGGTCATCAGGCATGAGAGGTCAGCGTCGTAAGTCTGGTCGCCGTCGACCGAGTAGGTGCCGGCGGGCAGCACGTTGCCGTTGCCCTCGGGAGCATAGAGGTCGAGCACGGCCACACGAGCGTCGGTGGCTGTGATGACGCCTGTCGAGACGTTATAGTTGACGCCGTCCTTGTCAGAGAGCACGAGGTAGTAGTTCTCCTTGCCCTCCTCGCCAGAGGCCGATGCGGGATAGTAGGCGGCCAGCACGGCGTTGCCGAGTGTCTGGGGCGCGGTGAGCTCGCCGGCGTGGGCCTTGACGCCCAGGGCGCGCTTCTTGATGAGCGACAGCGTGGCGTGTTTCTTGATGAGCTTCTGCTGGGCGGCGGCAGGCATGATGGCCACGGCCAGGAGGAGCGTGAGGAAGAGTAATGATTTCTTCATGTGCGGTGTGTTATGTTATTTCTTGATGATCTTGAAGGAATGCTCGTTCTCCAGGCGGAGCACATAGACGCCGCGCTGCAAGGCCGAGAGGCTCACGGTGACGTTGCCGTCGACGGTGGGGCGTGTGGCGAGGAGCTGGCCAGCCTGTGTGTAGAGCTGTGCCTTGTGTGCCTTGGTGCCGGTGATGACCACGCGGTCGTTGTCGACATAGGTCAGCGTGAAGCGCTTGTCGGCGGGACCGCTGATGGCCGTCACGGAGTCGGCTGTGGCCGAGTCGACCTTCTGAAAATAATACTCCGTCACGTCCGACTGCTCATAGTCGGTCGTGACACTGCCTGACGTCACCGAGAACTTGCCGTCTGCCAGCGTGATGGTGGGCAGGCTGTCCAGGGCGAAGAGCTTGGTGCTCTCGTCAGACATCTTCAGCACGAGCATGTCGATGACCTTGTCGCCTTCGGTTGCGTGCGCAACGGAGGGTGCCAGCATCATCAGTCCCAGCAGGGCTTGCATGAATCTGATTCTCATAAATGATTTGATAAAATTTATAATAACGTATTGTCTTTTTACCTGTTCCGGCGTGTTGGCACGCCTGTGGCAGGGTGTCGTCGCCAGTCATTTGTTTCGGTGCGCCCATGAGCAGCGCGCTGTGTCCCGATTCCTTCAAAGTGATCCCCCCTCGGGTCTGCCCTGTGCGGGCCGGCTTCGCTCGCTGGTGTGCGCAAAGAAAAACGCTTATTGACAAAAGTGTGGGTTGTTGACTCCTGAAAACTCGCAGTATCCTTGAAAACAGGTGCAAAGTTAATACTTTTGCACAAAATATGGTGCAATGATTGCGCATTTTATGTCATGATGTGCGCAATATTCTTTCATATTGCAACAATATCCGCACTTTATGCGTCAATTTCTTGTTGGTGAGGCCAGTGTCGTGTTGCAGTGTTGCCATGCGGGCGGAGCAACGCATCATTATGTGGCTCGTGTTTAACGAAACAGCCATCCCCATCGTTTAAGGCCATTCAATGTAGAAAACTTTTGCAATGTTTTCCACTTAAAAGATGTTAAATAGATATTGGCAGACTTCTGTATATCGTTGAAATTGAGTACTTTTGTGGCATAAAAAACAAAAGGCATGTCAGAGATAGCGAAACGAATAGAACGCATACATGAAGGGCAGATACTCTTCATTTCCGACTTCTCAGATCTTAATGGAAATGAGAAGGTGGTAAGTCGTGCCCTTTCAGTAGAAGAGAAAAAAGGAAATGTCGTTAGGTTGGCCAATGGTGTCTATTTCCGACCGAAGAACACTCGGTTTGGCATCATCTATCCATCGGTTGACGAGATGGTGAAAGCCATTGCCCACCGCGACAAGTCGAAGGTGCAGCCCTGCGGCATGACAGCACTAAACATGTTGGGGTTATCCACGCAAGTTCCTACAAAATACACCTTTCTAACGTCAGGAAGTAGCCGAAAGTTGAAATTAGGTGACCGGCAAATAGAACTGAAGAGAAGCGTCCCCAAAAATTTTGCCTTCAAAACTTTGTTGGGAGCCTTGTTGATGCAAGCACTTAAAAGTTTAGGTGAAAAAAATATCGGCCAGCAGGAGATAGCCCAAATACGCAAGCTCATAGGCAACGAGAAGCGTATGGAGCTATTCAAGCTCGATCTCTTATTAATGCCAATATGGATGCGAAAGTTAATCACGAATGTCATTAACAACACCAATTAACTATGACACTCTGGATAAAACATACAAAAGCAGAGCGCATAGCGCTGTTGCAGCGTGCGGAGGAGAAATTCAAGATAAACCAGTTGGCCTTGGAAAAGGATTGTTGGGTGACAATGGTGCTCAACGCCCTCTTCAAGTGCTCATGCTCAAGTGAACTTATTTTCAAAGGCGGCACAAGTCTTAGCAAGGGGTGGAACTTGATAGAAAGATTCAGTGAAGACATAGACTTGTCCGTCAACCACACATTCTTTGGAATAGAGAAAACCACCAAGAATCAACGTGAAAAACTTCGCAAGAAGGCACGTCGATACATACTTGATGTCATTTCCAATGAGTTGGATGCCAACCTGAAAAGCATGGGCATAAAAGGATATAGCATTGAGAATGTAGTGGAAACCGTGAGTGACAATGGTATGGTCACGCCAGTAGCAAGTGACAAGGACCCCTCTGTGATATTGGTACATTACAACTCCATCCTGAAGACCACCAATGAATACATTCCCCCCAGAGTAAAAATAGAAATCAGCTGTCTGTCGATGAATGAGCCGACAGAAGCGCGATTGATCTCATCGTATGTTGAGCAGATGTTTCCTGGCGAAGACGATTCGGCCAGTTCATCTATCAGGACAGTAGTGCCAACAAGGACATTCTTGGAGAAGGCGTTTCTGTTATGCGAGGAGTTTCAGAAGAAAGAGCCGCGCCATGTCCGCATGTCCCGCCATCTCTATGACTTAGAGCGATTGATGGATACGGAGTTTGGCAAACAAGCGTTGAAGGACAAGGACTTGTATGAGCGCATCGTGAGACATCGTTCTGTGTATTATTCTGTGGGATATGTCGATTATGACAAGTTGATGCCAAAAGCGATAGATTTCATTCCTCGTGAAGAAATTATGGCAGATTGGAAGTCTGACTATGCGGAAATGTGCGACCATTTTATATATGGAACCCAACTGTCGTTTGATGCATTGATAGAACGAATGAAAGAATTACAGGAGCGGTTTCGGAAAATGGAATAGGAAAGGCACTTGACCTTCACAATGCCCTGTGATTGATGGTTGCCCTCGTCATGCAGAGGATGTTGAAGGCCATGGTGTTGCCTATTCCGTGATACCAGTCCATTGAAGATGATGCATCGCTTAGCGTCACGCTCGGCTATCGCCTGAGCTGTGCTTAAAAGCTGTAGGAGAAGCCGAGAGAGGTGTATTCCTTGAACATCCAGTAGCCGTGGTGGTCGTCGCGGCGTCGCGAGTCGTCGAAGCGCGGGTAGACGAAGAACTTGGCGGCGATGTATCGGTTGAACTGGAAGCTGAAGGTGTTTTCAAACTCCATCTCGGCGCGCTCGTAGGTGGTGTAGCCATAGATGCGCGATCGCCAGTTGATGTTGTTGGTGAAGCGCCAGGTGACGTCGACGGTGAGCTGCGAACCGAAGTCGTTGAGGGCATGGTGGTCTTTCTCGATGCCATAACGCGTGGCGAGGTTCACGCGGTCCACAAACTTGAAGTTGTAGGCCAGCGGAGCCAGGTGCACGCTGCCTCGGAGCTTGCCCTTGAGCCAGTCGACGTTGTAGTCCATACCGATAGACACGTTGACGTTGAGCGGTGAGAGGAAGTCGGAGTAGACATAGTTGCTGTTGGTGCCGAAGTTGCGCATGAACTGTGTGGAGGCCACCACCTGGAACGTGTAGTACCAGCGCTTGGTGGCCTGCAGGCCGAGCTTGCCCGTGTAGCGCAGCAGGTCCTCGGAGGTCTTGAGGCTGTGTAGCGTGTCGCCGCGCGAGGTCTGGAATCCCAGTTTCATCTCCAGCGTGTTGTCCCAGCGCACCTTCTGCTTGTTGTTGTAGTTGGCGCGCAGGGTGAGTGCCCCCACCATCGAGTAGTTGCTCTGTCCGCCCCGATACCAGTTGCTCGACACATAGTTTTGCAGGAATTGCAGGTAGTGGTCGCCGCTGAACGACCAGAAGTTGGGCTTCAGCACGACGAGGTCCACGGGGTCGGGCATCACCTCCTTGGGTTTCGTCTGTGGTATCTCCACATCGGGCTTGTCGGTGACGGTCTTTGGTGCGAGCACCGGTCCCGCCTTCTCCAGTTGTTTCTCGGTGGCCGCCACGAGGTCGGGGCGTGCGAGGTAGACGTGTAGCAGGTGGTCGTCGACGGCCGAGAGGCTGTCGCCCAGCGAGAACGCCTTGTGGGCCACGCCCTTGTAGAAGGTCATCGGCAGGAACATCGGTGCCAGGTCGTCGGCCTGGATGGTCTGTGGCGTGCTGACGCTGTCGGCATAGAGCGAGTCGGCGTAGAGGCGCAGCGAGTCGGCGTATTGCTGAAGCGCCTTGCCGCTCGCGGGCAGCGATCGGTGGGTGGCGCGCGTGTGGCGCTGGGCGCTGGCAGGTGTGGCCGCCAGGAGCAGCAGCAACGCCAGGAGTATGGTGATATGTGTATGTCGTGTCATATGCAGGGTCATCGTTTGGCTGCAAAGTTAACAATATTCGCCGAAACGTGGCCGGTGCGCGCTATATTTTTACGACAACCCATACAACTTTTACAACCTTTTACAACTTTTCTTTTGCTGCGATGGTGCCCAACGGGCGGACAACAGGAGACAACCTTTTTGTTCGCCTGCGGCTCACGGGCTCACGCAATTGGGTTGGGTTGGCACGCGAAACATGCAAATTTCGGGTTTGTTTGACGACAATTGGGGACAATGAGGGACAATCTTTTTTGTGGGTCAAGAAAAAGGAAAGACAAAAACTTATTGTCCCCTATTGTCTATTATTGTCGTCAAAAAACAAAAATATTAGTTTCCTTTTTCCTTTCGTCCGTCATTGCGCCAGGGGCGCAAATAAAAAAGTTGTTGCTGTTGTTTGCCCGTTGGGCACTATGAGAGTTGTAAACAATTGTAAAAGTTGTATTGGTTGTCTTTGAAATCATCGGCAAACACGCTTGTGGTTTTAAGACAACCCATACAACTTTTACAACCTTTTACAACTTTTCTTTTGCTGCGATGGTGCCCAACGGGCGGACAACAGGGAGACAACCTTTTTGTTCGCCTGTGGCTCACAGGCTCACGCAGAGGTTGTCTTTTTGTCTACCGTTTGACAATCACTCACCCCTTCTTGTCCATCACGCGCCACACATAGGCGATGTAAGCCACGACGAAAGGCACGAGGAGCGACACGTAGAACATGGTGCGGAGCGTGAACTCGCTACTGCAACTGTTGGCCAGTGTGAGCGAGCTCTGCAGGTCGGCCGTCGAGGGATAATAGGCCGTGTCGCCCAGGCCCGCCACGAGCAACAGCGACAGCACCACCAGCACCGTGCCCGTGCCCACAGGCCAGATGCCCCGCACGTAGGTCTTGCTCACGAGGGTGCGCCCCGTGCCGAGGAGCACCAGCGCCACGCCGGCGAGCGTTAGCACCGCCAGCAGCGGCATGGCCAGGTAGTTGTGCAGGTATTTCATAGGCTCCAGGGCCACCACGCCCGTCTGTGGGTCGACGGCGAAGCCCTCCTTGAGCAACAGGTGGACCAGGTAGGCGACGAAGAGCACCACGAACGGCACCGCGCTGCCCAGCAGCCGGGTGCGGGCGCGCTGGCGGATGGCGTCGTCGTCGACATTGTTGATGATGTAGAGCGTGCCCAACACGCGCGCCAGGAACATCACCGCGAGGCCGAGCACCAGCACCCAGGGGTTGACGAGGGCGTCGAGCCCCGCCGAGGCGTTGGCCCAACGGCTGATGACGGGCGCCCCGAGGTCGGTCAGCGAGGCCTTGGAGATGAGGAAGTTGGAACCCTCGAAGAAGGTGGCCACGGCACCGCCGAGCAACAGCGGTCCCACGATGCCGTTGAGGATGAGAAACCAGCGGTAGGTCTTCGTGCCCAACAGGTTGCCGCGCTTGAGCTGAAACTCATAGCTAACGGCCTGGAGCACAAAGGAGAACAGGATGATCATCCACAACCAGTAGGCGCCGCCAAAGCTGGTGCTATAGAACAGCGGGAACGAGGCGAAGAACGCGCCACCAAAGGTGACGAGCGTGGTGAACGTGATCTCCCACTTGCGGCCCGTCGACTCGAGCACCCGTCGCTGGCCCTCCTCAGTCTGTCCCAGACTGTAGACCAGCGAGTTGGCACCCTGCACGAAGAGCAGGAACACAAGCAACGCCCCGAGCAGCGAGACGATGAACCACCAATATTGTTGCAGAAAAGCGTATGTCATAGTTGTGAGTGTTTAGTGTGTTACTGATGGCTGTTGTAGTTGCGGATGGTGTTGGTCATGATGCGTATCTCGGCGATGAGCAACACGGTGAAGAGCACGAGAAACAGGCAGAACGTGAGCGCCACACTGCCCGGCTGCAAGTCGGACACGGCGGCCACCGTGGGCATCATGTCCTGTATGGCCCACGGCTGTCGGCCCAGTTCGGCCACGATCCATCCGGCCTCGCTGGCCACATAGGTGAGCGGCAGCATGGCCAGGGCGGCCCAGTGGAGCTCGCGGCGCGTGGTGGTGATGTCGCGGCGCCAGGCCATGTGGCCGATGAGCAACAAGAACAGGAACAGCAACGTGCCCACGCCCACCATGACGCGGAAGGCATAGAAGTTGATGGGGATGTAGGGCACCAGCTCACTCGTGTCCTTGATGTATCCATAGCCGAAGTAGGGCATGTCCTGCTTCAGTTGGGCGGCCAGGCCTGGCAGACGGCTGTCGTGGGCGTTGGCGGCCTTCACCTGTCGGTATTGGGCCAGCGTGGCGATGGCGCGCCGTCCCCGTTCCATCTTCTCCTTTGCCGATGGCTCGCGCGCGCCGTCGGGTCGTGTGTAGCCGCGGATGATGTCGTTGACACCCGGCACATAGCCGTTGAGCGAGTGGGTGGCCAGGAGTGACAGGCCGTGGGGCAGGGCGATGCGCAGGGGCGGCTCGCCACCCTCGGCGTAGTCGGGTTGCTCGAAAGGGTTGACGGCAGCCACGGCGGTGAGGCCCACGCCCTCGCCCCCGTCGTAGAGGGCCTCCATGGCCGCCAGTTTCATGGGTTGCTTCTCAGCCACCTTCACCGCCGAGGCGTCGCCCGTGACCATGGTGAGCGCCACGGCGACGATGCCCACGATGGTGGCCACGCGGATGCTCTGGCGCGCCAGCTCCTGCTCGCGGCGGCGCAGCAGGTACCAGCAGCTCACGGCGATGACAAACACGGCACCGACCACCCAGGCCGAGGTGACCGTGTGGCAGAACTTGTTGATGGCGAAGGGCGAGAGCGCCACGTCGGCGAAGCTCGTCATCTCGTTGCGCACGGTGTCGGGGTTGAAGGCGCAGCCCACGGGGTCTTGCATCCACGCGTTGGCCACGAGGATCCACCACGCCGAGATGGTGGCGCCCAGGCCCGTGAGCCATGTGGAGGCGAGGTGGAAGCCCCGCGACACCTTCTTCCAACCGAAGAACATCACGGCCACGAAGGTGCTCTCCATGAAGAAGGCCACGATGCCCTCCACGGCGAGCGGGGCGCCGAAGATGTCGCCCACAAACCAGGAGTAGTTGCTCCAGTTGGTGCCAAACTCAAACTCGAGGATGAGGCCCGTGGCCACACCCATGGCGAAGTTGATGCCGAAGAGCCGTTGCCAATACATGGCGGCTTCCTTCCAGAAAGGTTTCTGTGTGCGGTAGTAGCAGGTCTCCATGATGCCCATGATGAGGGCCAGGCCCAGCGTGAGGGGCACGAAGAGCCAGTGGTAGATGGCGGTCAGCGCAAACTGCGCGCGCGACCAGTCGATGAGGCTTGCGTCGATAGCTAACAGGTTTGTCATAGGATAACGTTCGGATTAGGGTTATAAAAAGGATCGGGTGATAAGCGGATGTTGTGCTGACGGAGCTCACCTCACTTTGTGGCGGGCCCCGACGTCAGTTGTGTGGCCACGTAGGCCGCCTTGTCGCCGCCCGCCCGCTGCGCGAGCACGTCGGGGAAGAAAAACAACTTGAGCACGAAGAAGATGATGAACAGCTTGACCAGCACCACCAACCACAACACCCTTCCGAGAGTCATCTCGCGGAAGCCGTCGGCGTAGAGGTGATAGGCACTTCTGAGGAGGTTGTTGCGTGTCATAGGCCAGGGTGTTAGGTTGTGAAAGTTGCGGTCGTTGCCGTCCGTAGGTTCTATGGTTGCAAATATACGCAATAATCCTTATTGCGCAAGGCTTTGCCCCGATTTTTTTTGGCAGTCCATGGGTAGGCTCTATATTTTCTTTTGTTTTTTGCCAAAATGCTTGTGCGTCTCGTTTATTTTGGTTTACTTTGCACCTCATCAACAGAACGAACATGGTCAAGAAAGCTTATGCCGAGGCCAACCGCCAGTGGTTGGAGGCCAAGGCGCAGGAGGAGGGCGTGAAGGCCCTCGACAAGGGTATATATTATAAGGTGTTGGCAGAGGGCAAGGCCGATGGTCGCCATCCCTCTCGCCGCAGCATCGTGACGGCCCACTACACGGGGTGGACCATCAACGGCAAGAAGTTCGACTCCAGCCGTGGCGGCACGCCTGTGGCCTTCCGCCTGTCCGATCTCATCGAGGGCTGGATCATCGCCATGCAGCAGATGTGCGTGGGCGACAAGTGGGAGGTCTACCTGCCCGCCGAGATGGGTTATGGCCGCTTCTCGCAGCCCGGCATCCCCGGTGGCTCGACACTCATCTTCGAGATCGAACTGCTCGGCATTGCATAGCGCACCACCACATTCCACATTTGTCTGCCAGCTCTTGCAGTGGGTGACGTGTCCCACGTCACAGGCCGTAAGGCCTTCTTCCATTTGACGTGAGACACGTCACCCACTATTGATTAGTTTAGCATTGCGTGAGCCGTTTCATCAGTTAACAATAACGTTATTTAAGTGGATTTATGAAAACGGGCATAGCCGAGCGAAGCCCGCACTAGGCAAATCGATAGAAACCTGTTAAGGCAAATCCGCTTGAATAACGTTATATCAGTTAACGATAGCGTGAGCCGGTTTAAATCGGTTTATTGCCTGTTGGTTTTCTGAGTG